>JBOGVA010000037.1:0-19233 GCA_050692195.1 Actinomycetota bacterium | reverse complement strand
GCGTGGAGGTCCACGTCGGCGGTCTGACCGCCTCGGTCGTCGACCAGAGCGACCTCATCGGCTCGCGACTGCCGCTGCTGATCGCCGCCGTCGTCGGTCTCTCCTTCCTCTTCCTGCTCGCCGCCTTCCGCTCGCCGCTGATCGCGCTCAAGGCCGGCGTGATGAACCTGCTCGCGGTCGGCGCGGCCTACGGCGTGCTCGCGCTCGCCGCCGAGGGCGGCTGGTTCGGAGAGCTGCTCGGCATCGACACCGACACGCCGGTGCCGCCCTTCATGCCGGTGATGATGTTCGCCATCCTCTTCGGCCTCTCCATGGACTACGAGGTCTTCCTGCTCTCCCGCATGCGCGAGGAGTACCTCGGCCACGGCCAGACCAGCCGAGCCGTCGCCGACGGGCTGGCGAAGACGGCGCGCGTGATCACCGCCGCCGCCGCGATCATGGTCGCCGTCTTCCTCGCCCTCGCCGTCAGCGACGAGATCTTCCTCAAGCTGCTCGGCGTCGGCATGGCGACCGCGATCTTCCTCGACGCCACCGTCGTCCGGATGCTGCTCGTCCCCGCCCTCATGCAGCTCTTCGGGCGCGCCAACTGGTGGATCCCGCGCTGGCTCGACCGCACGCTGCCGCGCTTCGACGTCGACCGCGTGTACACCGGCGGCGAGATGCCGGTTCTCAGCGTGGGGGACGCAACCCGGCCAGAGTGACCGTGACGAGCCGGCCGACAGCGGCCCTGGACGGCAGGTTCCTCGCTGCCGTGAGAGCGTGGAGGCAGTAGCTCGCGAGCTCGTCGGCCGCGACGTCGTCCCGGAGATCGCCGGTCTCTGCGCCCTCGACGAGCAGGTCCCGGATCATGTTGCGGAGCTGCTGCTGCGCTCGGGCGACCTGCTCGTCTCGATGCAGGAACGCCGCGAGTTCAGTGTCGTGGTGCCCACGGGACTCGTGGGAGATGAGTGCGTAAGCCTCCAATACAACTTTGAGTCGCCCGCCGGCGTCGCTGGCCTGGTCTCGGACCTCGGCGAGATATTCGAGGTGGCCGGCGATCTGACGTTCGTGCCAGGCGAACAGGATCGCTTCGACGTCTGGGAAGTACTTGTACAGCGTCGCACGGCCGATGCCGGTCTCCTCCGCGACTTGCGACATCGTCACTGACAGGAGCCCGTGCTCGGCCACCAGCGCCGCGGTTGTGTCCAGAATCGCGTCGCGCACCTCGCGGCGGTGCGCCTCGATCGTTTCGGTCCACAGCTTCGGCACCAGTCCAGTATACGTGACGACGCGACCCAAGACACGCTGGTTTGACATCGACATAGTGTTCTCCTAAACTGGGTTCGTCGTGACAAACACCCGCGACAGACGAGGTCACGCACATGGCTGAGCCCGACCGGGAAGCGACCACCGGCTCACCTCGCTGGGTCAAGGTAGTTGGGATCATAGCGGTCGTCCTGCTCCTGCTGCTTGGCATCATCATGCTCATCGGGGGTGAGCACGGCCCTGGGCGTCACACACCGCCCGCCAGTGAACAGACACCGCCCGCTGCTGGTAGGGCGCCGTGATGACGATGCCACGCAGCCTCCGCGACCGAGCCAGACGTGCGAGGGTCGAACTGATGCTCTCGCTTCGCGCTTCGCCCCTGTTCGCAGTCGTCGTACTGGTCACACTTGCATTGGTCGGGTTCATCGGTGTGGTGCTCGTCCAGCCCAACTTGATCGCTGGGCTACTCGGACAGGAAACAGCCGGCCATATCAGCGGCCACTTCAGGGACCCCCACCACCGCGTCCACGACCTCACGTTCGGGTTCGTCTTCGGGACAGCGGTTGTGGGGATGCTCGCTCAACTCCGGAGGCCGTCGCAGAACGTCGCCGGTCAGTTGATGGCATTGATTCCCTGGGTCGGGCTGATGCTGGCCTTTGTACTCGCCGGTACTTCCCTTCCGTTCGCCGCCGCTCCGATTCTCGCCGCGTTCACGCTCTTGGCAGCGATTCTTCACCCGACCGGCCGTGACTTCTTCCGTTCGTTCGGCGTCTCGCGAGTGAATTGGGTGCTGCTGGCGCTGATCATCATGGCAGCCGTGCCGCTGCTCGCGTTCGCGTCCACCAACATCGGGCTGCAGAGGACCCTCACCGACGACCATGCCGCCCTCGGCCACTACGGGTTCATGGCCGCCTTCAGCTTCACCGTCATCGGGGTGGGCCTCCTGGCCAGCCTCCGGCCCGACGGCTGGAGGCTGACGGCGTGGGTCGCCGGTCTCCTACCAGCCCTCCTTGGGCTCGCCTCGGGGGTGTACCCGGACGTGGCCTCGAGTCTCGGCTTGGGCTGGAGGCTGGCGGCCATTGCCTGGGGTCTCGGGTTCGTCGCGGCGGCCGAACTGACCAGGACGCGGAGGGCCCCGACGCTTGCTTCACGGAGCCTGGTATCCAAATCGGAACAGTAGGGAAGCAGCGTACCCATAGGGGGCGAGGACAGCCAGAGCGGTGCGTAGCCTCTAGTGGTTCACCCGATGGCCGCCGCGATGTTCCGGCATCTCGCCATGGGCCCGTGCCTCGGATGACTGAACCGTGAACGCCGCCGTGTGGACCCGGTGTTCGTGCTGGAACTGGAGGAAGAGCCGATAGGCTGCCGACGACGGGACCTCGACGCCGAAGCGAACGGCTTCGGATGTGGCGTCCTCGAGCGGATGGACGTGCAGGTATGCCAGGTCCGAGGCTCGCAGCGCCACGAGGTGGCCCAGAGCACCGAGATAGGGCTCGAGTTCCACGCCAGAACCGTTTCGGCTGACGCTGAACGCGATCTCCGAATGGACGCCAGCAGCCAGCTCGCCCGTGAGCTCAACCTGGTACCCGCCGGCCCGGGCGGTCCTGGACGGGGCGGGGAGCGGCTCCTCGACCCACTCTCCCGGTGCGGTGAGATCAACCGCTAAGGTCATGTCGGGACCATCCTTGGGGGCCAGGTCGGCGAAGGCCCGATACGATCCGGGGGAGGGAAGGGTCAACTCGACGTGCCACGTCCCGTCAGCCTCTCGGGTGGGGTGCAGGTGGGAGAAGGTGGCGAGATCACGCCGCACCACGATCAGGTGAAGATCGCGCTCATGCAATGGGCGGTAATCGGTCACCGCCTGCCCGTCGGGACCTAGGACTCTGAAGCGGAACCCCCCCGGTGTCCCAGGTTCGAACCGGTCCTCCTGCACGGCGAGGGTGTAGGCACCGCCTGCAGATACGGATCCTTGGTCCATCAGGTCACCTCTCTTCGCCGCGTGTCCCCTGGGCGGCAGAGCGCCTCGGGTTTGTGCATCTCCAGCCTCGTCGGCATCCTCCTCAGAGGTGCGGTTCGAGCTCGCGCACGAGTTGGTCCGGGTCGACCCACATGACGCCCCCGTGCTCCGGCGCACCGTAGTCCTTCACCCAGGCGATCTTGCCCCCCTCGTCCACAAAGACGAAGGTGTGGCCTAGCTCGCCCGTCGCGGCCTGCCATTGCATGACGTCGTAGGAGGTCGCCACGCCGTTCCCTTCGTCGGACAGGACGTTGTCGAATTCCCGTACGCCGTACTCGCGTCCCGCCTCGAGCCAGTCCTCCGGCGAGTCGGGGGCGACGCTCAGGAGTTCCACCTCCAGGGCTTCGAACTTCTTGCTCTCGTGCAGGTCGACCACCTGCAGGACGCAGCCTCCTCAACCGGGGCCCATGCTGAAGTAGAGCAGCACGGGCTTCCCGGTGAAGTCCGACAGGGCCACGCGACCGCCGCCCGCCGACGGAAGGCTGAAGCCAGGGGGTCGTCTGCCCAAGCCGCCCGCAGGCTCGCTGGGCGACTGGGCGCCTCCGCATGCGGGAAGCATGGCGGCCAACGCAGCGGCCCCCAGGGTGAGAACTGCGGCCGGCGCTGGGTGGAACAGCCCCATCAGCAGCAGCCCGGCGGACAGTCGGGGCAGCAGGGCTCTGGGATGGCAGGGTCGCGGTCCATGGAAACCACCTCCACCCTGGAGGATACCGGTCTACTGGCTGGGGGAGGACGCGGGCGTGACTTGGCCTCAGGGCTCAACCCTCCCCGTGGCGGTCGTGCTCGCCGCCCCGCCAGGCCTCGACGCCCACCCTGAGCGCCATAAAGGGGATCCCGATGGCAGAGGTGGTGCGGCCCACCGCCCACCCGACGGTGGCATCGAGGAGCAGCCCGACCAGGATGATCGCGGAGAGATGGAAACACAGCAGCGTCTCCGTCACGGGTTCGTCCTCTGGGGGGTGGTAGGAACACGTCGGGAGTGGGAGGAGGGTCCTCGTGTACGGCTCATCTGGGAGTGTGGGGACCTTCGCCGTTCAGCTCGCCACCCACGTTGGGGCCCACGTGACCGGGGTGTGTAGCACCTCGAATGTGGAATTGGTCAGGTCCTTGGGAGTCGACGAGGTCGTCGACTACACGAAAACAGGACTTCACGGAAGCCGGCCAGATCTACGACATCGTCTTCGACGCCGTGGGCAAGGGCTCGCCCAGGCGCGGCAAGAGGGTGTTGGCGGAGAATGGCTCCTACGTCTCGGTTCGATCCTCCACCAAGGAGAAGACTGAAGACTTGGTGGTTCTTAGAGATCTGATGGAGGCGGGAGAGGTCAAGGCGGTCATCGACAGGCGCTATTCGCTCGAGCAGATCCCTGAGGCTCACCGTTATGTCGAGAAAGGCCACCAGCGGGGGAACGTGGTCATCACCGTCGGAAGCTGATCACGCGGCCCTGGCAGCACTTGTAGAGTCAGGGTCCACACCCGGATCGAGGTCGCCGGGGCCAAGTAGACAGGAAGGAGGCGTGAACATGCGGGTGATGATGATGGTCAAGGGAGACCAGGAACCGGGCGAGCTCCCGAGCGAGGAGCTCTTGGCGGCGATGGGCAAGTACAACGAGGAGCTTACGAAGGCCGGCGTGCTGCTGGATCTCTCGGGGCTCCACCCCAGTGCCGAGGGTGTTCGGGTCAAGTACTCCGGCGGGAAGACCACCGTGATTGACGGCCCCTTCGCCGACCCCAAGGAGATCGTCGCCGGTTACTGGATCCTCCAGGTGAAGTCGATGGAAGATGCCGTCGAGTGGGCCAAGCGCGTCCCGGTCGAGGCCGCCGAGCACGAGTACGGCCAGGAGAGTGAGATCGAGATCCGCCAGATCGATCTTCGAGCTGGAGGAGTTCGGTGAAAGCCCGGCGATCGACCGGGCGCGCGAGCTCGAGGAGGAGCTCGAGAACAAGAAGTGGTGGCGACGGCCTACTCAGGTCGTGCCATCGTGGCTGACGGTCAGAACGACGTTCCCCGTCTTCTGCCCCGTCTCGACGTACCTGTTCGCCTCGACAACGCCCTCCAACGGGTAACGCCGGTCGATCACCGCTCGGTACCTCCCCGCCTCGACGAGCTCCTTGACGAAGAGGACGTCCCTCTTTGTGTACCGTGGTATCGGAAACAGCACCTTCTTGTCGCCGATCTGCGACGTCCACAGCGCCAGGAACGGGTTCTGCCAATAGGGTCCGAGGTCGGTTGAGGCGTAGATCCCGCCTGGCCTCAACGAGCCTCTGCACCGCTTGAACGAGAGCTTGCCGACCGCGTCGAAGATCAAGTCGTACGTCTCGCGGTGCTTCGTGAAGTCCTCCTGCGTGTAGTCGATGACCCGGTCGGCTCCGAGCGATGTCACCAGCTCGACGTTCTTCGTGTTGCAGACCGCGGTGACGTCGGCGTCGAAGTACCTGGCCAGCTGCACGCCCGCCGTGCCGATCGATCCCGACGCGCCGTAGATGAGGATCTTCCGCCTGTTCTGGAGATCCACCCGTCTCAGGTACGTCAGGGCGAGGATGACCCCGTCGGGGACCGCAGCGGCCTCTTCGAACGTCATGCCGGTCGGCTTGTGCGCCAGCGGGGCACTCTCCGGGAGGGAGATGAATTCCGCGTGTGCGCCGGCCGTGCTCGCGCTGACGCCGAAGACGTGGTCACCCACCTCGAACTCGGTGACGGACGGGCCGACTGCCTTGACCTCGCCGGCCAGCTCCGTGCCGGGGATCTTCCGCTTCGGTCGCAGAAGGCCGGTGAGGAAGCGGCTGATGAAGTACTCCGCGGTGCGAAGACCCGTATCAGTCCGATTGACCGTCGTGGCGTGGACCTTGATGAGGACTTCGTCGCCCTTGGGGACCGGCCGCTCGACCTCTTCGAGCCGCAGAACTTCCGGAGGCCCGTACCTGTCGTAGACGACCGCCCTCATGCGGTCCGAGTCGTTCCGGGTCGCCATCTTCAACAAACATCCTACGAGCCTGCCGTTGTCGGCTGCTAGGAGAGGGCCGGGAGGTCCGGAGTGAAATGGAGCGCCACCGAGGGCCTCGTCGCCGACGATCTCGTCGCCCGGCCACGTGGCGGTGGCAATGTAGCGGACGCCGTCGAGCACGAGTTCGACCTCGTAGGTGAAGTGGCCGTCGCCGAGGGCGGCGGCCGCGCTTCCCGATGGCGGACCCGCTCTGGGGGGAATCGGCACTTGACGCGAGCCTGCGACGGGGCGTATTTTACCAGACAGTTATATAACCGGGAGGTTGAGTGACCACCACGACCGATCGGCTGGACCGCACCTTCGCGGCCCTCGCGGATCCCACGCGGCGGGCGATCCTGGCCCGGTTGTCGATCGGGGAGGCCTCCGTCACCGAGCTGGCGGAGCCGTTCGAGATCAGCCTGCCGGCCGTCTCCAAGCACCTGAAGGTGCTGGAGCGGGCGGGGCTGATCGCGCGGGGCCGGGAGCGGCAGTGGCGGCCCGCGCGGCTCGAGGCGGGGCCGCTCAAGGAGGTCGCCGAGTGGGCCGAGCGGTACCGTCGCTTCTGGGAGGAGAGCTACGACCGGCTGGAGGAGTACCTGGACGAGCTCCAGGGACGAGGAAAGGAGCAGGACGATGGGCGGAAGCGGTAGCAACGAGCTCAAGGTGACCACCCCGTCTGACCGGGAGATCGCCATGACCCGCGTGTTCGACGCGCCGCGGGACCTCGTGTTCGAGGCCCACAGCTCGTGCGAGCACATGTCGAACTGGTGGGGACCGAGGAAGTACGAGATCGCCAGCTGCGAAATGGACTTCCGTCCGGGGGGCACGTGGCGGGTCGTGCACCGCGGCCCCGACGGTGAGGAGTACGGCTTCCACGGCGAGTTCCGCGAGATCGTCCGGCCGGAGCGCCTCACCTGGACCTTCGAGTTCGAGGGCATGCCCGGCCACGTCTCGGTCGAGACCATGACCTTCGAGGAGCACGACGGCAAGACCACGATTACGGCCACATCCGTCTTCGACACGGTCGAGGACCGCGACGGCATGATCGATTCCGGGATGGAGTCCGGCGCCGCCGAGAGCTACGACCGGCTGGACGAGTACCTCCAGGTCCTCAGGGGACGCGCCGCCGGCTGACGAACCTGAGGGCGCCCCTTCCCCGCCGCAACCGATAGGCTGTCTGGCCATGCGGAGGGTCAGTCTTTCTGCGGCGGCCGCCGAAGTGGCGCGGCGCGACCAGGTCATGGCCGGGCTCATGGAGCGGACCGGTCCCTTCCGCCTGCCCAAACCGACCACGGATCATTTCGCGGCGCTGGCCGAGAGCATCCTGTACCAACAGCTCGCTGGCGCGGCGGCGGCGGCCATCCATCGACGATTCGTGGCCCTGTTCGACGGCAACCTCTCCCCGGAGGCCGTCCTGGGCCTCCCCGAGGAGCGGCTTCGGGGTGCCGGGCTCTCCGGAAGCAAGGCAGCCTCGATCCGGGACCTTGCGGCGAAGGTCGCCGACGGAACCGTTCCCCTCGACCAGATCAGCAGGCTTCCCGACGAGGAGCTCATCGAACGCCTCACGGTCGTTCGCGGCATCGGGCGATGGACGGCGGAGATGTTCCTGATCTTCCAGCTCCGCCGGCTGGACGTGTGGCCGGTGGACGACTACGGGGTCCGCAAGGGCTACTCGCTGGCCTACGGGCTGTCGGAGCTCCTCAAACCGAAGCAGCTTCAGGGTGAGGGCGAGCGGTTCCGGCCCTACCGAACGGTGGCCGCCTGGTACTGCTGGCAGGCCGTCCACGCAGCCCTCCCCGTCAGCGGACGCAGGGCCACCTGAGATCGTCCTCTGAGGAGGAGGAGGCATCATGCCGAAAGCTACCGGTACGTTCGAGGTCACCTCGATGGGGGAGAACACGTACGAGGAGCTCGATGGTGGCGCGAAGCTCACTCGAGCCAACGGGACCCAGAGACTCACCGGCGATATCGAGGGCGACGGATCGGTGGAGTGGCTGATGTGTTACGTGCCCGGTGGGACCGCCACGTTCGTCGGCATGCAGAGGATCACGGGCACGATGGGGGATCGTGCGGGCAGCTTCATCCTCATCGCCCTTGGGGAACATGATGGCAAGCGATCGAAAGGTACCTGGACAGTGATCGGGGGCTCGGGCACCGGTGAGCTCTCCGGACTCGGCGGCGAGGGGACCTTCGAAGCGCCGGGAGGTCCTGGGGGATCGTACAGTCTCGAGTACCGGGTCGAATGAGCGGGCGCCGCGGGAGCGACAGCCATTCGCCATCTCTCAGGAGGCCGCGTGACTGACATCGGGGACTCGATCGAGAAGGCCGTTCGATACCTCTCAGAACATCCCGAGGAGGTGCGGTACACGGATTCCCCTGCGCGCGCGACGTTGGGGGAGGCGCTCCGAGTGGAAGTGGAGGGATCGGGCGACGAGCGCATCGCCACCGACATGCCGGGGGGCGTCGGCGGACGCGGGGAGGAACCCTCGCCCGGATGGCTGTTCCGTGCCGCGCTCGCCTCCTGCGTCGCGTCGACCATCGGGATGGAGGCCGCCCGCGAGCGCTTGAGGCTCACGTCGCTCGAGGTCGAGGTGGACAGCGAATCGGACGACCGAGGCATCCTTGGCATGGAGGAGGGTGTGCCGGCGGGGCCTCTCTCGACCAGGGTGAGGATCCGGGCGAGCGTCGAGGGGGCCGAGGAGGTCCTGGCGCGAGAGATCCTCGAGCGGGGAGCCCGGCGCTGCCCGGTCTTCGACGCGACCAGGCGCGCCATCGACGTTACGGTTGAGGCAGAACTCCTCTGACGGACGTCCGATTCTCGAATCTGACTCCAGAAAGGCAGTCAGAGGCCCTCTCTACCTGTTATTCTCCTACCACGGGTGGCGATTGAGCTGCCCCGTGAGGGTTCACTTCCGCAGTCCTCCTTCGGACGGTCTGCCGCGAGGAAGAGAGACCTCGCCGGATCGTCAGCGGCGATCGCGCCGCAGAAGGAGTTCAGATGTCCCGCAAGTCATTCACTGACCTCGGCGTGTCGCTGCCCGTCGACAGGGCCCTGGCCCAACGAGGGATCGCCACGCCGTTCCCCATCCAATCGCTCGTGCTGCCCGACCTGCTCGCCGGCCGAGACATCCTGGCCCGCTCGCAGACCGGGTCGGGGAAGACGCTCGCGTTCGCCATCCCGATCGTGGAGCGGGCGCCGCGCTCCCCGCAGCGTCCGATGGCGCTGGTGCTCGTCCCGACGCGGGAGCTGGCGGCGCAGGTCGTCGGCGAGTTCGCCGGGATCGCCGGGGCCCGGAACCTCCGGGTGGCGGCGGCGTACGGCGGCGTCAGCATCAAGGAGCAGGCCAGCGCCCTATCGCGAGCGGACGTGGTCGTGGCCACCCCCGGGCGCCTCGAGGACCTCGCGTCGCGAGGAAAGATCCGGCTGGATGGTGTGCGCATCCTGGTCCTGGACGAAGCCGACCGGATGCTCGACATGGGGTTCCAGCCTCAGGTCGACCGGATCGTCGGCCGCCTGAGCCGGGACCGGCAGACGATGTTCTTCTCTGCCACCCTCGGCGAGCAGATCCGGCGGCTCGCCGCGGCGTACACGCGGAACGCGGTCAGGCACGAGGTGGAAGCTCCTCGGGCGACCGTGGAGGAGGTCAAGCACCGGTTCGTCCCGGTGAGCAGCGGGGGCAAGCTGGAGGCCCTTGCCGGCATCCTCGATGGTGAAGTCGGCCGGACCCTGGTGTTCGTTCGTACCAAGCGGAGCGCCGATAGGTTGGCCGTACGTCTCCGGGCCCGGGGCATCCCGGCGGCGGCCATGCACGGCGACCTGACTCAGGCCGCCCGGGAACGCGCGCTGGACAGGTTCAGGTCGGGGAAAGTGGCCACCCTGGTGGCGACCGACGTGGCCGCACGCGGACTCGACGTGGAGGACATCGTCCACGTCATCAACTACGACCCACCGGAAGACGACGACGGATACGTGCATCGGGTCGGCCGGACGGCGAGAGCTGGACGGAGCGGCACCGGAGTGACGCTCGTCTTGCCCGAGCAGCGAGCCGATGTGAGCAGGATCGCCGCTCGGCTCAGGCTCGCCGACGAGTTCCAGCAGGAGGGGATGGAGGTCGCCCCACCGCGCTTGGTCTACACGTCGCGACGGGGACGCAGGTCCCAGCTGTACGGCGTCCATGGTCCTGCGAAGCGCGTCGTAAAGGCGTAGACTGGATAAAGTGGCGACAATCCCGATCTCCCCCACCGTCTACCGCACTGAGCGCGGCATGATCCTGCGGATCATCGAGGCCGCGGATGGGGGACTGAAGGTCGAGCTGCTCAAGAGCGGCGCCTGGGTTGCCGGTCGGATCGGAATGGTCGGCCTCAGGCTTTCCCCCACGACCACCAAGCTCACCCTCGAGGAGACCAAGGGCCTCCCCGCCTAGCAGATCCTGGCTCGTGCGGTAGCATCCCGTCCCACCTTGACCGAGCGCGTCCTCACCACCCGGGAGCTGAACCGGGCCCTGCTGGCACGGCAGCTCCTGCTGGAGCGGTCGGATCTCCCGATCGATCGGGCCATCGAGCGCGTCGCAGGCCTTCAGGCCCAATACGCTCCGTCGGCCTACATCGCCCTGTGGACCCGCCTGGCGAACTTCCGCCGCGACGCACTGACGAAGGCGTTGGAGGAGCGGCGGGCGGTGCAGGGCACCCTGATGAGGGCCACCATCCATATCGTCTCTCCTCGAGACTTCTATCTCTTCGTCGCGGCGATCAGGAAGACCCGCCAGGAGTGGTGGTTCCGCACCCAGCGGAGAGAGCTCGAGGACGTCGACATGGACGCCGTCGCCGCGCGGGTGCGGGAGCATCTCGCCGACGGCCCCCGCCGGGCCAGGGAGGTCCAGGGGCTCCTCCTGGCGGAGGGGTATCCGCGCATCGCGGTGGTGGGAATCGGTATATGGACCGACATCGTCCGGGTTCCGCCCTCAGGCACGTGGGAACATCGGCGGGCGGACCTCTACGACCTTGCCGATCATTGGCTCGGCCTCTCTGGCGTCACCGAGACCGAGGGGCTGGAGCATCTGGTGCGCCGATACCTCGGCGGCTTCGGGCCCGCCTCGCTGAAAGACCTCGCCAGCTGGTCGGGTCTGCCGACCGCGAAGCTCCGCTCCGTGCTCGAGCGAGTCCGGCTCCGCCGGTTCCGGGACGAACACGGCGGCGAGCTGCTCGACGTGCCTCGCGCCCCGCTACCGGACATGGACACACCGGCGCCGGTCCGGTTCCTCCCGACGTGGGACGCCGCCCTGCTGGCACACGCGCGCCGCTCCCAGATCCTTCCGGAGGCATATCGCTCCCGAGTGTTCAGCACGAGGACCCCGCACTCAATCGGGACGTTCCTCGTCGACGGCGCCGTTGCGGGCGGGTGGCACTATCGGGACGGCGGCGTGCGGATCGAGCCATTCGCGCGTCTACCACGAGAGATCCTGCGGGAGGTCGAAGAGGAAGGGGAGCGGCTGACCGCGTTTCACCGTGACTGAAACGCGTTGCTCAGGACTAGTGGGGGGTGTGGGTCCCGGTGATCGTCTCCAGGCCCGAAGCGACGGTACGCAGTTGCGTCTCGCTGAGCCGGCCCGTGAAGTGCTCTCGGATGCCCCGCAGGTGAGTCCGGGCGGCCCGTCTCAGTTTCCTGCGCCCGACTTCGGTGAGGCACGCCAACGCCACCCGGCCGTCCTCCGGATCCGGTTGCCGCTGGACCAGTCCCTTCGCCACCAGCCGATCGACGGCCCGCGTCAGGCCGCTTGGCGAGAGCATCACCCGTTCGGCCAGATCCGTCATGCGCAACGACCTGCCGGGCGCTTGGGTCAGCCTGAGCAGGACGTCGTAGGCGGCGAATGGAAGGTCGTGCTCCTCTCGGAGCTCCCGATCGAGCTGCCGGATGACCTGGTGGTGAGCGTGGAGCAGCGCCTGCCACGCCCGCATCTCCGTCTCCGTGAGCCGACCGGAAGTCACCGTCGTTCAGCGTAGCAACAAAGAACTTGCAGATGCAAGGAACCTGCTGATATGATTGTACGAGCAAATACATCAGCTGTCGACGACCAGGAGGCCAGGCATCGTGACGGGTGACGTCTTGGCAGCGATGAGCCTGGGGCTCGCTCTCGCCGGGGCGCCGGGACCGGTTCAAGCCGTGCTCCTGGCTGAGGCGGTGCGTGGGGGGATCCCTCGAGGGTTTCGAGCGATGGCCGGGGCAGCCGTCACGTTCGGGTTCCTCCTCACGGCGCTCGCGCTCGGGCTGTCCCTCGCACCGCCAACCGGTCTCACGCTCAGGATCCTCCAGGCCGTCGGAGGGGCCTTCCTGCTCTGGCTCGCCGTGGACGGCTTTCGCTCCAGTCACGCGGTGGGTGACCCCTCACCCGAGCGGCGGGCGCTCCCACCGTCCGCTCGCGGAGCCCTCGCCGTTCTCCTCAACCCGGGAGCGTGGCTCTTCCTGGGTGCGGTGGCCTCGCCGCTGTTCGCTGCGGCCGGGCAGACCGGAGGTACGGGGAGCGCGCTCTTCGTGGCCGTGGCTCTCGCGGTCGGCCTGGCCATCGGGGATGGGGGGGTCGTGTTGCTCGGCGCCCTCGGACTGCGCCGCGCCGGCGACGGGGTGATTCGGTGGATCCGCCGGGGGCTGGCGACCCTGTTGGCCGGCCTCGGCGTCTGGTTGCTGGTCGGCGGGCTGATGACATGAAGGAGGAGACCATGAACAACCTGGCGTTCGGCCTGAACGTCTCTCCCTCGGCGGCGAAGGGCTCCGATCCAGTGAGGGATGCCAGACGGGCCGAGAAGCTGGGCTTCGACTTCGTGTCGGTGAACGATCATCTCCACGGCAAGGAGCCCAGACACGAGACGTGGACCATGCTGTCCTGGATCGCCGCGGCGACCTCGCGGATCCTCGTGGCCACTCGCGTGCTCGCGGTGCCGTACCGGGAACCCCCGGTGGTGGCCAAGATGGCTGAGACCTTCGACCGGTTGTCAGGAGGGCGGCTGATCCTCGGGCTCGGCGGGGGCTACTCGGACGAGGAGTTCCGCGCGTTCGGGCTCAGCAAGCGGTCGCGCCGGGACAAGGTCGAGGGTCTGGAAGAGGCCGTCCGCATCATCCGTGGCCTGTGGTCGGAATCGGCGTTCACGTTCGGGGGGCGCTTGTATCGGACCGAGGGCGCCGAGCTGGAACCGAAGCCGACCAGACGTATCCCCATCTGGTTGGGAACATACGGTCCCCGCGCGCTGGCCCTGACCGGCCGGCTGGCGGACGGGTGGATCCCGACGCTCGAGCTGGCCCCGCCGGAACGGGTCACGGCGTTGCGAGACCGGGTCCTCGCCGCCGCCCGCGAGTCCGGCCGACGACCTCAGGACATCACGTGCGTCTACAACGTCGACATCCGCGTGGACGAGCGGGGTGTCGAGCCGCCGTCGGTGGTATCGGGCGCTGCTGAGCGCGTGGCCGAGCGGCTGCGTGGGTTCCTCAGCCTCGGCTTCACCGCCATCAACTTCTGCCCGGTCGGTCCGGATCAGGAGGAGCAGGCCGAACGTCTCGCCCGCGAGGTGATCCCGGCAGTGCGCGCGGCGGCCGCGAACGTCGACCGGTAGCGCGAGGAGCATGATGCACGGCGCTCGACATCCTGTGAGACGATCCGATCCCCGTGGGAACGAAGAGCCCGAACCAGAGATCGGGGGAGCTCGCGCCTGAGCCGGTTCCCCTCGACTCCATCCTCCTGGAGCGTTGCACGGCCATCTTCTCGGAGGCCCGCACCCTTCCAGCCCAGGCCTACCTGTCGCCGGAGGTATTCGCTTGGGAAGGCGCCCGTTTCTTCGAGACCTCCTGGTTGTGCGCGGGGCGGTCCGGCGACCTGTCCGAGCCGGGGGACCAGCGAGCGGTCCGGATCGGTTCGGACGCCGTCCTCCTGGTGCGGGGGAAGGAGGGCGAGCTGCGGGGGTTCTTCAACACCTGCCGGCACCGGGGCCACGAGCTGCTGCCGTTCGGGGAGGAGCCGGTGAGCCGGGGATACATCCGGTGCCCGTATCACTCGTGGACCTATGGCCTGGACGGGTCGTTCCGCACCGCTCCGGGATTCGCCGACCGGCCAGCCTTCGAGCCCGGCGACCCCGAGCACGGATTGGTGCCGGTCCGTGTCGAGGAGTGGGGCGGATGGGTGTTCGCGAACTGCTCGGAGGAAGCCCCCGACCTGATGGAGCACGTCGGGAACCTGGACCAGGCGCTCCAGGCGTACGAGCCCCAGCGGCTGGTGATCGAAGCCGCGGTGGACTACGAGGTACAGGCGGACTGGAAAGTGATCTCGGAGAACTACCACGAGTGCTACCACTGCGAGAACATCCACCCCGAGCTGTGCCGCGTGACCCCGACGGACAGCGGCGTGCAGTTCGTCCCAACGGGCCTCGTGGTCGGAGGATCCATGGACCTTATGGACCAGGCGGAGACCATGTCGCTCACGGGGGAGAGCCGGGGGGTGTCCTTCCGCCGCCTCGACGAGCGCCGTCGGAGAGAGGTCCACTACTTCCAGCTGCTCCCGAACCTCTTCATCAGCGCCCACCCCGACTACGTCCTCACCCACCTCCTGGAGCCCGTGGCCGCCGGCCGGACGCGCGTTCGGTGCCAGTGGCTGTTCCCGCCGGAAGCCCGGGCGACGGAGAACTTCGATCCGAGCTACGCGGTGGAGTTCTGGGACCTCACCAACCGCCAGGACTGGAGCGCTTGCGAGGGCGTCCAGCGAGGAGCCACCGGTCGCGGCTACCGGCAGGCTCCGCTCTCGAGCGCCGAGGTCGGCGTGTACCAGTTCATGGCGGTGGTCGCCCGGAGCTACCTCGCGGGCCGCCTGACCGGGCCGGTCCCGGTTCCCGAGGACATCCCGACCCGCAGCTGAATCTCCCCAGGCCCGTATCCTGTGGTCGTGGCGGCTCGCAAGGAGATCCTGGAGATCGCCGGCCGGGAGGTAACGGTCAGCAACCCGGAGAGGGTGTTCTTCCCGCGCACCGGCCACACGAAGCTCGATCTGGTCCGCCACTACCTGGCCGTGGCCGACGGCGCCCTGCGAGGCGTGGCCGGCCGCCCGATGGCGCTGAAGCGCTACGTCGAGGGAGCCGAGGGGGAGTTCTTCTTCCAGAAGCGGGCGCCGAAGTTCCGGCCCGACTGGATCGAGACCGTCGAGCTGAGCTTTCCCTCCGGCCGAACGGCCCACGAGGTCGTGGTCCAGGACGAGGCCCAGCTGGCGTGGATCGTCAACCTGGGATGCATCGACCTCAACCCGCATCCGGTCCGCGCGGAGGACCTCGACCACCCCGACGAGCTTCGGATCGACCTCGACCCCGTCCCCGGGGTGCCCTGGTCGCAGATCCTGGACGTCGCCCTGGTGACAAGGGAGGCGTTGGAGGAACTGGGGCTGGTGGCCTGGCCGAAGACCTCTGGATCGCGCGGCTTCCACATCTACTGCCGGATCGAGCCCCGATGGGCGTTCGACGAGGTTCGCAGGGCCGCGGTGGCCCTGGCCCGCGAGGTCGAGCGACGGGCGCCCGACCTGGCCACCAGCAGCTGGTGGAAAGAGGAGCGCCACGGCGTGTTCCTGGACTACAACCAGAACGCGAAGGACCGAACGGTCGCCTCCGCATATTCCGTGCGCCCCACCCCCGACGCCCGGGTCTCCACCCCGCTCTTGTGGGAAGAGGTCCAGGGCTGTGACCCCGGGGCATTCACGCTCGACACCGTTCCCGAACGGTTCGCGCGGATCGGTGATCCCTGGGAGGAGATCGACGCCGCCGCCGGGTCTCTGGACGGACTCCTCGACCTGGCGGCCCAGCACGAGGGAGCCGGGTTCGGCGACGCCCCGTGGCCTCCGCACTTCGCGAAGCAGGCCGGCGAGCCACCGCGGGTCCAGCCCTCGAAACGACGGAAGGGCAGGGGGGAGCGCGAGGGCATCGTTCCGCCTCCGGCTCCCGGCAAGAGCGCCGGGCCGACGGGTCGTCGCCGGAGCACCATGCCGCTCATCGAGGTCGCCCGGGCGGCCACCGAATCGGAGGCCATGGAGGGACTGGAGCGATGGAAGGCGAAGCATCCGGACGTCTGGCCGCACCTGGCCCCCGCCGACGTGCTCGTGGACTCGATGCGGGGGCGGAGCTCCACCTGGACCCGGATCCGACTCAACCTCCGAAACGTTCCGGAGACTGAGCGTCCGACCCAGGAGGCGCTGGAGGTCGACTACGACCCCTGGGATGGTTACGAGGCGCCAAACCGGTCGAGCAAGGCCAGGAGAGCCAGGAAGGGTAGATCGGGCGGCTAGGCGGGGCGACGGTGCGTCGCCCGTGAGTGACACGCTTCTGCCGCAGCGGACAACGCGTCGAGCTCCTCTGTGGGCCGTTCCGGCCACAGGCCGCGCTCCGACACCAGATCCAGGAAGGCATCCACACACAGGGGGTCGAACTGAGTCCCGCCGGCCGCCGCGATGTGGGCCAGAGCACGATCGAGCTCCCACGCCGGTCGATAGGCTCGGTCGGACGTCAGTGCGTCCCACACGTCGGCCAGGGCGGCGATGCGAGCGGCCATCGGGATGGCCTTGCCGGTCATCTTGTCGGGGTAGCCGGTGCCGTCCCACCGTTCGTGGTGATGGCGGATCACGGAGAGGGCCGCCCGAAGCGATGGCGCCCGGCTGGCCATCTCCCATCCGACCCCGGGGTGAGCCTCGATCCACGTCCACTCGTCGTCGTTGAGGCTCCCCGGCTTGTTGAGGACCTCATCCGGCACCCCGATCTTCCCGATGTCGTGCAGGTAGGCACCCTGGGCCAGCGCCCGCAGGGAGTCGGGGCCCAGGTCGAGGCGGAGCCCGATGCGGACCGACAGGTCCGCCACTCGGACGGAGTGCCCGTGCGTGTACCGGTCCTTCGCCTCGACCGCGCCGACGAGAGCGTTCAGGGCCTCGGGGTAGCCTCGAGCGATCTGTTCCAGGGGATCCGAGATCGACACACCGGCGATGACCCGGTTGATGCCACCCACTCGGCGCGACTCGGTGGCAACGGCCCAGGCCGTGGCGGCGAACCCCGCGAGCAGGTACGCGTGGTAGTCCCACCAGGAGATCCGCCACAGCTGACCGACCTCGAACGAGATCAGAGCATCGACCGAAAGCCAGCATGCGACCACCAGCCCGAGCTGTACTCGGTCTCGGCCCAGACGCCACCGGCGCCAGTGGATCCCTCCTGTTGCCAGGAGGATAAGAGCGCTGGCCGCGATGACGGCATGGGTCAGGGTGGTCTCACCCGCGAACGGACGGCCGCCGAGGATCGCGGTCGGGCGCACCACGATGAAGAGCGATCCCGCCGTGAGGATCGCGGTCACCGCAGCCAGGGAGATCCGCGGGAACCGGTTCACCAGCCGTTTCAGGGCGCTCGATTCCCCTGCGGCGGCCGCGCCCAGGCACAGGGCGAAGCCGGCGATGGCGAGAACGGGGAACCGGGCGACCCACAGGTTCATGGGCCGTCCCCCGATCCCCGGCGTGGTGAGGCCGTGACCGAGCATCAATGTACCGACGAACACGCAGCCGAGGGCCAGGAGCACGGGCGCCGCCTGGCGGGCCCGGGCCGCCACCACCGCTGTGAACAGGGCGATCATCAGGGCGCAGGCGGCGATGGCACTCACCACCACCAGATGGAACAGCGCCGATTCGAAGACCAGGTCGAACTGGGGCACTGCCCGGAAGGCAAGGGTCAATCCCAGGGGGATGAGCAGGAGAAGCATGAGGAGCCCGAGGCCGGGCCCATCGAGCCTGCGCATGACATGCCGGACGCTTCGCGCCTGGCGTTCCTGCCGGTAGGCCGTTTCCGCGTTCATCGACTGAGAAATCGACTCCGCTGGGGGTTTGCTTGAGCCGCCCACGCGGGCTGACTCCATCGAACCCCCGAAGGGCGGCCCTGAGAATGGCCCGGACCTCGCCGGATCCTCGCCTCAGCCTCGGCGGCGGGATCCCGCTGCGAGGTGGAACGGAACGCTCGTGACGACGACGCTCGGTTCGAACAGCAGGAGGCGTTTGAAGAACAGAGCGGTCTGATTGTGGAACAGGTGCTCCCACCACCGACGGACCACGAGCTCTGGCAGCACCACCGTCACGATCGTTCCCTCGCGCGACGTATGCCTGCGTACTTCCTCCAGCATCGGGTTGGCGAGATCCCGGAACGGCGCGTCCACGATGGACAGGGGGATACCCATCCGCCACGCGCCCCACTCACCCAGGATGTGCTGCTGCTCTTCGGGGTCGGTGGAGAACACGATGGCCTCTACGGTCGCCGCATTCAGGGAGCTCGCGTACGAGACGGCCCGCGCCGTGGCCGCGTTCACGGCGGATACCGGGACGAGGACCACGCTCTGAAGAGGCTCCAGTGGATGTCCCGCGTGAGCGGAGGCGAGCGGACGCTCCTCCGGGAGGAGCGGGACGTTGGTGACGACGATCCCCGCCTCGAACAGCAGCGAAGCCTTGAGCCAGAAGCTCGAACGGCGCCGGAGGAACTGGAACACCGAGTAGCCTGCCAACTCCTCCGGGATGACGACAGTGAGGAACTCCTCGCTGGCCCCGGTGCGGATAGAGCGGAGGTAGTTGCGCAGGCTCCGAACCAGACGACCGCCGGCGATGGGAAGCCGCTCGAGGCTTCCCATGCGCGGTGCCACGGAGGGCCACCTCTCCGCGGCCTCCCGGTAGCCTCCGGGTGCGCCGACGTACAGGGGGATCAGCCGCTCAGGGCGGAGGGCCCGTAGGTAGGCGATGGCCTCCGCCGTGGCCAGCCCCAGGTCGGGCACGAGGAGCACGAAGGTGTTGGGGATCCCCCGGGCTGGCGAGGCCGGCCTGGCCCGGAGGGCCCGCCCCACTGCCTCGTAGTGCCGGTTCACGGCAACGAAGAAGGAGATGATCACGGGCATCGCGGCGATGACGATCCACGCCCCGGTCCTGAACTTCGTGATGGCGATGATCACCAGGACCACGC
>JBOGVA010000036.1:0-15113 GCA_050692195.1 Actinomycetota bacterium | reverse complement strand
GGTTCGAGGGTCCGAAGATACGACACCCCGTTCAGACTGAACGGGGTTGCCGGCACCACTCGAAAGACCACCCCCTCCTGTCCCAATCTCGACAGTTCGAGCATGAGGTCTTGCAGCGAATACAGGTTGAGGTGCTCGTCGATCCTGAGGCTCTTTCGAGCCGCCCGGATGAATTCCGGGATGTGCCTGACCGAGTCTGCCGAAAGGACTCTATTGATCAACGCGCGCATGAACAGTTGCTGCCTCGAGATCCGCGAGAAGTCGGGAATCAAATCACTCTCCTGGCTCCGTGCTCGGACGAAGGCGAGGGCCTCTCCCCCATCCAGGTTGTAGCAGCCCGCCCGGGGCAAACGGAGTCCCGCCTTCGAGTCGAACATCGAACGGCTCACACAGATCGGGACTCCGCCCAGGACGTTCACCATGTGCTGGAACCCCACGAAGCTCACTTCCACGTAGTGGTTGACGCTCAAACCGGTGATGCTCTCGACCGTCTTCACCATGACGTTGGGGCCGTGGCTGAGAGCCGTATTGATCTTGTTGAGCCCGTGGCCGGGTATCTCCACCCTGAGATCCCGTGGGATGCTGAGCACCACGGTTCGGTCCTTGGCGCCATCGACCTGCACCAGGATGATGGTGTCCGCCCGGTGTCCAGCCAGTCCCGTCCTTGAATCGTTGCCGAGAACGAGGAACGTGCACGCCTCGCGCTCGCAGATCGGCGTGACGTCCTTCAGACAGCCGGGCTCCGGACAAGCGGGACCCACCGGAATCTTGGTGAGGGAGCTCTCGACTTGGGGCAGCGTGGCGAGGAGGAGCCCGGACATCGTGGCGATGAGAAGAGAGGCCAGGCCGACCACGATCAGGAAGCCTCTCTTGAGGCCGGAGCGGCGCGGTCGTCGCTGCCATCTCCGCGTCACGGACGAGAGCCTATCTCCTTCCGTTCCGGCGTTCCCGGGAAAGGGTTGAAGATGCCGTCCCGCCCAGAGGCCGAGCGTCCCGCGGCTACTTGACCTCGACCGTGGCCCCCGCCGCCTCCAGCTTCTCCTTGGCCGCCTCCGCCTGCTCCTTGGGCACGTGCTCCAAGACGGGCTTGGGAGCGCTGTCGACCAGGTCCTTGGCCTCCTTGAGCCCCAGGCTGGTGAGCGCCCGGACTTCCTTGATGACCTGGATCTTCTTGTCACCCGCGGAGGCCAGGATCAGGTCGAACTCCGTCTGTTCCTCGGCCTCCTCCGCCTGCTCCCCCCCGCCGGCCGGGCCGGCCGTCACAGCGGCCATCGGCGCGGCGGCCTGGATGCCGAATTCCTCCTCGATCTTCTTCGAAAGCTCAGCGGCCTCAATCACCGAGAGCTCCTTGATTCCATCGAGGATGTCGTCAACCGATAGCTTGGCCATGTCTCTCTCCTTTGCTCTGTCGCGCTCTCGCTAGCCCGCCTGACGCCCCCGCTCCGCCAGGGCGTAGGCGATCCTTTGCAGTGGGGCTCGCAGCAGGTACGTCATCCCGGCCAGGGGAGCCCGGAGCATCCCCGCCACCCGGCCCAAGGACACCTCTTTGGCCTCGAGAGAGGCGAGGGACCTGGCAGCATCCTCGCCCAGGACCCGTCCCTCGATCAGGGCGCCCTTCACAACCAGCGCCGGAAAGCGCTTGGTCAGGCCCAGGACCGCCTTGGCCCCGGCCACTGCGTCCGCCTGCATGAAGGCGATGGCGGTGGGGCCTTCGAGGAGGGCGAGCGCGCCCTCCAGCCCCGCTTCCCTGGCGGCCAGCCGGGTGAGGGTGTTCTTGACCACGAGGAAGCTCGTCCCGGCGTCCCGCAGAGTCCGTCGAAGCTCGGTCGCGTCCTTGACCGAGAGCCCCAGGAAGCCGGCAAACACGGCACCGTTTGAGGCCCTGAAACGTTCGGCCAGCTCCCTGACCTTGTCCACCTTCTCCGGCTTGGGCATGATCACACCTCATCCCGGGGCCCACGATTCCCCTGGGTCGTCAAAAAAAACGCCCCCGCAGCCGAGCGGAGGCGAAGGCACATCCGGGCCTCGGCAGGTACCCATTCGGGATTACGCGTCTCGCCCCTGCTGTCTGCGGCAAAAGGAGGTTACGACCGCTATGAACCGGCGTCAACCAAAAGGAGGGGCAACTCGCGGACTTGACAGGCTACTCACTTTTATCTAGGAAGTTAAGATTAGCTAGCTCAGCCGGGGGGTACATGTTTCCTGGTCCCGGTGGCGTCCTCGGCTCCGCCGAAGGGTATAGGCCAGCCCAGGGATAACGGGCGTTCGGAGTGGGAGGTGGAGGGGATGGATGGCCGGATAGGGAGTAGACGGATCGCGCGACTCATCCTCTGTCTCAGCGCCTTGCTCATGGCCTCTTTATGGCAGGGCCCCGCTCTGGCGATCGAGCTCCCGCCGCCGCTCGAGGACATAAAGGACGAGATCGAGGAGAAGATCGAGGACATAAAGGACGAGATCGAGGACATCGAGGACGAGGTGGAGCCTGAGGTCCAAGACATCGAGCAGGAGATCCAGGAATCGAGTTCGCAGATCCCGCTGCAGACACAGGGCATCGGGGACTCGGAGAATGAGCGGGACGCCGGGGCCCAGTCCCGATCCGAGCCGAGGTCTCAGCAGGCCGAAGACGACGGGGACATAGGCGCTGTCGTGGGCGCCGGGCACGGGATAGGCGGCCCGGGGGGTGGGGGTCTGTCCTTCTTCTGCACCCGCGGAGAGGCCCTGTGCTACTCGCTCCCCATCCAACAGCCCGTCGTGGAGCAGCCGAGGGCCGGTGTAGGCCTCGAGTTCACGGGCCTGAACCTGCAAAGGGCGATCGCCGTCTTCTTCATCTTCGCCGGTGCCGGGACTATCCTGTTGGCGTGGGACGCACGCTCGAGAGCAGTCCTGGTCGACGGCAGGGGTTCTGCCGCCGGCTAACTCGGCCATAGGATGCGAAAGGCCGCCGTCGGCCTCCTGCTGACGGGCGCGGTCGCTGCGTGGCTGCTGACCCGACCGGTGACCCGGCCCCTCGAGCGTCCGCTCACCCTCGGTACCAAGCTCTACGTGAACGCCGAGGCGAGCTATGAGTTTCGCTACCCCGCGGACTGGAACCTGATGGAGGAAGGCACCACGTCCAGGCTGAGCAGCCCCGATGGCGAGACGGTGCTCTCCTTCGGCCGGGGGGCGGAAGGGTCGCTGGACGAAGCCTCGGACCGGTTCCTCGAGTCCTTCCGGGAGAGCTACCAGGACGTCGATCTAGGAGCCGGGCAACGACAGGCCATCGGAGGCAATCCCTCGATCGTCGTGAGCGGTACCGGGACCAACAACGCCGGAGTCCGCATCCGATTCCTGGCGATCACCGTTCGGGGGCGGGAGCAGAACTATGCCATCGCCGTCTTCACAGCGGCGACTTCAGACCCGCACGAGGTGCTCTCGCCGGTGCAGAGGATCGTGGACTCCTTCCGACCGTAGCCGGCGGACGGTCAGGAGGCACGGGCGCCACCCACGCCGGCCGGGATGTCCGCCCCGACGTCCCGGATGCGGTTGGGGTCGATTCGAATGCCAGGGCCCATGGTGCTCGATAGGGTCACGCTCTGGATGTACCGCCCCTTCGCCGTCGAGGGCTTGGCCCGAAGGATCTCGTCCACCACCGCCAGATAGTTTTGCAGCAGACCCTGTTCGTCGAACGAGCGCTTGCCGATGATCACGTGCAGGTTCCCCTGGCGGTCGACCCGGTACTCCAGCCTGCCCGCCTTGATATCCCGAACGGCCTTTCCAATGTCGAACGTGACCGTCCCGGCCTTCGGGTTGGGCATGAGTCCCCGAGGTCCGAGAACCCTGCCGGCCTTCCCCACCAGGGACATGACGTCTGGGGTCGCCACGGCAGCATCGAAGTCGATGTTCCCCTTCACCACCTCGTTCACGAGGTCCTCCCCGCCGACGACATCGGCCCCGGCCTCCTGGGCCTCGCGCGCCTTGTCGCCCGTGGCGAAGGCGGCGACACGTACGGACCTGCCGGTCCCATGGGGAAGGGAGACCGTCCCCCGGATCATCTGGTCGGCCTTTCGGGGGTCCACGCCTAGGCGGAACGCCAGCTCGACCGTCTCGTCGAACTTGGCCGTGGGCAGCTCCTTGAGCAAGCGGACGGCCTCTAAGGGCGAGTAGAAGCGATCCCGGTCGACCCTGTCCACGGCTGTTGCGTACCGCTTCCCCCGGTTCACGTCGCCCCCCTCATCCCCGCACCTCGATCCCCATGCTCCGGGCGGTCCCTTCGATGATGTTCATCGCGCCTTCGAGGTCTCCGGCGTTGAGGTCGGCCATCTTCCGCTCGGCGATCTGACGGACCTGGTCTTTGGACACGCTGGCCACCTTCTCTCGGTTCGGCTCTCCCGACCCCTTCTCCACGCCGGCGGCTTGCTTCAAGAGCTCCGAGGCCGGCGGCTGCCTGGTCACGAAGGTGAAGGTCCGATCCTCGAAGATGGTCACCTCCGCCGGGATGACCTGCCCCATCTGGGCCTGAGTGGCCTCGTTGTACTGTCGGCAGAACTCCATGATGTTCACGCCATGTTGCCCGAGCGCCGTTCCCACCGGGGGCGCCGGAGTGGCCTGGCCAGCTCGAACCTTCCCGAGCTTGACCACCGCCATGACCTTCTTGCGCCTTCTCGGCGCCGGCGATCCATTCGACACTTGCGCTCACCTCCCGCGGTTGAAAGCGGCCTCCCGGAGGCCTCCCGCTCTTCGCTTCTCGAGTTCTAGGACTTGGCCACCTGGTCGAAGGCCAGCTCGACCGGCGTCTCTCGATCGAAGATGTTGACCAGCACCTTCAGCTTCGACTGCTCCACGTTTATCTCCGCGATGGTCCCGGTGAAGTCGGCGAATGGCCCGGTGATGATCCTGACCACGTCGCCCTCCTCCCATTCCAGCCTGTACTGCGGCTTGACCTGGGTCTCCTTCTTCACCGCCAGGATCTTCTCCACTTCGCGTCGGGAGAGAGGAGTGGGCTTGGTCCCGGTGCCGCTGGACACGAAACCGGTGACTCCCGGCGTGTTTCGAACCACGTACCACGAGTCGTTGTCGTAGATCATCCTCACCAGGAGGTAGCCGGGGAAGACCTTCCTCTGCACGACCTGCTTCTTCCCGCCCTTGATCTCCATGACGTCTTCCATGGGGATCACCACGTCGAAGATCTTGTCCTCCATCTGCATGGAGCCGATCCGTGAGTGCAGGTTCGTCTTCACCTTGTTCTCGTACCCGGCGTACGTGTGGACGACGTACCAGTCCCCCGGACCCTCGAACGGGGGCCTCGGACCTTCCACCGGGGCTTCCCCCGCCTCGGCTTCCGGGGCAACCTCCGGTTTCGCGGCTTCCACGGGCTCGGCTTCCGCTGAGGCTTCGAGCTGCTCGGCTTGCTCGGAGACCTCCGCCGATGGGACGTCCCCGGCGGGGCCTGCCTCCTCCAGGTGCCGCTCGACGGCCGGGGAGACCATCACCTCGTCCTCCGGCACGCTCACAGCCACCTCCGGGGCACGGGGTGGGCCTGGATCGACATCGTCGGCGCCGACCACCTGGTCCGGAGCTCTGACCGCTTCCTCGGTCTCCTGGTCGGCCGTGAGCGGTCGGTTTGGGAGGCTGTCATCCATCTCGGATCCGGGCGAATCGCTAGCCGCTCTGGCCAAAGATCCGAAGCACGCCCTTGGAGAACGCCACATCCATCCCGAAGACGAGGCTCGTGAGGACTACCACCGCGACGAGGACCACGACGGTGTAGGCGATCATCTCCTCGCGGCTGGGCCAATTCACCTTCTTCAGCTCCTGCCTCACTTCCCTCAGGAACTGTCGGGGAGGTGTGCGCTTCTTGCGCTCGGGAGCGACCGGGCGACGCTGCCGCATGGCCTCCAGGCGATCCTGGCCCGTGGCCCTCTGCTTCTGCATCATCCTCTTGGCCTGGCGATTCACGGCAATCTCCTTCTTCCCCGTTTGCAGGGCCGGAGGGACTTGAACCCCCAACCGCCGGTTTTGGAGACCGGTGCTCTACCAAATTGAGCTACGGCCCTCTGCGTGAGGCCGAAGTCAAGGAGTGGACGGCGACCGCACCCAGTATAGGGGGAGGCGAAGACCCGGGCAAAGACGGCCTCGACAGGTATCGGGATGTGGATCTCCCGCCACCCTCTGTTGCGAAACGCGCCCTTCCTCGTCAGAATTAGCGCTTCGCTCCGCCCGATTCGTCCGTGCACCGAGCCCGGCGTGAAATGACAACCAGAAGGGGGACTCATGAGAAGAGTGCTCGCCTTGTTCACCCTCTCGACAATGTTCGTTCTGGGCGTCGTGGTTGCGCCACCGGCGCTGGCCGCGCAGATCAAGCTCAGCGAGGATCCGTACACCGACCCCGGGGGTCAGCACAAGACGCAGGTGGAGCCGGACACCTTCGCCTTCGGCCGCACCATCGTGGCCGCTTTCCAGACCGGACGCGCCTTCGGCGGGGGGGCATCGAACAACGGGTGGGCCACGTCGACCGACGGCGGGGCCAACTGGACCAACGGCTTCCTCCCCGCGACCACGATCTACGCCACGCCTCCCGGCCCCTACGTCCGCATCAGCGACCCGGCCGTGGCCTACGACCCCAAGCGCGCCGTGTGGATGATCTCGAGCCTGGGCATTAGGTCGAACGGACTCAACGACATCGTAACCAGCCGGTCGACCGACGGCGGCCTGACCTGGGGGAACCCCGTGATGACGGCCATGGGCCCTCCCGGGAGCTTCTACGACAAGAACTGGATCGCCTGCGACACCAGCGCGACGAGCCCGTTCTTCGGCAACTGCTACACGCAGTGGGACGACTTCGGCGACGGGAACCTCATGCTGATGAGCACGTCGACCGACGGCGGCCTCACCTGGGGGCCGCCCAAGTCCACCGCCAACAACGAGCGGGGAACCATCGCCGGCCAGCCGGTGGTCCTGGCGAACGGAATCGTGGTCGTCCCCTTCCTGGGCAACCAGGGGGTCGAGGCGTTCAGGTCGACCGACGGGGGGAACTCGTGGACCGTCCCCGTCGTGGTCTCCAACCTCTTCTACCACCGCCCGGCGGGCGGGATCCGGGCCCACGTCCCCGTGCCCTCGGCCGAGGTCAGGATCCCGGGGCCCATCGTGCTCGTCTGGCCGGACTGCCGGTTCCAACCCAGCTGCGCCGCGAACGACATCGTCATCACGACGTCGTCCAACGGTATCAACTGGTCCCCGGTGAGGCGGATCCCCATCGACCCGATCGGGAGCGGCGTCGACCACTTCATCCCCGGCGTGGCCATTCAGCAGCAAACGCTCACGGCCACGCTGACTCCCCGTCTGGCGCTCGCCTTCTACTACTATCCGGTGGCTGCGTGCAGCTTCTCGACCTGCCAGCTCAACGTCGGTTTCACCTTCTCCACGAACGGCGGCGCCACCTGGACCCCCCGACAACAGCTGGCCGGGCCCATGCAGCTGGCCTGGCTGGCCAACACGAGCTCGGGCCGGATGGTCGGTGACTACATCTCCACGTCGTACTCGGGAAACAACGCCTTCCCCGTGTACGCGGACGCCGAAGCGCCCATCGACAGCGTGTTCCAGGAGCACACGTTCACGACGCCTTCCCCGGCGATGTCCTTCACCGGACCGGGGCTACCCGCGTCCTCAGCCGGCGCGATCTACGGCGTGAACCCGTGGACCCCGACGCCTGGGGTGACGACGCTGAACTGAGGGTCTGACTGGAGCCTGGCTTCACGTCGAAGCCAGGCTCCGGCGACCCGCTCGCCACCAGAGCAGGGCGATCGCGGTCGCTCCGACGACCGCTCCGCCCAGCGAGAACGCCGCGAAGTGCACCCGTTCGTCCGATGCCACGCGGTGGAACAGGGCCCGCCACTGCGACTCTGGGATCTGAGCGATCACCATGCCGAGGAAGCCCCCCGAGGGCTCGAACAGGACCTCCCGCAGCCCTCCGAGCTCCATGATGACCATCCGATATCGCTGGAGCTCGGCCGAGCAAGCGGCGCAGGCCGCCAGGTGCTCCTCGGCTGCTCCCGCCTCCCGAGGGCCTCCTTCGGCCAGCTCGGAGAGCAGAGGCCGGACCACCTCACACTTCATCGCGAACCTCCGGCCCGAACAGCGTCTCCTTGAGCCGCCGCCTGGCCCGGTGGAGCCGGACCTTCACCGCGCCCTCCGAGACTCCCAACCGATCTCCGATCTCCTGGCAGGACAGGCCGTAGACGTCCTTCAGGACAACAACCGCGCGCATGGACGGGGGAAGCGCAAGGAGGGCCCGGGAGAGCGCGTCGCGGTCCACGGCCTGATCGGCAAGCCTGAGCTCGGACGGGATCTCCGTCGCGTCGTCCTCCCCCTCCACCAGGAGCTCGCCGAACCGCCGCCGGCGCCGGAGGTGGCTCATAGCCGCGTTGGCCACGATGCGATAGAGCCACGTCTCGAACCGGGCGTCTCCCCGAAACCCTGGGAGCCCGCGGAAGACCCGCACGTAGGCCTCCTGGGCCACGTCCTCGGCCTCCTGACGGTCGCCCACGAGCCTGAGGGCCTGCGTGTAGACATGCCGATACGTACGTCGGACTACCTCCTCGAAGGCTCGGGGGTCCCCTCGACGGCAGGCCGTCAGGAGCTCATCGGTCACCACGAACGCGCTCCCTTAGACCACATTACCGCAGGGTAGGTTACGGGCCGGCGCGCCATCTCACGAGCATGCCCAGGGGCGTTAGGCCAGCTCGACCTCGGCTTCGCCGTTCTTGATGGGCAACTGGCGCTGGCCTTCCCTCTCCACCTCGGCCCAGACCGACAGCCTGGCTCTCCGGGTGCCCTGGTCCAGGGACACGACCCGGCCGCTGGCCACCAGGGTCTCGTCCATGAAGACCACGGCCCGGAACTGCACCTTGATCCATCGCAGCGCGCCGGGGTCCCCCACCCAGTCGGTGATGGCCTTCGTCAGGTGGGCCATGCTGAACATCCCGTGGGCGATGATCCCGGGGAAACCGACGCTCGTGGCGAAGGAGTCGTCCTGGTGCAAGGGATTCTGGTCTCCGGAGGCGTCCGCATAGGCCTTCACGTGCTCCCGCCTGATCACCTTCTCGAGCGGAGGGATCTCGTCTCCAACGCTGACCTGGTCGAGCCGCAGTCGCCCCATGTGTCACCCCCGTGCGGTGCCTCGCGACAGAAGGGTGGTCCGGGCGACGACAACGGTCTCGCCCGAGTCGTCCCTGATCTCGGACTCGATCACCAGGAACTCGTTCGGCCCCTTTGCGTAGACGTCCGCGATACGGGGCACGGCCGATAGGACGTCGCCGACCCGGACCGGCCGGCGCCACTCGTACTCCTGTTCGCCGTGCACGACACGCGCGTAGTCGAGGCCGAGATCAGGATCCAGCACGACCTGGCCGCTCGTCATGATCTGCATGACGGTGACGAATGTGGGGGGGGCCAGCTGCGCTTCGTACCCGGCCTGATTGGCGGCCGAGCGCTCTCGGAACAAGGGGTTGTCCTCCCCGATGGCCTCGGCGAAGGCGACCACGCGGTCCCGATCCACGGTGAAGGAGACCTCCTGATACTCCTTGCCCTTGAGCGATGGGTTCAGCGGCATTGCCTGGCACTCCTCCAGAGGTGCAGCATACGGCCATGGCCGGAAGGAAGACCGTCCCGATCTCGGTCCTGGTGGTGGATGACCATCGAACGTTCGCCGAGGCCCTGGCTTTGGCCGTGCGGCTAGAGAAGGGACTGGCCGTCCTGGTGGCGGCGAGCGGCCGGGAGGCCGTCGAGATCGCCGAACGGGACCGGCCGGACGTCGTCCTCATGGACATGGAGATGCCGGGGATGGGCGGGATCGCCGCGATCCGCCGGATCTACGAGACGCACCCAGCCGCCCACATCATCGTGCTGTCGGCCCACGACGACGACCTCATCCGGGCTCGGGCTCTGGAGGCGGGGGCGGTGGGCTTCATATCGAAGCACACCCCCCTATCGGAGATCGCGGACCTGGTGCGCCGGGCCCACCGAGGGGAGTCCATCCTCGACGAAACAGAGATCGAGCGGCTGGCCCGGCTCCTCCGCCACCGGCGCCACCAGGAAGCAACCGAGCGCCAGCGGGCCAACCGGCTCACGGCGCGGCAGACCGAGATCCTCCAGCTCATCGCCGATGGGGTGCCGGGACAGGAGATCGCTCGGCTCCTGCAGATGAGCCCATTGACCTTGCGGACCCATGTCCAGAACATCCTCACTCGGCTGGGCGTTCACACCAAGATCGAAGCCGTGAGCGTGGCCCTTCGGCATGGGAAGATCTCCAGTCGCTGAGGCCGGGCAGGCTCAGCGGGTTTCCCGGTGAAGAGTGTGGCCCCGGCACCACCTGCAGTACTTCCTGAGCTCGATCCGTTCCCGATCGTTCTGCCGGTTCTTCACCGTCGTGTAGTTGCGTCGCCTGCACTCGGTGCAGGCCATCGTGATCTTCGGACGGTTGTCTGACTTCGGCATCCCGCTCGGTCCTCACTCATCGGCCCGGATCTCCGGGCGGTTCTCCCTGTTGGTAGCGGGGGGCGGATTCGAACCGCCGACACAGCGATTATGAGCCGCTTGCTCTGCCACTGAGCTACCCCGCCAGGGACTTCAAAGTGTAGCGGGCCTGCCAGCCGAGCTTCGAGCTGGAGGCGGGAATCGAACCCGCGACCCCGGACTTACCATGCCCGTGCTCTGCCGACTGAGCTACTCCAGCGCACCGCTCGAGGGAAGCCTATCAGGTGAGTCGCCCGCCCCAGACAACAGGGGCCCGTATGCATGACAATGCGAAGATGTCCAAGCTGTCGAGTCCCCGCGCCCTGCTGGCCGCCGGGCTCCTGGTCGTGGGATCGGTGGGAGCCTGTGCGACCCCCCGGATCAACTTCGGCCTCCCGACGGGGACGTTGAAGGTGAGGACCGCTTCGGGCCAGGTCTCCCTCAGTGTGGAGATCGCCGCCACGGGGAAGGCTCGAGGGACCGGCCTGATGAACCGCCCGCATCTGGAGCCGGACTCCGGGATGGTGTTCCTGTTCGACGACCCAAGGATCGGCGGTTTCTGGATGAAGGACACGCTCGTCCCGTTGTCGATCGCCTTCTGGGACGGTCGAGGGCGAATCGTGGCCATGCTGGACATGGAACCGTGCAGGGAAGATCCCTGTCCCTCCTACTACCCTGAGGTTACCTACCAAGGCGCCGTGGAAGTGAACCAGGGCTGGTTCGAGGCCCACGGCGTCGAGCTCGGCGACACGATCGAGCTGGTGACCGACTAGCGCCGGCTCGGATCGGGATCAACCAGAAGGATTCTGGGCTGGAGGAGAGAGGCCCATCAGGAAAGCGGTCAGGCCGAGGACGACGGCGATCAGGACCACCTCCAGGCCCATCAGCCGGTACAGTACGAGGAGGGGCCTCTCACCGCGATGCTCGTGCTCTCGGGCCGCCCTGAGGATCCTCGGCTTGGTCCACCGGTTGTTGATCGCGCCAAGAGCCAGAACGGGGACGAACGTCCCGATCTTGGCCAGGAACACAAGGCCGTAGGCGGACCCCGTCAGTGCCCCAAGGGTTCGGATCTCGACCCAGGCGGCATAGGTCCCACTCACCACGATGGCGAACACCGCCACCACCGCAAGGTCGGAAAAGCGCGACACGACCCGGGCCATCACCTTGACTCGCTCAACTTCGTGGGCCTCCTTCAGAGCGGGGAACGCGACGGCGATGAGGACCGCCAGTCCGCCCAGCCAGACGGCCGCTGCCGTGACGTGCACCAGGGCGGCGAGGACGTTCGGGACCAGCGGCGAACTCGCTTTGGCGTGTCCGGCCAGTGCAGCTCTCAGAAGCAGGCCCAGGACGACCAGTCCGGCCAGAAGGGTTGGCCCTGCACCCCGTCGCAGCGTGGTGGAGGAGAGTGCCAGCCCGGCCAGGACCCCCAGCATGCCCAACTCGAGCAGGTCGTAGGGACGCGCGTCAGGCCTCAGTACCAGGGAGGCCACGGAGGCGCCTGCCGCCGCCAGCCAGGCTCCCGCCACGAACCTCTTCCACCGTCGAGCGAATCTCCGGTCCACGGCGGAGGTTCCGGTAGTCGAGGAGACCTCTGCTCGAGTCCAGACCGTCCCGAGAAAGATGACGGCGCCCGAGAGCAGGAGCAGCGCGCCCAAGTTGATCCACTCGATGATGCGGTGGACGACTTCCCCCAGTTCTCCTGCCATCGCCCCCAACCCAGCCGCAGGAACTCATTCGTGAAAAGGACATCTGTCGATACAGACCTGACAGCCGCATCCGCCCTGAGGCTTTCAGGTAGTACGGTTAGGGGTCCTCTAGGGTTCGCAGCGATGTCTGGCGCCACGGCGAAACACGAGTTCGCGATGCGCCGCTCGTCCGACTGCGCCGAAAGGTGTCAGGACACCTGGAAGGCGAGGTCAGTGGGAGGGGCAGGATTCGAACCTGCGTAGGCTACGCCGGCGATTTTACAGACCGCTCCCTTTGGCCGCTCGGGCACCCTCCCCGGCTAGGGGCAAGGATAGCAGCGGCCGTGTCTCGGGCCCCGGAGCGAAGCTTGCTGTTGACGAGCGCCCCGGCGAGGCTGGCTTGGGCCGGTGAGGGCTTTGGGAGGCGGTGGCACCGCGCTCGTCCCTCTGCTCGAACCATCTGGTGTGGCAGACGAGGCACAGGCCCCGGCGTCCCGATCCGGCCACGGAGGTGACGATGCGCAGCGAGCGGCACCGCGGACACTGGTGGATCGCCAATCCCGGCCTCTCCGACGGCTGCTCACGGAAGGATCTGGATAGGTCCAGACCCTCCGCCCTCGGGCCACCACGCGGCCTGATGGGGGATCAGCGCCGCCCGCCCTGCAGAGCGGAGAGCCCGGACGAAACGATTGTCCGGTGGCCCACACGCCTTGTCTTCGGACGATCGGCTGCTTTGGGCTAGGCCAAAGGTCTACTCCGCGGTCCCCCGAGGCCGACCCCGCCAAGCTCGAGACGGCCGCAGAGCGGCGCAGCTAGAGTAGAGGCCCGTGGCCAAGGATCTCTTCTCGTTCGACGTCGTTTCGGAGGTCGAGCTCCACGAGGTCAAGAACGCCTTCGAGCAGGCCAACCGGGAAGTCGTGACCCGATTCGACTTCAAGAACACGGGGACCTCGCTCGCCCTGGACGCCGACATGATCGAGCTCCGTTCGTCCACCGAGCCCAGGCTCAAAGCCGCACTGGAGGTGGTCAAGGAGAAGCTGGTGAGGCGGAATGTCTCCTTGAAGGCACTCCAGGAGGGACCCGTGCTCCCGGCCGCCAAAGGGACCGTTCGGCAAAACGTCCACGTCAACCGGGGCATCTCCGAGGACAAGGCCCGGGAGATCACCAAGTTCGTCAAAGGCACCGGCCTCAAGGTGCAGACACAGGTCCAGAAGGACCAGATCCGGGTCAGCGCGAAGAAGAAGGACGACCTCCAGGAGGTCATCAAGGTCCTCAAGGAGGAGGACTTCGGCATCGCCCTCCAGTTCAGGAACTACCGGCCCTAGAGCCAGTTCCGCCGAATGCCTCTGTCTACCCGGTACCGCCTCCGGCGGCGAACAGGTGCCACTCCCCCGGTACGCCCCTCAGCGAATGGAGGCCGCGGTGGTCGAAGACGAGTCCCGACCCCGCGACGAGGTCCTTCACGGTGCTCGACACCAGCACCTCTCCCGGTTCGGCCAGCGCGGCCACTCGAGCGCCGATGTGGACCCCGATCCCACGGACGGCCGTGCCGACCAGCTCCACCTCGCCCGTGTGCAGTCCCGACCGCACCTCCAGCCCGAGCTGCCGAGCGGCATCCCCCACGGCGAGGGCGCACCTGATGGCCCGGGCCGGCCCGTCGAACGTGGCCAGGAAGCCATCGCCGGCGGTGTCCACCTCGCGACCCCGGTGGAGCACCAGCTCCCGGCGGACGGCGGCGAGGTAGCTCTCCAGCAGCTCGGCCCACTGCCGGTCGCCGGCCTGGGCGGCCCGCTCCGTGGACCCCACGAGGTCCGCGAACAGGATCGTGGTCAGCACCCGCTCCGGTTCGGCGCCCGGCCGCGCCCGTCCGAGGAACCGCTCGATCTCGCCGAGGATCGCATCCGCATCTCCCAGGTAGGGCAGGTAGTCGATGCCGGAAACCTCGACGTACTGCACGCCCGGGATTCGCTCCGCCAGATACCGTCCGTGGTCGACGCCGAACCAGACGTTCTCGGCACGGCACAGGACGAGCGTCGGCACACGGATCGCCGGGAGCACGTGCCGCACGTCCACCTGCTGGAGCATCCGACGAATGGCGAGGAGGGTGCCCGGACTCCCCCCGAGTCGGAGATACCTCGCCCACCATGCCCGGAATTCGGCGTCGTCCGCCTTGCTCGGAGCGAGGAGTTCCAGGAACGGTCCGCGGGCCCATTGGACCGCGACCTCCTCCAGGAAGCGGTCCTCGAACTCCTCCGAGGTCCCGGCGGCGTAGTCCTCCGCTCGGCGCAACCGGGCGAAGGTGTTCACCAGGATCAGCGCCCACGTGCGCTCCGGGTGGGACGCGGCGAAGAGCATGGACAGCGGCCCACCCCCTCCCACGCCGAGGAGGGCCGCGCGTTTCGAGCCGGCCGCCTCCATCACGGTCCTCACGTCGTCCACCCACTGCTCCAGGGTCGCCACCTCGGAGAGGGCGACGGGGTCGGAGAGCCCCGTCCCACGCTGGTCGAAGCAGATCAGCCGGGAGAAGGACGCCAGCCGGCGCAGGAATCGCTCGAACGAGGGCTCGTCCCACTGCGCCTCGATCGAATTCCAGAACTCGGGCACGTACACGAGGTCGAGCGGTCCCTCGCCCACGATCTGGTAGGCGAGGTGGACCTCTCCGGCCCGCACGTAGTGGGTGTCCGGCCGCACCCGCGGAGTGTCCCTCGGCCGAGGCTCGCCGGGCAACCGCCGACCCGGCGGTCCCAGGGGGCGGCCGGGGAGGGGGTGGCTCTCGCCGAGCGGCCGCCCGGTTTCCCTAGCGCAGACCGTTGGCGATCTGCTCCAGGCGGGCCACCCGAGCCTCGGTCTTCGGGTGCGTCGAGAAGAGATTGGCCAGCTGTGACGCCGCCGCCCGGCCTCTGAACGGGTTCACGATGAACATGTGGGCCTGGGCCGGAG
>JBOGVA010000035.1:0-7590 GCA_050692195.1 Actinomycetota bacterium | reverse complement strand
GGTGAGGACCGCCACGGCGAACAGGCTGACCAGGCCCTCGAACAGCGCTTCGGCTCTGCCCTCGAACTCCCCGGCGGCAGCGAAGATTGCGCCCCCGATGGCCACACTCAGTGCGGCCGCTCCGGCGGTTCCCCACCAGACCCGGGGAGCCTCATCCATGCGGCCGAGCTGGCGTAGGTACGCCAGGATGATGGAGATGATGAGGGCGGCCTCGATGCCCTCGCGGAGTGTGATCAGGAATGCCGCGCCCATGCCCGCCTCTCCATGGTAAGGTATACCTAACCAACTCGGTCAGGCCGCACGAAATTCTACTGAAAGGATCGGATTCGCGTCAAGCGGCCCGCACCCAGAGGTTGTCGGTGAGATCCGGTCCCAGGCCGACCCGGTTCCCGTCGACCTCGAGGGTCATGGTCCCGTCCGGAGCCACGCCACCCACCAGGATCTGGGCCCCCGGCATCAGCCCGTTGTCCTCGAAGTATCGCATCACGCCGAGATCAAGCTCCAAGTCCTCTGTGAGGCGCTCGAGGACGACTCGATCGCCCGGCCCGAAGCTCCGCAGCGGCTTCAGGCCCGATTGGTCGACGCGGTGCTTGGAATCGGGGATGGGGTTGCCGTGCGGGCAGGTGGCCGGGTCGTCCAGGATCGTGGAGATCCGAGCCTCGACCTCGTCGGAGATCACCCCTTCCCACGCGCCGGCCTCCTCGTGAGCCCGATGCCAGGCAAGGCCGATCACTTCTATCAAGAAGCGCTCTGCCAGCCGATGGCGGCGAACGAGCTGGCGGGCGACCGCCTCGCCCTGTTTGGTGAACGTCAGCTCTCTGCCCTGCGTTCGGACCATCCCGTCCCGGCGAAGCCGCTTGACCGCCTCCGAGACCGATGCCGGAGTGACCCCCATCCAGCGAGCCAACGCAGCCTGGACGGGTGGGATGTTCTCCTCGTTCATCTCGTAGATGGCGGCGAGGTACTCGTGAGCGGAAGGCCGGGACGGCTGCGTCATGCCTCAAGTCTAGAATCGTGGGTGGTGGCAGACGACCTCGCGACGGGAGCAGGTGACCTCGCGGCGAGAGGCGACGTCGAGCGTCCCAGGCGCATCTTCCTCCTCGACGGGCACAGCCTCGCGTTCCGCGCCTTCTTCGCCCTGCCCACGTCGCTGGCTACGACCAGCGGACAGATAACCAATGCCGTCTACGGGTTCACGTCCATGTTGATCAAGCTCCTGGCCGAGGAGAGGCCCGATCTCATCGCGGTGGCCTTCGACAAGGGGAAGCCCACCGTGCGCCTGGAGCAGTACCCCGAATACAAGGCGGGGCGCGTGGAGGCTCCGGACGAGTTTCGCCAGCAGCTCGGCCTGATCAAGGAAGTCCTCGAGACGTTGAAGGTCCCCATCGTCGAGGTGGACGGCCACGAAGCCGACGACGCCATCGCCACCCTGGCCTGCCGAGCAGCCGAGCAGGGGATGGAAGCCGTCATCGTGACGGCCGACCGAGACTTCTTCCAGCTCGTTCGGCCCGGCATCCAGGTGCTGTTCAACAGGCGCGGCATCTCCGACATCGCGAGGTACGACGAGCGGGCGGTGGCCGAACGCTTCGGCCTGCCGCCCGAGAAATACCTCGACTACGTGGCCCTGAAGGGCGACACCTCCGACAACATCCCGGGGGTGCCCGGGGTGGGGGAGAAGACCGCCTCCAAGCTCGTTCAGGACTTCGGCAGCGTGGAGGAGCTGCTCGGGCGAACCGAGGAGCTCAAGGGAAGGGTCCGCGCTGCCATCGAGACGGCCGGACAGGACCTGGTCAGGAACAAGGAGCTGGCCCGGCTGGTGTGCGACCTCGAGTTGCCGATCACGCCCGAGGAATGCGTGATGGGGGAGTGGGATCCGGATGCGATCAGGCGTCTGTTCAACTCGCTCGAGTTCCGGACGCTGCTGGAGCGGCTGGAGGACGTGGAGCGCACGGCGAAGCCCGCCGTCGAGAAGGCAGCACTGGACGTTCGGACCGGCACGCTCTCGGAGCTGAGCGGCCTCCTGGCCGGCACGGCACCCATCGCCGTCTACCCGTTCTTCGAGGACGGGGTGCGGGGCCTGGGCATCTCCGCCGGCGGGGGCCAGGCCGTGTACGTGCCCTTCGACCGGATCCCCCCGGAGCTCGATCGCTGGCTGGCCGACCCCAGCAAGCCGAAGTGGGTCCATGACGCCAAGGACTTCGAGGCCCTCCTCCTCGCCCGCGGGGAGGCGCTTCACGGCGTGGCCTTCGACACTCTGCTCGCCGGCTATCTGTTGGACCCGGCCGAGGCCTTGTACCCGCTTGACGCACTGTGCCGGCGATACCTCGGCCTCGACGTGCTGAGCGAGATCGAGGGTGGCCAGGAGACTCAGGAGGGCCATCTCTTCGCCGATCCCACGCCGCGGATCGGCGGGTCCGTCGCGGCGGTAGGCCTGCTGGCACCGGTCCTGCAGGAGAGGATCGAGCGAGCCGGGCTTCGCGGACTGCTCAACGAGGTCGAGATGCCGCTCTCGGCCGTCCTGGCCAGGGTGCAGGCCGCCGGAGTGGCCCTTGACGTGGAGTACCTCCGCGAGATGTCGGAGACGATCGGCGACCGCATGGCCGCGTTGGAGGCGGAGGTCTACCGCCACGCCGGCGAGCAGTTCAACATCGGCTCACCGCCCCAGCTCCGCGTGATCCTGTACGAGAAACTCCGCCTGACGCCACTCAAGAAGACCTCCAAAGGAGCGCTTTCCACGGATGCCGATGTGCTGGAGAAGCTCCGGGAACAGCATCCCATCGTGGAGGCCCTCCTCCGCTACCGGGAGCTCTCCAAGCTCAAGTCGACGTATCTGGACGCCCTCCCTCCGCTGGTCAACCCCCGCACCGGGCGTATCCACACGACCTATAACCAGGTCGGGGCCTCCACCGGCCGGCTTTCCAGCGTGAACCCCAATCTCCAGAACATCCCCGTCCGTGGCGAGCTGGGGCGGCAGATCCGCCGGGCGTTCGTGGCGGGCCGGGCCGACCGGGTGCTGCTGGTCGCGGACTATTCACAGATCGAGCTACGGGTGATGGCCCACCTCTCCGGCGACGAGGCGATGGCTGAAGCCTTCGCTGCCGGAAAGGACTTCCACGCGGCTACAGCTGCAAAGGTGTTCGGGGTGCCCGAGGACCAGGTCGACGGGGCCATGCGCGGCCGGGTCAAGCAGATCAACTACGGCCTCCCGTACGGCATGAACGCCTTCGGGCTGGCCAGCCGGATCGGCATCGCGCCGGACGAGGCCGCCGAGTTCATCGAGGCCTACTTCGCCCAGTTTCCCAGGATCCGGGACTTCCTGGACCGCCAGGTGGCCCGGGCGGCCGCCGAGGGGTTCACCGAGACGATCCTGGGCCGGCGTCGCTACCTGCCCGAGCTCCAGGCGGCCAACCCCCGGGTACGGGACATGGGCAGGCGCATGGCCCTCAACGCGCCGATCCAGGGCGGGGCCGCTGACATCCTCAAGCTCGCCATGATCGGCGTGGACAGGGATCTCTCCGCGTCCGGCCTGGACTGCACGATGGTGCTCACGGTGCACGACGAGCTGGTCTTCGACGTCGCGGAGCACGACCTGGACGCTTCGGGAGCCCATGTGAAGACGGCAATGGAGTCCGCCTTCGAGCTGAGCGTTCCCCTCAAGGTGGACCTGGGCTGGGGGAAGAACTGGGCCGAAGCCGCTCCCGCCGGCCACTGACCACCGGCAGGAAGGGAACCACGCCCTCGCTCGCCGCGTAGGAGTACCGGGATGAATCGTGTACAGCTCCGATTCGCGCGAAGGGCGGTCCTGGCGTCCCTGCTTGGGATCACCATGGCGATGATTCCGGCCATTGCGGCGTGGGCCAAGATTCCGTACTTCTCCCTGGAGCTCTCACCCGAGCGGCCGGAGCCCGGCCAAACCACTCGGATCGTCGTGCGCTTCTGGGAAGAGGCAGGGCACACCAAACCGGCCACGTGGCTCGACGAGAATGTACCCGTCCTGAACGATCTGATCCGGGCCTACCCGGCGGGGTCGTACAGAAGGTTCAGCGGCGGCTTCCCCATCACCTTGTATCACGACACGCCGGCCACCTACGAAGGAGAGTTCACGTTTCCGGAGGCCGGGTCGTGGCTCCTGGTCACGTTCCCCGGCATGGCGCGAGACAGCCTCCCGGACGGATACCCGGACATCATCGAGGTGGAAGTGTTGAGCCCAACCGGGCAAGAGCCGGTCGCCCCGAGAGAAGGAACAGCTCCCGCGCCCGGAAAGGCCCTCGAGGTGAGAGGCGCAGGGTCGCTGATCCCGACAACGCTGGGCGTCGCCGTGCTCCTGGGAGGCCTGGGGTTCCTCCTTCGCCGGAGGACCTTGGCGCGGCTCAGTGAGAGGGCGATGCCTCGAGCGGCTCCACGTCGAGAGTGAGGCCGCTGCCGTTCAGGCACCGTCCGGTGGCCAGGTCGAACTCGTAGTGATGGGCCAGGCACCGCAGGACGCCTCCGGGAAGCACATCGCCGGTCTCCTCGAGGTCGTTGCCGGCGTGCGGGCAGTACCGGGCCACCGAATAGGCCTGCCCGGCGGCATGGACGGTGATCCGTTGCTCCGAAGCCATGCTCGTCTCGAAGCGCTCTACGGCCGCAAGGGAATCCTGGTCGGCGTACTTCAGCAGGCCGAGGAGGTGATCGTTGGGCACGTCGGGGCTCCGCTGAGCCTCGAACCTCAGGGACAGGAGGAAGTCCTCCCACGGCACCTCCTCCCGCAGGATGGGCCGGAGCCACCGTGAGGCCATGGTGAAGACGTAGCCGCAGTCGCCCAACTCGGGCAGCACCGCCTGGCAGCCGTCACCGAAGTCGACCGCCCAGCTCCCCCCTCCGGGTCCGGTCACCTCGAACCCGACCCTCATCCCGATCTTCCGGTTGAAGTACGGGCTCATCCCGAGGAGGCGCTGGAAGTACTCCTGGAACTCATCCCACAATCGGTCATCGGGCTGCGGGAAGCGCGCCCGCACCGCCTTGACCTGAGGGCGTCGCCGGGCCGCGTACGCCTCGAGATAGGGCCATCGCTCCTCGAACGAGAAGCCGTCCCAGACAGGGTCGGGCTCCTTGGCCTCCGCCTCCACGTCCCACACGTCTCCGGGGAGCAGGACCGCGACGTTGTCCAAGCCGCGCCCCCGAAGCCAACCGGCAACCTGCTCCTGGTCGGGAAGGATGCCCCCGTCCATCTCCGCGTTGCGCTGGAAGATCTCGGGGTCCAGGAAGCAAGGAGGCCCGGCGAAGGGCACCGCAGTCACCGGGGCCAGGACCCCGATCGACCTGGCGACGTAGCTCAGCTTGGCCAGACGCTTCTGGTGAGCCTTCTCCCGCTTGCGTTCGTTGTCGTAGCGGTAGCACATCGGATACCAGGAGGCACCCGCACCCTGGAAGGCGAAGACGTCGATGACCCCGCCCGCGCGCTCCCGGATCGTTCGGAGCTGGAGCGGGGAGAGCCTGGCGTCGTTGAGGTTCAGTAGGGTTCGCTCCCCGGCCATGAGCACGATGGCGGAATCGTGGTTCATGGGGGAGTCCTCCGGCACGAAGAACACGGTGACGCCCTCCGCCACCTCGCAGGGCTTCCAGGCAGCGACCTCCACGACGGGCCAGGCCCCGGCCAACTCGATCTTCCGGCGAAGAGCTGAAGAGGGGTACCGGGGAACCACCACCGGAACCGTCGCCGGGACGCGAGCGAGGAACCAGGGGTCGAAATGGTCCATTCGCCCTTGGGAGATGAGGATCGCGGTGGGGCTGAACAGCTCGGGCTCGAGCAGATGGGAGTTGTCCGGATACTGGAACCACGACGCTTGAAACGCGCCTTCGGGCGAGAACCACGGATCGATCAGCAGCGTGGCCCGAGCTGTCTCGACCCTGAGGCCGGCATGACCGAGTGAGGCCACCTTCATCCGGAGAGCATACAAAGAGGAACCGTTGGGCCATCACATATCGATGCGGCTTGGGTGTGCCCACTGGCAAGGCTGTTGCCTGATTGACGCATCGCCAAGCGCGCCACTAGACTGAGCTGGCGCTGCGGCGTATTCCATCCTGCATGCCACAAGCCCTCTCTCTCCAGAGGTCAGTTTGGCGGCGGGAGGAAACGCGGAGCGGAAGAAAGGAGTACCGGCATCGAAGGTGCAGCCGAGCCAACAGTGGCTCAGACGGACCTGACTCCAGACGAACTCGTCAGGGCCATCGAGGAAAGCCTCAAGGACTTCAAAGACGGGGACCTCGTCGCGGGAACGGTCGTCAAGGTCGACCGGGATGAGGTTCTCCTCGACATCGGCTACAAGTCCGAGGGCGTCATCCCCTCCAAGGAGCTCTCCATCCGCCAGGACGTCGATCCGTCCGAGGTCGTGCAGGTCGGCGACCAGATCGAGGCGCTCGTGCTCCAGAAGGAGGACAAGGAGGGCCGGCTCATCCTGTCCAAGAAGCGGGCCCAGTACGAGCGGGCCTGGCACCGGATAGAGGAGATCATGAAGAGCGGGGGCACCATCACCGGTCCGGTCATCGAGGTGGTCAAGGGCGGACTGATCCTCGACATCGGCCTCCGAGGGTTCCTTCCCGCCTCGCTGGTGGAGCTGCGCAGGGTCCGTGACCTCCATCCGTACGTGGGCCAGGAGCTCGAGTGCAAGATCATCGAGCTCGACCGGAACCGCAACAACGTCGTCCTTTCGCGCCGCGCCTTCCTGGAGGAGTCTCAGAGCGAGGGGCGAAAGAAGTTCCTGGAGAGCCTGCGCAAGGGAGAGCGCCGCAATGGAGTGGTGTCCTCGATCGTCAACTTCGGCGCGTTCGTGGACATCGGCGGGGGCGTGGATGGCCTGGTCCACGTGTCCGAGCTGTCGTGGAAGCACGTCGACCACCCGAGCGAGGTCGCCTCGGTCGGCCAGGAGGTCGACGTCGAGGTCCTGGACGTCGATCTGGAGCGAGAGAGGGTCTCCCTTTCACTGAAGGCCACCCAGGAGGACCCCTGGCGCGAGTTCGAGCGGAAGCACCAGACGGGGGAGGTGATCAGCGGCTCGGTGACGAAGCTGGTTCCCTTCGGCGCGTTCGTCCGGGTAGGGGAGGGCGTCGAAGGCCTTGTGCATATCTCGGAGCTCTCGGAGCAGCACGTGGAATCCCCCGACCAGGTCGTCCAGGTGGGAGACAACGTCCGGGTCAAGGTGGTCGACGTCGACGTGACCAGGCGGCGGATCAGCCTGTCCATCAAGCGGGTCGCCGAGGAGCCCGAGCTGGTCCCCGACCCCGAGACGACCGCTCCTAGCACGGAGGAAGTCAGCGCGGAGTTGGCTCCCGAACCGAGCGAGGAGACCCGGGAGGCCCTCGAGGAGGCCGAGGCTCGAGGCGACGAGTCTTCCCAGGAGGTCTTCGAGGCCACCCTCGAGCCCGAGCCGGTCGCGCCCGAGGAGGCGGCCATCCACCCCGTGGCCGAGCCCGAGCCGGAGCCCGAAGAGACCTCGGCGGAAGCTGAAGAGGACGTCTCCCTGGAGTCGATCGTCGAGGAGCTCAAGCGACGCGAGGGTCGCTCCTAGGCCCAATCACACGTTTCCATGCTGCTGGTAGGCCTGACAGGTG
>JBOGVA010000034.1:0-18285 GCA_050692195.1 Actinomycetota bacterium | reverse complement strand
AACGAGAGCTGGGCGTCGCGGACGACTGGTTCGACGAGCACGTCAACCCGAACGGTGGCGCCATCGCCATGGGACATCCGCTCGGGGCGACCGGAGCGAAGCTCATGACGGGCATGCTGCACGAGCTGGAACGAAGAGGAGGCCGCTACGGCCTCCAGACCATGTGCGAGGGGGGCGGCACGGCCAACGCCACCGTCATCGAACGCCTCGGCTGAGAGGCGGACACGGCGGGATGGCCGGCCTTCCCGCGAGTCAGTCGAAGATGCTCACGCCTCCCGGACCGACCGTCTGGGTTCCCACTGCACGGTAATCTCGGAGCATGGGACCGCATCTCCCTCCGCTGGCTCTGGCCGCGTGGCTGCAATGGCTCATCGCCCTGGCGTTGTTCGTGCTCATCGCCGCGCTGGGGCTGGTGTTCCTCCGAGGGCTCGCCGCGGGACGGTCGAAGGAGACGATCGAGCCGGAAGACGTGGCCGAGCTGGACGTGTTCTTCGTCTGCGGTGAGTGCGGGACGGAGTACCAGGTCACCCGGCTGGGAGAGATCCAGGTCCCCAGGCACTGCGGGGAGCCCATGATGGTAGTGCGCAGGCCCCGCCCGCAGCCGCTGGATGGCTGAGGGTTGGTCAGCCTTCCGCGATCTCCTCGGCCTTCTCCCGCAGCCGCTCGAAGTCCTTGCGCGGGCGGTCCTCGGGGGCGAGCGTGTCGGTCCGCCGAAACCCCCACCCGGAGAACCTCACCCCGACCCGGCCGTACACGCGCCGAACCTCACCGCCACACTCCGCGCACGCTTCGGGGGCCGGCGAACCGACCGGCTGGATCTCTTCGACCGTAGTGCCGCAGGAACGGCATCGGTACTCGTAGATGGGCAGCGGTCTAGTCCTTTCGAGCCACGGATTCCCCAGCTGTGCAAAACCTGTGCAGAACCTGTCCAACGCCCCTCTGGCCGCTCAGCGCCATTGGGTGGCCAGGAGGAAGCCCAGGGCGATCAGTCCAAGGCCGGTGAACAGGTAGAGATTGGAGGCCTGGTTGTTGGTCCCGGGAATGACCCCCAGATAATTCGAGACGATGACCGCCACTCCCGCGAACATGAACGAGAGGGTCAGTACCCCGAACCAGCGCGGGCTCGGCCGCGGCTTCTTCTTCGGTGGCGGCTGGTAGCGCTGTCGCTTGGATTTCGATCTCGGCATGGCTCGGTCCGCCAGCGATGGTAGCAGCGGGCCCCGGCCTGGGAGGGACGTCCCGGCGAACCTAGCTCGCGGTCCGGTCCCCGTCGGGGACCAGGGTCAGCGTCGATTCCGTCTCCGCCTCCACCGCGGCCCGGGTGAATGGCATCGGATGGTACGCACCCTTCGACCACAGCGGATAGAGGTCGGCGAAATGGGGGCTGGCCGGGTTCCCGGACTGCCCGACCGTGGTCGTCCCGACGGAGGAGTCCAGGTCGCCCAGGTCCACGATCATCCGCCAGGACGGCGCCACGACGGCCTCGTAGGTGCGCCCGGGCTCGAACATCCCCTGGAGGACGGTCTGCTCGTCGCCTCCGAGCGGCCCCTCCCCGGCGGTGAACAGTTCCGCCAGGTCGGGGGTGGCCGCGAGCCTCCCGGCGAATCGAACCCGGTGGATCGCCCCCCACGACCAGCCGTTCAAGTCCTCACCCATCCGCTGTGTCAGCTCGTTCAGGGTGGTCTCCAGGGCTTGTCGCAGCAGCTCGTCCCGGGCCTCCCGGCCGTCCCGGCCGAACCACGTCGCCGTGGGGTACGCGAGGATGGTGGGAAGGACCTGCCATTGGAAGGAGTTGGTCCACTGGCGGCGTGCGTAGTAGTGCACGTACAGCCGCTCGCCCAGCCTGGGCAGCAGGACGAGGTCGGCGATCCGGCAGCACCACACCTCGTAGAGAGCCGCACCCGCCGATTCCGCCGCCAGGTCGAAGTCCCACTCGGCCAGGAGGGTGAGGGCCTGCTTCTGCCGGTCGTCGTCCGGCTCCACCGCGACCAGGTACGGGACGATCTCCATTGCCGGCAGGGATACCGTGTCCATGTGGATGCGACGGAAGGACTCGACGTCGTGTCTGTCCCGATCGGTGATGAGCTGGGCGATGCGACGCGCCCTGAACGGAGGGAGGAAGTCCTTGCCGATCAGGTGCGGGTACGACTCGTCGTGGACCTTGTTGTTCGCGGTGACCAGGAAGCCCTCATCGGGGTTGTACGACCAGGGCATCTCCCCGAAGGGGAGGTAGCCCTCCCACTCGTGCTCGCCCGTCCATCCCGGGACAGGCACGGTGCCATCGCCCTTCTTCCTCACCGGATGCCATCCGCTCGACTGGCAGCCGATGTTGCCGTCGACGTCGGCATAGACGAAGTTCGCTCCCGGGGCGGCCCAGTCCTCGAGGGCGGCACGAAACTCCTGGAACGTTGCGGCCGTGTTGAGCCGGTATACCGTGGAGGGCATGGCCCCCTCCTCCAGCCCGACGGAACGGATCGCGTACGTCTCGGCGATGCCGCCCACGACCACCTCGGGCACGGCCAGGCCCACGAGGTACGAATCGAGGATCGGGCCGTGGCGCGTCTCCCTGGCCTCCACCACCTCCGGCTGCGCCCGGCCCCGCACGTTGATCTCCTCCCGGTGGAGGGTCAGGGGTTCCCAGATGCCGTCGTAGAGAGCCGCGGTTCCTTCGGGATCGAGGCGCTCCAGGTAGAGGTCCTGGGTGTCGCCTCCCAGGTTCGTGATGCCCCAGGCGATGCGGGCGTTGTGGCCGATGATCACGCCCGGAAGGAACGGAAGGGCCACCCCGCGGACGTCGATGCCCGGCGCGCTCAGGTGGGCCTCGTACCAGATCGACGGGAGCTGGACGAACAGGTGCGGGTCGTTTGCCAGCAGCGGCATCCCGGTGGCGCTCCGCCGGCCCGCGACCACCCAGTTGTTCGATCCCTGTCCCCCCGGAAACGCCGGGGCCTGGAGCAGGAGATCGAGGGCGGCGCGCCGTCCATCCGTCCCGCCGGCCTTGCCCGCCACCACCGGACCGGACTCGGTGGGAAGGTCGGGGAACAGGGTCGTCACGGCTTCCCACCCCATTCGTTCGGCCAATTCGGTTCGGAGCAGTTCCGCGTCCCAGTTCGTCGACAGGCTCCACACCATGAACACGGAAGCCGCGGACAGGAGCTCGGCGGCCTCGCGCCCCGTTGGCATGAAGGGATCGGCCTGCAGGACGTCGTACTCCACCGGGCGGGCCGGCATGCGGTCCAGCCAGGCCCGGGCGCCCTCCGTGAACGCCTCGGCCATCTCCCAGGACAGGTCGTCCCATTGCTCGATGAGCCGGTGGGCCGAGCGATTCCACCCGACCGTCCGGACGAACCTGTCTAGAGGCAGGGCGGGCTCGCCGATCAGCTCGGCCAGCCGGCCCGCACCGAGGCGGAAGGTGAGCTCCATTTGGAAGAGGCGCTCGGAGGCCAGGATGTATCCCTGGGCGAAGTACAGGTCATGGGTGCTTCCGGCATAGACGTGCGGCACCCCCCACCGGTCCCACAGGACTTCCACAGGCTCGCGCAACCCGGGGAGGCGAAGCCGTCCTTCCACCTGGGGCAGGGCAACCCTGGCCCGCTCTCTGAGCATCTCGGTCAGTTCACTCAAGCGTTCGCGAGCCTCCCGTTCGGACCGCGCCGCCGAGAGCCTACCCACCTTGGCGAGAGGTGATCCGGTTCGGACATAATGGCCTTCCGAAGGGTGGAGGAGGAGTCATGGATCATCGGCCGTGGTTTGCCAGCTACCCGGTGGGCGTGCCGAGGTCGCTCGAGCCCTACCCGGAGAAGTCGCTGTATTCCTTTCTGAGTGAGTCGGCCCGCAAGCATCCGGATGGGTCGGCGATCTCCTTCGTGGTCCCGGGGGCGCCCCTCAACAAGAAGCTGACCTACAGCCAGTTCCTGCGGGAGGTCGAACAGTTCGCGGGGGTGCTGGCGTCGGTGGGGGTCCAGCGCGGGGACCGGGTCGGCCTGCTCCTGCCGAACTGCCCCCAATACGTGATCGCGTACTACGCCGCGCTTCGCCTGGGGGCCCTGGTGGTTGGAAACAACCCTCTCTACACCGAGCGCGAGCTGTCCCACCAGCTGAAGGATGCCGGGATCGAGGTCCTGGTCGTCCTGGAGCAGCTCTATCCCCACGTGGCCGCGATCCGGGACGAGGTCGGCCTTCGCGAGGTGATCGTCACCAAGGTCGTCGACTACCTGCCCTTCCCGCTCAACCTCCTCGCCCCGATCAAGATGAAGAAGGAGGCCAGGCACGCGGGGGAGCCGTGGCCTCTCGTCCCCCCGGACGCGAAGGTCCGCTGGTGGAAGGACATGATGGCGGGATCGTATCCGCGCACGCCGGCGGCCGAGGTCGACGCCAGGAACGACCTGGCCGGGCTGATCTACACGGGGGGAACCACCGGGCTTTCGAAGGGAGCCATGCTCACGCACTACAACCTGGTGGCGAACGTGATGCAGTCGGCGGCCTGGTTTCCCAACCTGGTCGAGGGCAAGGAGGCGATCATGTGCGTGATCCCCTTCTTCCATTCGTACGGGATGACCGTGGGGATGAACCTCGGAGTCTTCCTGGGGGCCAAGCTCGTGTTGCAGATCCGGCCGGACATCGCCGCCACCCTCAAGGCCATCCAGAAGGAGAAGCCCACCCTGTTCCCCGGCGTCCCGCGGCTGTACATCGCGATCAACGAGGACAAGGAGACGCCGAAGTACGACCTGAGGTCGATCACCGCCTGTCTGTCGGGAGCCGCCCCGCTGCCGATGGCGGTGGCGGAGAAGTTCGAGCGGATCACGGGGGCCAAGCTCGTCGAGGGCTACGGACTCACCGAGACATCTCCCGTCACCCATGCCAACCCGCTCGACGGCAGGGCGAGGGCCGGCTCCATCGGCATGCCGATATCGGACACGGACTGCCGGATCGTGGAGCTGGAGGACTGGACAAGGGAGGTCGAGCCGGGCCGGGAGGGGGAGCTGATCATCTCGGGACCCCAGGTCATGCAGGGGTACTTCAACAAGCCCGAGGAGACCGCCGGGATGATCAAGACCGATGACGCCACCCGGTGGCTCCTCACTGGGGACGTCGCGAAGATGGATGAGGATGGGTTCTTCTCCATCGTCGATAGGAAGAAGGACATGATCATCGTCTCGGGGTTCAAGGTCTTCCCGACGGACGTGGAACAGGTTCTCTACCGCCACCCCAAGGTCCAGAAAGTGTGTGTGGCTGGAGTAGCCGATCCCAGCTCGGGCGAGGCGGTGAAGGCCTACGTCGTGCTCAAGGAAGGGGAGCAGGCCACGGCAGAGGAGCTCATGGCCTTCTGCGCCGATCCGGTGCATGGGTTGGCCGGATATCGTGTTCCGAAGTTCTTCGAGTTCCGCGACTCTCTGCCGGAGACCCTCGTGGGGAAGGTGCTCCGCAGGGTGCTGTTAGAAGAGGAGAAACAGAGAGCCTCCGCCCCCTAGCGGGGACCGCGGTCCACGATGTCGTCACGGTGGGACCGGCCGGTGCGCCCCCGCCATAGAAGGACCCATGCGCCTGCCGACACCACCACTCCCGCCACGACCAGGGCGGCAAGGGCGGCCAGCATCAGGGTCTCTCGATCCAAAGCCAGGAGAGGAGGCGCCGCCCACATGCGCGAGGCATTCTCTCAGGACGCCGGGCAGCCCGCGGGCCTCCCTGGGACCTGATCCGCCCGCCCGATCGTCTAACCGGAAGATGGCCCTGGAAGGAAGCCGACCACACCTGCCCGGGCTTGCCGCGGCGTGCCTGGTAGCCGGCCTGGGACTGTTGGCCGTCTCTTGCGGGCGCCTGGCCGGCGTGGGTGCCGAGCCCGCCACCGTCCGGGTCGGTCCCGGCGACGCCGGGCGCACGTTCGTCCTGGAGGCCGGTGCTCGCCTGGTGCTGGCCCTCTCGGCGGGCCCGGCCGCGCCATCCCTCGAGTGGAAGCTCCTGACCTATCCGACAGGAATCCTCGAGCTGGTGTCCAGCGACGAGGAGAAGCGACGGTTCGAGTTCGTGGCCCGGGAGCCGGGAGAAGGGGAGGTCCGGCTCAGCGGCCGGCCCAGGTGCGAAGGCCCCCTGCCCGCAGCGATGACGGACCACTGTCCTCTGGGGGCGCCGGGCGAGCAGGGGGCAAGACCCTCCGGAGCGATCCCCGTTCGCCTGTTCTCGATCACGGTTCGAGTTGGCTGACGCCTCCGCGATTGGGCAAGTGAGCCCGGACGCCTCAGCTCGCCGGTGACCTGAGTCGCTTCGCTTCGGTCCGGCGTTCGGCCTCCAGGCGTTCCAGCTCCACGCTGGTGTGATCGGCGAACGCCATGGCGTCGGCGATGGCGTGGTGGCCCGCGCCGTCCGCGATCAGCCGATGCATCTGCTGGCACACTCGCCGATAGACCGGGTGGCCCTGCGGTGTTGTCCGGAGCTCGATCAGGTGCATCGCCTCTCGCGCGTTCATGTCCATGTAGAAACGGATCCTGTAGGCCATCGCCACGGCGTATTGCGACGACGGGCCGAGGCCCCTTGCCCGCATCAGCTCATGCAGCTCCGCGGACTCCGTCATGACCGCGTTCCAGTCCAGCAGGGCACCGGCCGGCTCGATCTCCTGCGGGAGCTCGTACCCGTGCGCGGGGCTGAGCGTCTGCCACTCCATGGTCAGGAGGCGGTGCCGCTGGAGGTCCCGGAAGGCGCCGTAGTCACAGAGCACGTCGAAACGGTACGACGAACGCTCGAACGCCCGGCCCGGCTTGTGTCGCCGGTTCTTCCGGTCGCCGACGTACGCCTTGAGCACCCTGGCGCGGTCCTCGGTCGACAGCTTTCTCGCCGCGTCCATGAGCTGGTCGTCGGGGAGCTCGCTCACGCCGTACAGAGCAGCGGCCACGACCTTGACCTCGCCGTCGGGATCGCAGTCGGTGAGGACGACCTCCGGGCGAGGCTGGGCCGCCAGGCCCTGTAGCAGGTCTTCGGCCACTTCTGCGGTGGCCGCTCTCGTCTGGGCCAGGTACTCGCTCCATCGGCCGCCCCGCTCCGGCAGGTCGATCCTGGTGAGAAAGGCCGGGATGACCTTCCGCAGCTCGGTGAGCATGAGCTCGGAGTAGGCTCGGACCTCGATGAGTGGATCGGCCCGCATCCTGAGCAGAAGCTGCTCGTAGGCCTGGGCAGTGGCGAAGATGCCAACGTGGGTCCGGGTGGCGGCGGGAAGCAGCCCGCGGAGGGTGTCGCACGCCTTCGCCCGGATGGTCATTCGGTAGACGAAGTCCGAGTCACCCGGCTGTTGCGGGAAGAGCGACCGCAGGAACTCCTGCATCGGCCCGAGCCACCTGGAGTAGGCCTCGAACGCCCGATCCAGCGTGAGCCGGTACTTCGCCTCGAGCTCGGCATGGTCCTGCACCTCCTGGGGGACGTGGTACCGCCATCTCCCACCCGGCCGATCGTCGAATGGGACGTACCGTGTCGACTGCTCGAGGTAGGCGGCGAGGCGTCCCCACTCGAGGACCTTCGCCAGGAGCTGCGACGTCTGTTCGCAGGCGAGGTGAACGCCTCCCAGCTGCGCGACGGAGTCGTCGCCGTACTCGAAGAACACCCGCTGATAGAGCTGCTCGGCCCGACCCACGCCCACCTCGGCGGTATCGGCTCCGCCCGGAGCCGCACCCTCGGCGAACTCGTCGAGGAACAGGCGACGGAGCGACTTGGAGGAACGTGAGTATCTGGCGAACAGAGCGCCCTTCACGACCTCCGGCAGATTGACCAGGGCGAACACGGGTCCATCGAGGCTCGTGAAGTGAGGGGCGAGGATGGCTCGCTCTTCCTGCGTGAAGTCCTCCGCCACCAAGTCCGAGGACGTCAGGGTCACGGGCTGGGCGCCCCGGATGGCGACGGACTGGGCGATGGCGACGGCGAAGGGCTGGGCGATGGCGACGGCGACGGACTGGGCGATGGCGATGGCGACGGACTGGGCGATGGCGAGGGGCTGGGCGACGGGGCAGGCTGGATGAAGATCCGTACGATCGAGTTGGGCCTCACCTCGTCCCCCGGCTCCGGTCGTTGCCGAGCGACCAGACCCTCCTGCGGACACCTGGGGTTCTCGGCGGGCCCGGCGTCTCGAACCCTGAGGCCTTCGTCCTCGAGGATGGATCTGGCGTCGCCCTCCGTCTCGCAGACCACGTTCGGAACCCTGACCAGATCGGGACCGCTCGAGACCGTCAGATCGATGGCGTCTCCTCTGGCCGCTTCCTTCGGGTCGTAGTCGACCACGATGTTCTCTTCCTCCTCGTCCGAAGGCACCGGGGTGACGTCGCCCACCTCGAAGCCCGCCTGTCGAAGGGTTTGTCGCGCGGCATTCAGGGTCTGCCCCCTGACGTCGGGCACCCTCACCAGGGCCTCGGGCGACAGCAGGCTCCGGGCGAGGAAGAAGAGCCCCACCGCGAGGATGAGGAGCATGAGGCCGAGGATGGTCCCGGCCACCCACCGCCGGCGGGTCTCCGCCTCCTCGGTGGCGGGGGCGGGCAGCACCGAAGTGGGGCGGGTGTTTCGCTCCACGACCTCGGTGGGCTGGAGAAGGATCGGCGTGGCGGCGACGGGGATCCCCGCGCTGAATCGTTCCAGGTCGGCCAGCAGCTCGTCCGCCGACTGATACCGGTTGGCCGGGTTCTTGGCCAGGCACTTCAGCACGATGGCGTCGAGCTCGCGGGGGACGTCGCGGTTCAATCGGCTCGGTGGCACCGGGTCTTCCTGCACGTGCTTGTAGGCGATGGCCACCGCGGTCTCACCGGCGAATGGAGGGTGGCTGGTGAGCATCTCGTAGAGCACGACGCCCAGGGAGTAGAGGTCGGAGCGGGCGTCCACCGCCGCTCCCTGGGCTTGCTCGGGGGAGAAGTAGGTGGCCGTCCCCAGGACGGTGGCGGTCTGGGTGAGGCCTTCGGACGCCGTGGCCCGAGCGATCCCGAAATCCATGACCTTCACATCGCCGGATGGCGTCAGCATGATGTTGCCGGACTTCACGTCGCGGTGGATGATCCCCGCGTCGTGGGCGAACGCCAGAGCCCGAGCGACCGCCGCCCCGATCTCGATGGCTCGTTCCGGAAGGAGGGGCCCGTCCTCCCGGATCACCTGGGAGAGGGTCTTTCCTCGCACGTACTCCATCACGATGAAGTGGGTACCGTCGTCGGAGCCCGTGTCGTACACGCTGACCACGTTCGGGTGGTTGAGCGAGGCCGCTGATTGAGCCTCGCGACGGAACCGGGCGACGAACGAGTCGTCCCGGGCGAACTGCGAGCCCAGGATCTTCACGGCGATCTGCCGTCCGAGGACCCGATCGGTGCCGAGGTACACCTCGGCCATCCCGCCCTGCCCGAGCACGGAATCGAGCTCGTAGCGCCCGGCCAGGACCTTGTCGCCGGCCATTAGGCGCCGCCTCCGAGGGCCGCCTCGAGCACGGCCTTGGCGATCGGGGCGGCTACCCGTCCTCCGGTGGCTTCGTTGCCGAGGTCTCCACCGTTCAGGACGACCACCGCCACCACGATCCGAGGACTGTTGGCCGGAGCGAAGGACACGAACCAGGCGTGGGGCTGCCCTCCGGGGACCTCGGCCGTCCCGGTCTTGCCGGCCACTCGGAGGCCGGGGATCTGGGCGGCCGTCCCCGTCCCGGCTTCGACCACGCTCACCATCATGGCGGTGAGCTCGGCGGCGGTCCTGGCCGAGATGGAGCGGCCGAGCTCTCGGGGATCCACTGTCCTGATCACCCGGCCCGAGGGGTCACGGATCTCCTCGACCAGCCGCGGAGCCATCTGGATCCCCCTGTTGGCGATGGCGGCTGCCACGAGCGCCATCTGCATCGGATTGGCCCGGACGTCCTGCTGTCCGATGGCAGAGGTCGCCACGAACGAGAGGGCTTGGGCGAACTCCGGGGCCGGCGGGATCGACCCCTCGGCGTACGGCACTTCCAAGTCGACCTGCTGGTTGAACCCGAACCGCTCGGCCTGCTCGACGAGCTTCTCCGCCCCCAGCTCCAGGCCTATCCGGGCGAACGTCACGTTGCAAGAGATCTGGAGTGCCTGGGCCAGCGTGATCCGCGAGGCGCCTCCCAGGCAGTGCGATCCGCCGAAGTTCTCGATCTCCTCTCTGGTATTCGGGAGCTCGAGTCTGAGCGGGTTGGGGAACGTTGTCTCGGGGCGCATCCCGTTCTCGAGGGCCGCGGCCGCCGTAACGATCTTGAACGTCGAGCCGGGAGGGAAGAGCTCCTGGTGAGCCCGTGACAGGAGGGGCTTCTCGGGATCTCTGACAAGCTGGCGGTGTGCCCGTCGCACGCGGTCGGGGTTGTGAGATGCCAGCGGGTTGGGGTTGAAGGAGGGGTTGGCCACCAGCGCCAGCACGGCGCCGTCTCGCGGGTCGAGGGCCACCACGCCGCCTCGAAGCGACCCCAGGGCCTGCTGTGCCGCCCTCTGAAGCCTCGGGTCGATGGTGGTGACGACGGTGGCCCCCCGTTTGTCGCGGCCGAGGATCTCGTCCACCAGGTTCTGGGGCAGGAGCTCCGCGGCCCGGCCGGAGAGGTAGTCGTTCTGGGAGGCTTCCAGGCCGGCGCGGCCGAACACCACCGAGTAGTACCCCGTGACATGCGTGTACAGCGCGCCCTCGGGGTATTCGCGGCGATACTTCAGCCTCCCTTCCGTGGGCTGGCTGGCGGCCAGGATGGTCCGGGCGTCGCGGGCCAGGATCGCTCCGCGGTCGACGGTGTATTCCTGGAGCAACAGGCGCTGGTTGGCGGGGTGATTGGCCAGGCGGGACGCCGCGAACACCTGGATGTAGTTGATCTGGGCGAACACCAGGACGAAGAGCACGAGGAAGGCCAGGGCCAGCCGGCGGATCTGGCGGTCCATCACGCCTCACCCTTCGGGTTGACGACCGCAGTCGGTGCGGAGCTGCCAGGGGTGACGGCTCCACCGGCGCGGGGCTCCCGGCTGCCGCCCCGCCAGCGCCGTCGCCCGGCGTGTGCGGGGGGCGGCGAGGATACGCGGACGAGCAGCGCGAGCAGGACGAAGTTCGCCACCAGGCTGGATCCGCCGTAGGAGACGAACGGCAGGGTGATGCCCGTGAGCGGGATCAGCCGGGTCACCCCTGCCACGATGATGAAGGTCTGAAGCGCCAGGGCGGTGGCCAGCCCCGTGGCGAGCAGCTTGCTGAAGCCGTCCTCTCGGGCGATGGCCGCGCGGAACCCCCGGCTGATCAACACCACGTAGAGCAGGAGCAGGGCCGTGGCGCCGATCAGGCCGAGCTCCTCGCCCACAGCGGCGAAGATGAAGTCCGTCTCGACGAAGGGGATGAGTCCTGGGTGGCCTCGGCCCAGGCCGGTGCCGGCGAGGCCGCCCGTGGCCATGGCGAACCCGGATTGGGCGAGCTGGAAGCCATCGCCCTGTATGAGCTCCGGTTCGAGGGCGTGCAGCCACACGTCGACCCGGGTCTGGACGTGGTCGAAGGCGGCGTAGCCGAGCATCGCTCCCGCCGCGAACAGAACCAGGCCGAGCCCCAGGTAGGAGGCCCTGGCCGTCGCCGTCCACAGCATGACGATGAAGATCCCGAAGAACAGGAGAGAAGAGCCCAGGTCCTTCTCCATGAACAGCACCGCCAGAGAGAGGGACCAGGCGACCAGAAGAGGTCCGAGGTGCCGCGGCTCCGGCAGGCGGAGCGGGCCGATCCGCCGGGTGGCCACGGCGAGGAGTTCCTTCTTGGAGGACAGGTAGGAGGCCAGGAAGATCACGATCAGGACCTTCCCGATCTCGGCGGGCTGGAAGGTGAGCGGCCCGAGTCGGATCCACAGCCGGGCGCCGTTGATCGTTCGCCCCACCCCGGGGGCGACGGGCAACAGCAGGAAGAGGATCCCCAGCAGCCCGATGGTGTAGGTGTAGGCGTCCAGAGAGCGGTGGTCCCGGACGACGAACAGCGTGAGGCCGAAGAGCAGCAGGCCGAGCATCAGCCATCCGAACTGCGAGTCGGCCAGGCCGGGGTCCAGCCGGTAGATCAGGGCGTAGCCCAGGCCGGCCAGGACGGCGGCGACGGGCAGCAGGACCGGGTCGGCCCCCGGGGCAAGCCTGGTCACGATGACGTGCGCGAGCAGGTAGGTCGCTGCCACGACCGCGACGAATCCCCCCACCCCCGGTGGAGTCTCCCCCGTCACCCCCAGCGTCACAAGGACATAGGCGGAGACGGACAGGATGATGGCCAATATGGTCAGCGCGAGCTGGGTGCCGCGCCGGGGCTCTTGCATCAGGCCGGCCTGCATCAGGGGGAGGCTCCCGGAGGTGACTGGAGGTCGCGCCGGATCTGCGCCACGATGGCCCGGGCCGCCTCGAGGCTGCCGGCCGTGATGCCGTCGGAGAGGTCCTGCCAGGGCTGGAGCCGTTGGGCCTGCGCGGTGGAAAGCTCGGTCGAGACCTCGACGTGCGAGAGGTCGAACCCCAGGATCTCGGACGGGATGCCCCTGTAGATGGCCACCTTGCCGTCTGCGTCACCCACATACCACTGGCGGTCGATGTAGTTCACGCCGGCGGCCAGCGCCGCGGCAAGGACCGCCACGGCCACCCCGATCCGCAGGGCCACGCGGCCCCACCGCCGTCGCCGTTGGGGTTGCGAGATGCCGGAGGTGCGCTCCTCGGACGGCGCGGGCCGCCCCTCTAAGGGGATGTGTTCGACCGGCTCGGCGTGCGTCTCTGCCGGTCCGGCCTCCCGGGTGATCACCGTGGCCGCAGGATCCCGCGCTGCTTCGTCCTTCAGGAAGTCGAGGACGATGACCGTGATGTTGTCCTCCCCTCCGGCGCGGTTGGCCGCGTCGATCAGCCTGTCGCAGGCGGCCTGTGGATCCCGCTCTCCCTCCAGGATCTGCTGGATGCGGTCCCTTCCGACCATGCTGGTCAGGCCGTCGGTACAGAGCAGGAGCCGGTCGCCGGCATGGACGTCCAGCGTGAGCTCATCGACCGCGATCTCTTCCTCCACCCCGAGGGCCCGGGTCAGGACGCTTCGCTGGGGATGGGTCCCAGCCTCTTCCGGGGAGAGCCTTCCCTCCCGGACCATTCGTTGCACCAGCGTATGGTCCTCCGTCAGCTGCTGGAGGGCGTTCCCCTCCCGAAGCAGGTACGCACGGGAGTCGCCGACGTGGGCCACGTGGGCCCTGGCGTCCTCGGCCACGATGGCGGTGAGCGTGGTGCCCATCCCGCGGAGGTCACGGTCGGCCTCGGCTCGCTCCAGGACCCGCTGGTTGGCTTTCTTGATCCCCGAGGTGAGCAGGACGGGCTGCCGCTCCTCGCCTTCCTCGCCGGCGCCGAGGATCTCCAGCGCGAGGGAGGAGGCGACATCGCCGCCCCGGTGGCCGCCCATGCCGTCGGCCACGGCGAAGAGAGGCTCCTTCACTAGGTAGGCGTCCTCGTTTCGCTCCCTGGCCCGTCCGATGTCAGACCGGGCTCCAGCCAGCACTCTCATCGGCGAAGCTCCAGCGTCGTCTTCCCCACCTGGACACGGTCACCCGCCCGCAGCTCTGCGGGGGACGTCACCCGTCTCTGGTTGAGGTACGTGCCGTTGGTGGATCCCAGATCCTCCACGTACCAGGCGCCGTCGCGACTGAAGACCCGGGCGTGGAACGAGGAGACGTAGGTGTCGGAGCACTGGATCTGACAGGCCTCGGCCCTTCCTATCTGGATGGTCCCCCCCAGCCGTACGGTATTCACCTTGTTCCCCCGCTCGTCCAACACGACGATGCTCTTCGGCGGCTTGGCCTTCCCTCTGCGGGGACGAGCCGGCGCCTCTCGCCCCCTGGCGACTGGTTGGCTCGTCTCCGCTCGAAGGTCCACCACGACGGAGCGGATGGCTCGGTAGACGAAGAAGTAGAGGAGGGCGAGGAACAGGACCTTGAGGATGGTCAGTACGAACGGGGGCATGTTCCTACCGCCTCCGAAATTCCAGGACGGTCCTTCCGATCGTGATCCGATCCCCTTCCTCGAGGGTCCGTTCCCCGATCGTCGATTCGTTCACCATCGTCCCGTTGGTCGATCCAAGGTCGGCGATCACGTATTCCCCGTTCTGTCGGCGGACCTCGGCGTGACGCCGGCTCGCCCCGGGGTCGGCGAGGACGACGTCGGAGTCATCGAGCCTCCCGATGATTACCCTCTCCTTGGTCAAGGGGAACGCCTTGCTCGGCTTGCCCTTCTCGATGATGACCAGCTCCGCGTCCCGATCGCTCTTCCCTGCCGCCGCCACCGGGGAGCCCGTTCCGCCGGTGGTGGGACCTTCGATCAGGAGGGGCTCACAGGAGAACTCCCCTTGCTTGAGCGAGGCGTCGGTCTGGAACTGGACTTCGGGAGGTCCGACCAGCCCCCATCCTCGCTCGGCAGCGCCCTCCCTGATCACCTGCTCCAGCTCGCGGCGAAGGTGCTTCTCGGTCCCGCTGAACCGCTCCCGGTCGGCAGGGGACAGATGGAAGATGTAGCCGTTGGGGACCCAGACCTCCCGAACGCCCACCGTCTTGTTCGCCTCCATCTCCTTGAGGATGCGGGTCGCCAGCTCAACGGGCTGGAGCCCCGTGCGGAAGGCCTTCGTGAAGATGCCTTCGATCACGCCCTCGAGGCGTCGCTCGAACTCACTCAGGATTCCCAAAGGTCGTCTGATCCGCAGGTAGTCGGGGGTTTCGTGCTCGATTATATCCACGCCTCTTTGCCCTCATTCCTCCATCCTTCGACCGATCCGGGCGCCACAGGTTCCGCAGCGACGATCGCTCATTGACCACCTGTTACCATCGCTTCCGGTCCCGGGCGAGTGGCGGAAATGGCAGACGCGCAGGATTCAGGATCCTGTGAGGGCAACCTCATGGGGGTTCAAGTCCCCCCTCGCCCACTGTCAACGTCGGCCCAAAACTGAGCAGAAACGGCCGCTTGAAAACTGAGCACCTACGAGGCCTCTGAGGCCATCACCTCCTTCCCCTTGCCCTTCAGCCGGTAGCTCTCGCCTTTAAGCACGATCACCTCTGCGTGGTGGACGAGACGGTCGACCATGGCAGCCACCGCCACGGGGTCCCCGAAGATCTCCGCCCAAGCGGAGAAGGTCTTGTTCGATGACACGATCAGGGAGCTCCGCTCGTAGCGCGACGAGACCAAGGCGAAGAACAGGGCAGCGGCCTCGGGGTCGAACGGGATGTAGCCCACCTCGTCGACGATCACGAGCGGGATCCTTCTCAGCCGATCGAGCTCCTCTTCCAGTCGGCCCGTCCGCTTGGCCGCCCCGAGACGGAGCACCCACTCGTGCGCTGTGGCGAACGCCACCCGGTGGCCGCGCCGAGCGGCCTGGACTCCAAGGGCGATCGACAGGTGGGTCTTGCCCGTTCCCGGCGGTCCCAGGAACACCACGTTCGTGGCCTCCCGGAGGAAGTCGAGTTGGGCGAGGTGGGCCACCTGCTGGCGGCGCACCGACCGCTGGAAGGAGAAGTCGAAGTCGTCGAGGGTCTTCACCTGGGGGAACCGGGCGGCCTTGACCCTGGCTGCACCGCCGTGGGTCTCCCGAGAGGCCACCTCCTCGGAGAGGACCTGGACCAGGTACTGCTCGTAGTCCCACCCCTCGGAACGGGCCTGCTCCGCCAGGGTCGAGGCGAGCTGCGCAACCCGGGGCGCCTTCAACGCCCTGGCCAGGTAGGCCACCTCGGAGGAGGCGCTCATGACACCACCCCGGCCAGAGCGTCGTAGCGGGAGAGGTCGACCTCTGGGAGCTCGACGTCACCAGAGGCCAGCCGGGACCGGGCCTCCCTCGCGAGGCGGAGGGCCCGGACATGGGCCGGGGCCAGCACCACGTCGGCCGGGATGTAGCTCCTCCCATGTCTTGCCACCTCGGTGCCTTCGCAGTGCACCACGACCTCGGTGGGGGACACCCTGACCTGCAGTCGCCGGCCGGCCAGGCCGGGCGGGACCGAGTAGTCGACGTCTGCCACCCGCACGAACCCGTCCTTGGTCACCCGGACCTCGGTCCGTCGGTCGACGTCGGGGAGCACCACGGGCAGCGGCCGCAGGTGACCCCGCTCCACGGCGAGGGCGTCGGCCACCTTCGCCCCGACGCGACGATGGTGGCGACGATGGGCCACTTCGGCCGTCCAGGCGTCGGACTGGGACTGGAGGTCAGCGAGGCTCTCGAAACGCCGGAGCGGCAGGAACGAGCCCTCCAGGTACTCGACTGTCCGCTCGACCTGGCCCTTGGACTCCGGACGTGCCGGCTCGAGCACCACGATCTTCAGCCCGAGGTGCCCGGCCACTGCCGCCACCTCGTCGTGCAGGATCGCGTTCCGGCCCTTGCCGGAAGCGATGGCCGCGGAGTCGTTGTCGATGAACAGGATCTCCGGGACCCCGCCCAGGCGGGAGAAGCAACCCAGGATCGCCGGGAGAAGCTCGGCGGTGGTCCTGGCGAAGCTGTACACGACCGCATGGCCGGCCGAGTGCGGCAGCGTCGTCAGGTAGCCGAAGGCCTCCCGGGTCCGGCCCTTGCCTACCGGGACCTGCCGCCCTGTGTGCCACCAGTCGGCCTGGGCCACCTCGCCGGGGAGGTACGTGGTCCGCTGGTAGGCCCTGGCCGCCAGGAAGTGGGGGCGGACCTGCCGCAGGTGGTCCTTGAGGATCGTGCGCCCGCCCGAGTACCCCTCCCGCCGGAGGTGGTCGAGGACCACGGTGGAAGGCACTCTGGCGTCCTCGTCCAGCATGGCCGCCACGGCGTCCTTGAACGGGTCCAGACGCGACGGCTGGGGCGCTCTTCGATAGGTCGGTGGTTCGGGGAGCCCGAGCAGGCGAGCCACGGTGTTGCGGCTCATGCCGAGGCGCCTGGCGATCTGCGCTTGGGGCAGACCCTCGCGATGCAGGCGGTGGACGTCGGCCCAATCGTGCACTGAGTACACCCCTTCCTCCTCCGGTCGTGGTCGGACCGGAGGCTCGGTCAAACGGCTGTGCAGGTGTGGGACCTGCTCAGTTTTCGACCGGCCAGAAGTGCTCAGTCTTCAGCCGTCGTCGACAGCCCACCAAAGCGGCCTTAACGGGTGGCGCTCCGGCATCTCGTTGCCCTGGCGGGGGGCTCGGTGGTAACGATGCCGGTACACTCCTTCCCAGCGGTCTGAACCTGGCCTCGGGGAAGGGGGGACGAAGTTCTAATAAATGCTCGCGGTGGCCCGATAACCAATAAGGCCTGGTCATCGCGGGGCCTACCAGCTTCTCACGGCCTCCCATTCGAGGACGCAGCGCTCCTGTGACCTGAAGGTCGCGAATACGCGGGGCCTCTCCTCGCCGGGCAGCTCCCCAGCTAAGGATTCGAATTTCAATATCGATGGTGCGACGACCTGCAACCTCGTCTTTCTCGGCTAGCGAGCCATGACCGCTTCAATCGGGGAGAGAGGGCTCGTCGCGCCTTGGGCCTCTGACGTAGGCAGTCACTTGCTGCCACTCTCCAGATGCAAGTTCAGAGTCTGTCATCGGCAGGCGATCCTCTCCGCCGATGAGCTTCCCACTTTCGTCCAGTCGCGGCTGGCGCATTGGGTTGCACCACAACCGCCTGCATTCCAAGCATTCACCTACGTCTTCGACCGTCTTGAGTTCGCCTTGGCATATTGGGCACTGTGACCACGACGTCACCGACGCGTCAGGCAGGACGGGATAGGCTCCTTCCTTCGGTTCCGGAACTGCTAGGGAGAGAGACGGCTGCCACTCGCCCCGTTCAAACATGTCTCGGAGGACATTGGGGAACATGTGGGAATCAAGGGCGACGCCTTCTGTCCCTGCCCGCCTTCTTCCAAGTCCTCTGTGGGTTCCCTTTCCAGCGACGTCTGGCTGTCTATCGAGAGCCTCTTGCGGGATCCTCTGACCAATGTGGGTAGCAAACTGCCGCGCGATGGGGCCGATGAGTTCGAAGTCAAAGAGCGTGGTGCTATCTGCCGTATCGTCGTAATCAGGATTGTCAGCCTCAACGACCAGGTGCACCCGCTCGTCCCCTTCACCGGTGCCAGGGACTTCTACGGCGGCCACGACATCATCGAATCGGAGATCCACTACTGCATCGCTTCGGGGACTGTCGTAAACCCAGATGAGCCTCTCATCCGACACTACCATGAGCAATGGCGCCGCGTGTTCTCCGAGGTGCTCAAGCGCTCTCGTGACCCCGACGAACTCCTCGCCGCGCTCCTGAAGCGTTTTCCGGAGCGCAGCTACGACCGGAATCGAGACGAGTTGCCTGGCTTCGTGCGCGTAGGCTTCTCTCCAATCAGAGGGTTCCTGTCGT
>JBOGVA010000033.1:0-14835 GCA_050692195.1 Actinomycetota bacterium | reverse complement strand
AATTGAGGACATCATCATGAAGGCGCTGGATCTAGCCGCCAACTTCCAGGCGGCGTATGAAGGGGCCCCGGATGAGGTTCGGCGCAGGTTCAACCTCACCTTCTTTGAGCGGATACTCGTGGATACGAACAGAGTGATCCGGTCGGAGCTGACCGATGAGTTCGCCGCCGTTGCTGCCGAGGCATTCGCCACGAGGCTTCAGCGCGAGATACCCGAACCCGTTTTTTCAGGGGTGGGTTTGAGTAAGGTCGCTTTGGTGGAGGTGAGGGGAGTCGAACCCCTGACCTCTGCCGTGCGAAGGCAGCGCTCTACCACTGAGCTACACCCCCGAAACGGCAAGCGTAACAGAGGACATCCGGCCCTCTAGCCCACGTTGACCGCGCCGTTCGGGTGGGGGACCATTGGAGGCCATGGACGGGCACAGGCTTACGCGCTCCGAGACCGACAAGCGTCTCGGCGGCGTGTGCGGTGGCATCGCCGAATACTTCGGCATCGATCCCGTCCTGGTCAGGGTGGGCTTCGTGGTGGCCGGTTTCATGGGGTTCGGGATCCTCCTGTACATCGTGCTGTGGATCGTCCTGCCGAAGGGCGAGCCGGGTGCGGCCCCGGCCCCGGGACGCTTTGGCGCCTCCTCGGCCGTTCGGATCGCCGAGGAGCGATACGCCAGGGGGGAGATCAGCGCGGAGGAGCTGAACCAGATCAGAAACGACCTCACCGGGAGGCCCTGACCGTGTGGCCGTTCGGACCGGACTGGGGCCTGTGGGGTGGCCTGTTCGCCGGACTGTTCTGGACGGTCTTCTGGGTCGCCTTGATCGTGGTCATCGTGCTCCTGCTCCGGCGCGAGCTCCCCAACCTCCAGGACCGCTTCGGCGCCTCGCCGGCCCTTCGGATGTTGGAGGAGCGATATGCGAAAGGTGAGATCACCCGCGAGGAGTTCCTGGAGAGGCGCGCCGTCCTGATGCAGCCCTCCCCCCGGCCGCCACCACCGCAGCCGACCCAGGAGACGGCCCCCGACGATCCGGGCGGAGCCGCCCCCACCCAGCCGATACCCCCAGGCCCTTCGACCGAGGCTTGAACAACGCGGAGATGGCCCCGCCCAAGGGGCGAGCGAAGGAGGGCTAGCCTTCCGCGGGCGGCTCGCCGCGGACCTGCTCGGCGTGGCGTTCGAGAGCATCCTGAAGCCTCCGCTGCACGAGAGTGACGGACAGGTCACCCCGGGTTCGCTCCATGATGCCTCGGGCCACGTCGGTGGACCGGCGCAGATTGCCGGTGACCGCGTCCGGGAAGTCCATGGAGACCAGCAGGTAGTACATGTCCTCCATCGCGGTGAGGATCCGCTCGCTCCGGTCGACCTCGCCCCTACGCAGAAAATCGAGGATCGCCCGCCGGCCCTCGCCGATGGACTCGGCCATCCCGTTCAGATAGGGGGCCATCTCGACCCCGAGATCCTCAGGGGAGGGAAGTTCGGCTCCGGTCACGACCGCTTCGGTCAGCCGCGCCTCCGCGTACTCCTTCTGCGCGTCCTGCATGAATCCGGCGAAGTACACGTCCGGGTGGTTCTCCCGGACCGCCTCGCGCCCGGACTGGATCGCCGAGCGGGACTCCTCCATGAGCGCATGTGCCTGCTCGAGCTCATTTCGGTGGATGGCTCGTATCGCGTTCGCAGAAGCCCGGATCGATCGTCGAGCGGCCACGAGGGCTTTCTCCCGCGCGGACATCTTGTTTTCGAAGCGGCGCTGAAACGAGTCGGCCAGGTCACCAAGGTTCACGGTGAGCGATTGTTCTACAAGCTGCGGCTTCCGGCCAGCGGGCTCGAACTATCGAGCGGTTTCCCGCAGCGCCGAGACGTCAACCTCATCCGAGCGGCGGACGATGACGTGAACGCCCTCGTCCAGCAGGTGCACCCCGCTCTCTCTCAGATAGCCCTCCGACACCGCCGCCCGTCCATTGCCGGCGTACGGCCCAGAGCCGTTTTGAGAGCCATTCGGCACGGCGTACTCGATCGGATTCGCTGCCAGCCGCCGTATCCTCGCTCTGGCGATCGCCATCTCCTCCTCGCGGATCCTCACGAGGATGGCGGCGTACACCAGGAGCACCCCCACCAATGCGGCGGTGGCGTACAGCATGACGCGGAAGGGGGGGAACAGCCCCATGATCAGGGTCAGGACGGAAGCCTCCAGCAGCGCCACGAACACCTGCCTCCGGCGCCGTCTGACTCGCGCGCGCTGCCGCTCGCTCGAGCCGAGGAACGGGCGGCCCCTCTGGGGCATCAGCACCCAGCGTCCCGGGGCCGCACTATTCGTCTCAGCCAGCAGGCTCATCTTCTGTTCGAACTCCTCGATGCTCGACACAGGGGATCGACGACGGGAAGGAAGGAGGAAAGCGGCCCAGATGATGCACAAAAGACCAACCAAAAGCCAACTCAGCACCAGCCCTCCTCGCGGCCGATCCCGGTGCGACCACAACATGTGGGCTGGAACAGCAGCGTAGCACTCCACATCTGGGGTTCAAGGATGTCGCGGCAATTGGGGAGGCGGACTGGCCGCCATGGTGGCGGGGGCGGCCGTGCGATCAGCTACCCGGGGCGGCGGTAGTCCCCGCTCTTTCCGCCCGACTTGGCCAGGAGGCGGAGTCCGCCGATCTCGGCGCTCCGGTCGAAGGCCTTGGCGGTGTCATAGAGGGACAGAGCCGCCACGGCGGCGGCGGTGAGCGACTCCATCTCCACGCCGGTCCGGTCGTTCGCTCGGACGGTCGCCTCGATGCGGATCGTTCCCGCGGCGGCGTCGGGTTCGAGGACCACGGCCGCCCCGGTGAGTGCGATCGGATGGCAGAAGGGAAGCAGGTCGGAGGTCCGTTTGGCGGCCATCAGCCCGGCCACCTTGGCCGCCTCCAGCGGGTTTCCCTTCGGCGTACCGGCGAGCAGGGCGGCGCAGGCGTCCGGGGCCATCCGGATCGTGCACTCGGCCACCGCCTCTCTCGGGGTGACCGCCTTGTCTCCCACCTCTACCATCCGGGCCACCCCCGTCACGCCTCCTCCTCCAGGGCCCGGAACAGCATCACCCGGACGCGAGAGCCCGCCTCTGCGGTCTCCATCCCCATGGGAACGATGGCCAGACCGTTGGCCTTGGTCACGGTGGCCAGCAGGTTGGACCCGGACGGGCCGGTGCTGGCCGCTCTCCACTGGCCCTTCTCCCGCCACACCCTCACCCGGGCGAACTGCACCTTCTCTTTTGGCCCGGAGATGTCGGTCTCGACCACCGCCCAGATCTCGGGACGAAAGATGTCGCGCCGGCCCATCATCTTCAGCAGGGCCGGCCTGACGAACACCTCGAAGGAGACGAACACCGACACGGGGTTTCCGGGAAGCCCGAAGTACGGGGTGTCGTCGATCATGCCGAAGGCCTGGGGCATCCCGGGCTGCATCGCCACCCTGTAGAAATCGATGTCTCCTCGACGGAAGAAGGCCTTCTTCACCACGTCGCGCTCTCCCACGGAGATCCCACCGGAGCTGATGAAGCAGTCCGCCCGGGCCGCCAGCCCCAGGACCTCGTTCTTGAGAGCCTCCTCCTCGTCCCGGATGATGCCCGCCAGGTAGGGGACAGCCCCCACGTCACGGAGCCCGCCGTACAGCGTGAATGAATTGGCGTCCCGCACCATGCCGAACGAAGCCGGACGGCCCGGCTCCACCAGCTCGTCGCCGGTGGACAGGACCACCACCCGCGGCCGGGGGTGGACAAGGACGGAGGCGTGCCCGGAGCTCGCCAGCAACCCAAGCTCTCCGGCGGAGATCCTGCGGCCGGCGGGGACGAGGGTCTGCCCGGCTCGGACGTCCTGGCCGGCGGGCCGGATGTTTGCCCCCTCCCCGAACGGACGAAGCACGCGCACGAGCGCACCCTGGGTCACGCAGTGCTCGATCGGAACCACGCAGTCGGCGCCCGCGGGCACCGGAGCTCCGGTGGCGATCCTGATCGCCTCACCGCCGCCCACCGTGGCTTCAGGGGGCCGGCCGACCGGGGCCCGACCCGCCAGCGTGAGCGCTACGGGTGCATCCGCGGACGTGTTTCTCACGTCGGAGGAACGAACCGCGTATCCATCCATGGCCGAGGAGGAGAAAGGTGGGATGTCCAGCTCGGCGACGACATCCGCAGCCAGTACGCATCCGTACGCCTCCTGAAGGTGCAGCTCGATCGGTGCGAGGGTTCGGATCTCCTCAAGGATCGACGCCCGGACCTCGAGCACTGAGCGCATCTCCTCCGGCCCGTGGTCATGGTCGTGGGCCGGCTCAGCCCGGCTCGATCCGGCCGGGTAAGGATGTGTCCCGGGCTGGACCATCGGCTACAGGAGCTTCTTCCGCTGGACCAGATCGGCCAGGATCGCCCGAAAGTCGGGTCCGAGATCCTCTCGGTCGATCGCCAGCTCCACCGTGGCCTGCAGGTAATCGAGCTTCTTTCCGATGTCGTAGCGCACGCCCTCGAAGACATGGGCGTACACGGTCTGCTGCTGGGCCAGCAGGTTGATCGCGTCCGTGAGCTGAATCTCACCACGCTTGTCGGGGGAGGTCGCGCGCAGCGCGTCGAAGATCTCGGGGGTGAGCACGTAGCATCCGATGGCCGCCAGGTTCGATGGAGCTTCTTCCGCCGGCGGCTTCTCGACGATCCGCACCACCCTGGCCAGGGCGTCCTCCACGAACTCCGGTTCGATGGCGCCGTACAGATGGATGTCCGACATGGGGACCTCCTTGACGGCGATCACGCTGCGGCCGTAGCGGTCGTAGATGTCCAGCAGGTCCCGCAGGAGGTTCCCGGTCACGATGATGTCGTCGCCCAACAGAACGGCGAATGGCTCCCCGTTCACGTGCGGCTCCGCCATCGCCACGGCCGCGCCCAAGCCGAGCGGATCCCTCTGGCGAATGTAGTGGATCGAGGCCATGTCGGAGATCTGGCGGACCTGCTTCAGCTCCTCGTACTTTCCGGCCTCCTCCAACCGTTGCTCGAGCTCGAAGGAGCGGTCGAAGTGGTCTTCGATGGTCCGCTTCCCGCGGCCGGTCACGATCAGGATGTCGTGGATGTCGGCGCCCACCGCGTGCTCGATGACGTACTGGATGGCCGGCTTGTCGACGATGGGCAGCATCTCCTTGGGCTGGGACTTGGTGGCTGGAAGGAATCGGGTCCCCAGCCCCGCGGCCGGGATCACCGCCTTTCTGACCTTCATCGCGCTCCTTTGACAGGGATAGCGAGTGTACCCATCGGGACTTCGTCTATGCCACCAGGACTCCGCCTGCCCGACCCTATAATCGATGACATGCCGACGTACGAGTACGCCTGTTCGTCCTGCGGCACCCACATCGACGTCTTCCAGAGATTCAGCGAAGCGCCGTTGACCGAGTGCGGCGTGTGCGGGGGACGCCTGCGGAAGGTCTTCCACCCCGCGGGGATCCTGTTCAAGGGTTCCGGGTTCTACGTGACCGACTCGCGAAAGGGACCGGCCAAGACCGCCGCGAAGGGCGATGGGGAGAAGACGGATGCCTCGTCGACCGATGGAGCGAAGCCGACGGAGGGAGCGAAGTCGGGGGGATCGAAGAAGACGGAATCGAAACAGGCCTCCGGAGGCGAGTCGGGCGGGACCACGAAGGAGAAGTCGGCCTGACAGCCACCCCTGCCGACGAGCCCGTACGCATCGGCGTCTTCGGGGGCTCCGGCTTCTACTCGTTCCTCGAGGACGTCCGCGAGATCGAGATGGATACCCCTTGGGGCGAACCCTCGGCCCCCCTCTCCGTTGGGACCGTCCATGGCCGGCCCGTGGCCTTTCTTCCCCGTCACGGAGCGAAGCACCAGTTCCCTCCCCACGTGGTTCCATATCGCGCCAACGTGTGGGCGATGAAGCAGCTTGGGGTGGAGCGGCTGCTCGGGCCGTGTGCGGTGGGGTCGCTCCAGCCCGAGGTGAAGCCCGGCGAGTTCGTCGTGTGCGACCAGCTGGTCGACCTGACGAGGGGGCGAGCATCGACCTTCTACGACGGGCCAGAGACGACTCATGTCTCGTTCGCCGATCCCTACTGCCCCACCATGCGGGAGATCTTCATCGCTGAGGCGCGAGGGCTCGGGCTCCCCACGCACGATCGAGGGACGGTGGCGGTGGTCGAGGGGCCGAGGTTCTCCACTCGGGCCGAATCCAAGAGCTTTGCGGCCGAAGGCTGGGAGGTCATCAACATGACCCAGGCCCCCGAAGCCGTGCTCGCCCGTGAGCTGGAGGTGTGCTACGCGAACATCTCGCTCGTGACCGACTACGACGTTGGCGTGGAGGGCGAGATCGAGGCGGTCAGCCACGAGGAGGTCATCCGGGTGTTTAAGGAGAACACCGCCCGGCTGCGAGAGCTGCTATTCAGAACGATCGGGAATCTGCCGGACGAACGCACGTGCTTCTGCGCGACGGCGCTGGCGAACGCCCGCTTCAACGTTTAGCCGTACTCTTTGCGCACACCGCCGGCTGGACCTGGAGGCCGTATGTTGAAGACTCCCCTGACAGAACTCCTTGGGATCGAACATCCGATCCTCTCGGCCGGGATGGGAGCGGCCACCGGGCCGGAGCTGGCTGCTGCCGTCTCCAACGCGGGTGCATGTGGCCAGGTCACCATCACCGGCCTGAGCGCGCCCAACGTCCACAGGCGCGTCGAAGAGACCCGAGCCCTCACCGCGAAGCCGTTCGGGGTCAATGTCATCCTGGCGGATCGCGAAGAGGGGGAGGACGAGGATATCCGCGCCGCTCTGGAGCTCGGCGTGCCCCTGTTGGTCCTGTTCTGGGGCGACCCCTCTCCTTTCGTGCAGGAGGCACATCGCCGCGGCACGAAGGTCTTCGTCCAGGTCGGCTCGGTGGAAGAGGCAGTCGCCGCGGCCGGTTCCGGCGTGGACGGGGTCATTGCCCAGGGCTTCGAGGCCGGCGGCCACGTCAGGGGCAGCACCGCGCTGTTCGTCCTGCTGCCCGCGGTCGTGGACGCAGTGAGTCCCGTTCCCGTGATCGCCGCCGGTGGGATCGCCGACGGCCGGGGGCTGGCTGCCGCGCTGACGTTGGGGGCTCAAGGCGTGCTGATGGGGACTCGCTTCCTGGCCAGCGACGAAGCGTTCGTGCCCCGGGAATATCGAGACTGGGTGGTGCGCAGCACCGCCGAAGACACGGTGTACTCGAAGGATCTGTTCGACGTGTGGTGGCCGGACGCCCCCCACCGAGTCTTGCGCAACAAGGGGGTCGAGGAGTGGGAGGCAGCGGGCCGCCCGCCGCCCGGCGGCCGCCCGGGCGAAGCCACGGTCATCGGCAGCATGAAGAGGATGGACGGGTCCGTCGTTGATGTACCCCGATACTGTGCCATTACCATCACGCCCAACTTCGAAGGTGACATCGACAAGGCGCCGCTGTGGGCCGGCCAGTCGTGCAGTTTGGTGAATGAGGTCAAGCCGGCAGGAGAGATCGTCCGTGACGTGGCCCGCCAAGCCGAGGCGATACTGGCGCGGCCGACGGCGAACCAATGACGCTTCTTGGCCATGGTGTGAGGTTTCTTACTGACAGGATCGTGCCCCTGCGCTAACGTTCGATCGAACGCCCGCTCCTCCTCGTCGAAACGGCATCGCCTTCCCCCGGGAAGGAGCGCGCATTTGCGGGGGCGACGGGGGCCTGACGCCAGGCCAGCCCCTGCCTCAGAGACCCACCTCGCCGCGGCCGATCGGGATGCCCTCGCGCGACATCGCTCCCCAGTAGCCGCGTTTCCGCCTGATCTGGAACATCGCCAGGAGTCGCTCCACGGTCAGGATCTGCCTGTAGCCGAAGAACTCCAGTAGGGCGGCGCCGAACAGGATGATCCGGTCGCGCAGCCGCGGGTAGCGGGATAGCAGCAGCGTCTCGATCCCCACCGCCATCTGGGAGAGGAGCATCCCGTACAGCACGGCCAGCAAGACGAACATCAGCGCGAACTGCACGAACAGGATGCCCAGGAAGAAGCTCAGCGGGAGGAGCACGTACCCCAGGACCTCCACGACGGGGCCCAGCGCCTCGAAGAAGAGGAAGTACGGAAGCGCCACAGAGCCCAACCGTCCGTACCGGGGGTTGAACAGCATGTCCCGATGGGCCAGCAGTATCTCCCACAGTCCACGGTGCCACCGGTTCCGCTGCCTCCGGAGGGCGGACATCGATGTGGGGACCTCGGTCCAGCAGATCGGGTCCGGGGTGAACAGGATCCGGTACGGCTTGCCCGATCGCCGGTAGTGCTTGTGCAGCTTGACCACCAGTTCCATGTCCTCGCAGACCGTGCCCGTCCAGTACCCTCCCACCTCCATCACAGCCTCGCGCCGGAACAGCCCCAGGGCCCCGGAGATGATCAGCAGGGCGTCGAAGTGGCTCCAGCCGGCTCGGCCCGTGAAGAATGCGCGAGCGTATTCCAGAACCTGGAACCTCTCGATCCACCGGTCGGGCATCTTCAGCCCGGTTACACGCCCTTCGACCATGACCGTCCCGTTCAAGGGACGGATCGTCCCTCCGACGGCAACGACGGTCTCATCCTCCAGGAACAGCCGGGAAGCACGGAGGATGGCCTCGGCATCGAGCATCGAGTCGGCGTCGACGGGAGCGACAAGCGGGTATTTGGCTTGGTTCAGGGCGGCATTGAGGGCGTCGGCGCGGCCACCACGAACTTTCTCGATCACCAGCAAGTTCGGGTGGCGGAGGGAGCGAAACGTCCGCCGGATGGGCTGTGTCGAGAGTGCGCGCCGGTAGACTCGCGGCTGCTCCACCAGAGCGAACGCCTGGACCAGCTGCTCCACCGTCCCGTCCGTTGACCCATCCGAGACCACGATCACCTCGAACTCCGGGTAGTGGAGAGAGAGGAACGAAGAGACGCTCCCGACCACGCTTCGTTCCTCGTTGTAGGCAGCGACGAGGATCGAGACCGGCAGCTCCAAGTCCTGCTCGAGCAGGTCCTTGAGTGCGATCTGAGAGAGCCCCCTCCTATAGACCAGCACCGAGCGCAGACCGAGGTATCCGAAGAGCGCGTAGAGGAGGTTCAGCACGGCGAAGTAGCCGAGCAGGAGGAGCTGGAAGGTCGCGAACAGAACGCTCCAGGTCCTCACGCCGACTCCTGGATCTGCGCTTCGGGACGGACCTGTCCGAGGCCTGCGTCCAGGAGCACCTGCGCCGCCATGTCTCGCGCGAACCCGTCCGTATGGTTGCGCGAGGCCTTCCGAAGAGCCGCGATCCCTCTGGTGCCCAACCGGAGCAGCGCCTCGCCCGAGGCCTTTCGTACCCACCACGAGGAATCCCCCATCGACTGGTAGAGGAGGGGGGTGCCCAATCGTTGGGGGAGACGGCCGGCCGCCCTGGCTGCCTGGATCCGGACGAACTCGGTGTCGTCGTTCAGGGCGATCACGATTGCGTCGCGGGCTCCAGGTGGGACGCGCCCCAGCCGGCCAAGTGCCCGAAGCGCTGCCGCCCGCACCTCGCGGTCGTGGTGCGTGATGAGGGGGACGATGGATTGCGAGAAGCCCGCCAGACCCAGCCGGCCCGCCGCGTCGAGCGCCGCTTTGAGCAAGGGCACCGGCGGAGGAACCTGTCCGAGCAGACGTGACAGCACCTCGGGTGCCGTGGCCTCCAGTAGCTGAAGCGTCTCCCCGGCGGCTCCGGGCGGCAGGTCCGCACGCTCGAGTCCCGCGGCGAAGTCGACCACGGCCTGATCACGGGTCGGGCCCGGGGTCCATTCGGCCAGTGTGCGAGCCAGTGCCCGAGCCGCCATCAATCGGACCGCTGGCCTTGAGTCCGCCAGGTGTTCGAGCACTGCGCCAAAGGTGCCGGGGAGGCGTGCCTTCGCCAGCCCGTCGAGGGCCTCCAGGCGAACGGTCAGCCGATGGGCACCGAGCTGTCCGAGGAGGGACTCGCCGACCCCTGCTGCCTCGAGCAGGGCCGTAAGATCCCGTCCTTCCTCGCCCTTGAGCAGCTCGCGCAGGTCCAGGCCTGCTTCCATCGCGTCCCGTGGGAGCGGTGGGCGGGGAGGAGGATCGCCATCGTACAGGGCCCGGACCCAGCGCTCGATCCACATCTCCAGCCGGCCCACTGATCGTCGATCACGGGCGACGCTGAGGGTGTGGTAGCCGAGGATGTACATGGTGAGCGCGACGAGCGCCGCCGCCGTAACGGCCACGGCGGCGATCAGCGTGCCCTCGACCTCCGTCGCGAAGCCCAAGCCGAAGAGCCGAAAGGTGAAGCTCCAGGTCAGTACACTGAGGGCGAGGACCTCCACCGTGATGACCCCGACCACCAGGACGGTGTATGAGGTCTCACCGTATCGTCGCCACACCTGCCCGTCCTGTGAGCCGCTCGACCTCGAGGACGAGCGCCCTCGGGCTGAAGGGTTTGGTGACGTAGCTCGTCGCGCCCACGCGTGCGGCCCGCGCCGAGAACTCCTCCTGGCGGTGTCCGGACAGGACGATCACAGGGATCGTCCAGCGGAGGTCCTGGCGGACATAGCGGAGGAGATCGAGCCCGCTTCCATCGGGCAGGAACACGTCGAGGATCACCAGGTCCGGGCTGCTCGCCTGCAACGCCTTGCGGCCCGCCGTCACGTCCCGAATGACCTCCACTCGATGCCCGGCTCGGACGAGGGAGAGCTCGAGCAGCTTCGCCGCAGCGATGTCGTCATCGATGACCAGGATCGAACTCATCTGCGGGCCTCCCCTCGGCCTCAACGGCTTCATCGGCGGTCAGCCGGGCTTCTTGAGGGCGCTTCGAAGGCGTACCCCCATGGTCACTCGAGCGGTCGGCGAGCCAAGAGCGGAGAGCCCTGTGAGGTTTCTCATAGACATGGGTGATCTTCTCCGCTAGCTTCTGAGGCCCCTCCCAACCCTCCCCAGCTCGATCCCCCTGTAGGCGGGAGCGTGCTGTGCGCAGACGCTGGTCGAGATCGGCGCGTCTATACATGGCGGCCTCGTTGGCGCTCGCCATGGCCGCGGGGATCCTTCTGCACGGATATCTCGCCCGAGTGTCCGCCGCGACGGTAGCCCTTGGGCCACAGGTTTCCGTGGTGGTCGCAGCTGAGTTGATAGGGCGAGGAAGCGTGGTGGGCCCGGCCGACCTAAGGGTCGCCAGGTTCCCTCGCGTCTACGCTCCTCCCGGATTCATGGATCACATCTCGAAGGCTGCCGGCCGGGTGGCCCTGTCGGACCTCTCGCCCGGAGAGGCAGTGACCGAGACCCGGCTGGCTCGCGTACGGGCAGGCCCGGTGGCGTCACTGATTCCGAAGGGACTCCGGGCCTTCGCCGTACCGACCTCTTTGCCAGGCGGGGCGCTCGTACCTGGAGATCGTGTCGACGTCCTGGCTACGTATGCGTCCGGCCAGCCTCATACGGAGACGGTCGTGGCCGGCGTGGAGGTGCTCTTCGTACTCGGTCCGGAGGGCGGGGGCGACGGGCTGGACCTCGACGCGGCGGCCGCCGGCGCGGGGAGCTCCACCACACTGATCCTGCTGGTATCGACCGAGCAGGAGGAGCGGCTGGCCTTCGCCAGAGCCTTCGCCGACGTCCAGGTGGCTATCGCTCCAGCGGCGGAGCTGTCGGGGTGAGCGGCGCCGGTGGACGGGAGGTTCTGGCGAGGCTCCGCACTCGGGCCGCCGCGGCAGCGAACAACACCAGCATCACCGGTGCGGCCACGTAGTGCACGGCCAGCTTCATTCCTTCCCAGAGTCCGGGAGCCGGGCCGGGCTCGGCGGGGATGCCCGTGACGGCGAGGAGCCCGGCGGCGGCAAGGCCGATGATGGCCAGCCGGTCATCGGATGCGAGAGGGAGGAGTGGGATGAACCAGGCCGCGTACCAGGGAAGGAGGTAGGGAGCGCCCAGCGACAGCATCAACAGTGAGGCACCCCACATCACGGCAGGGGTGTAGACGCCGTCCACCGGATCCTGATCAAGGCCGGCTCGACGGGTCGCGTATGGCCTGGCTCGGCGAAGGATTGGCCACAGAACATAGGCCACCGCCCCCAGGAATGCCCCGGAGACGGCCTTCGCCATCGCATCTCCGAGCCCGGTCCCGGCCAGCGCTCGCCCAAGGGTGCGAGCGCCGCGGGCAAGCAGAGCGGGGCCGCTGGCCCAGCCCTCCAAGGATGCCAGGGTCGTCATGGAGCTCAGGCTGCGCCAGCCCTCGGCGAAGGGCGCGATGAAGGCCACAGCGACGAGGCCGGCCACCAGGGCGTGGGCCCCAAGAACGCGGAACCGGTCTCCGGACCGAGAGGTTCGAACGAGGGAGAAGACCCAGAACAGGAGGGGGAGCGCGGCCACGACCTTGATCAAGGAGCCGGTGGTCAGCAGGGCCGTCGCCCCGAGCATCGAGGGAGCTACACCCGACCGCTCGAGCCGGTCGGTGGTGAGGCCACGCGGAGCGGCCAGGACCAGCGCCCCAGCGATCAGCGCCGCCACCAGAGCGTCGTTGTGACCACCGCCCACGGCATGGACAACGATCACCGGGTTCAACCCCACCGCGATGGCCGCCATCGCCTCGCGTCCGGGCCGTAGCCTCCTTGCTGCCACCGTCACCAGCAGACCCGTCAACGCCACAGCCAGCGCGGCCAGGACCTTGAACCCAAGGATCGTGCCCGCGGGTGACCCGGCCCAGGCCCGAGCCACCCCCGCGCCGGCAACGGTGAACGCCGGGCCGTACACCGATCTGGTGTCCAGCCAGGCGGTGGACGTGACCCGGACGAAGGGGTCGGCGGGAAAGTCGGAAGGTGGGTGGAGGTAGGGGTTGGAGTCGTACAGCGCGAACATCCTTCCGTACGCGGCGTAGCTGTACACGTCCCGGGAGAGCAGGAGAGGCGCGGCCACCGCTACGACCAGGCTGATTCCGGCGGCGAACCTCACTGGGCCCAGGCGGACCCGACCCCGCCAGGCTTCCACGATGAGCACGGCGAAAGCCCCCAGCAGAGTCAGCATCACGCTCAAGGAGAGGAAGGTCAGCGCGGCCCAGCCGAGCGCGTCGATCCCGATGAGCTCGGCCCCCCGCGCCGCCCAGGACGGGACCTGCACACCGGGCGGAAGCGGAGGGACAAGGGGTGAGGCGGGCGCTCCACCGATCAGGGCCAGCAGCAGGTAGCCGATTGGCAACAGCCCCAAGGCCCAACGGGCCCGCGGCGACGTCGAAGCATCAGCCCTCAGGGGGTCGGTCCCGCTCCCAGGCGCGCCGCTCCCAGAGCGAACGCGAACATGTCGCCGGGCTCGGCCGCGTCCCGGATGCCGGCGCTGTCCTGGTGCCAGATCCGGTTGCCGGTGGCGCTGAGACCGTCAGGCGACCCATAGATGACGCTCACGGCGCCGGCGTCGGTCGCGCCGGACACGTCCTCGAACGGCACTCCCAGCACGAGATCCATCTCCGGCGAGAGGCCGAAGTCCGCCGCGACGAGCGAGAACGCGAGCAGGTCGAAGGCCTCGCCGGTGCCCTGTATGCCGGGGCTGTCCTGGGACCAGATCTGGTTCCCCGCGGACCTGAGCCCTCCGGCGGAGCCGTAGATGACGTTGGCCGCGCCCATCTTGGTCGGTGGGCCCTCACCCGGCACGCCGGCCGCAAGATCCCAGAACCCGTCGCCGTTGAAGTCGCCGGAAGCCAGGGCGAAGGCGAATTCGTCGTACGGCTCGGCCGTGTCCCGGATGGCCCCGCTGTCCTGGTGCCAGACGTGGTTGCCGGCGGCGATCAGGCCGGAGGGCGACCCATAGATGACGTTGACGGCTCCGGCCCGATGGTCTGACCCGATGGCTTCGAACGGGACGCCCACCGCCAGGTCTGCGAATCCGTCCCCGTTCAGATCCCCACTGGCCAGCGAGTATCCGAACATGTCCCCTTTCTCGGCTGCCCCTCCGATACCGTTGGATCTCTGGGTCCAGATCCTGTCGCCGGCCGACGTCAGCCCGTTCGGGGAACCGTAGATGATGTGCACCGATCCGGCATCGACCGGTGGGTCCTCTCCCGGCACTCCCACCGCCAGGTCCACGAAGGTGTCATCGTTGAAGTCTGCGGCGGCCAGGGCGAAGCCGAAGAAGTCGCCCGCCTCCGCCGTTCCCCCCATGCCCCGGCTGTCCTGGTGCCAGAGCTGGTTTCCCGCCGCCGTCAGGCCGGACGCCGAACCATAGAGGACGTTGACCGCTCCGGCCTGGTCGCCGCTTCGGATGGCCTCGAAGGGCACCCCCACGGCCAGATCGGCGAAACCGTCACCGTTGAAATCTCCGAGGGCCAGGGAACGCCCGAATTGGTCCCCCTGCTCCTGGCCCCCCAGCACCCCGGGCGAGTCCTGGGACCAGACCTGGCTGCCTTCCGAGGTCAGCCCGGCCGCCGAGCCGTACATGACGTTGACCGCTCCCGCATCCTCTGCGTGCCAGTCTTCGAGGGGAACGCCGACCGCCGTGTCGCTGAAGCCATCCCCGTTGATGTCACCCGCAGCCACGGAGAAGCCGAATTCGTCGGCCAGCTCCGCCCCCCCCGGAATGCCGGCGCTGTTCTGAGTCCAGAATTGGTTTCCCGCCGAGTGCAAACCGGAGGCCGAGCCGTAGATGACGCCGACGCCGCCCGCATCCGCCCGACCGCCCACAGTCTCTCCAGGGATTCCGATGGCCAGGTCCCCGAACCCATCGCCGTTGAAGTCTGTGGGCGAGGATTGCGAGCTTCCAGCCTCCGGCATCGAGGTGGGCTCCGTCGTGCTTATCGTGGGCGAGAGGACCAGGCCGACAACGAAGGAGGCGGCCACCGCGGGAAGGATCGCTCGAAGATCGGCCATTCGGGTGAGAGCACGACCCTACTACAAACGAGGGATTCTCTCGGCGCTCC
>JBOGVA010000032.1:0-36771 GCA_050692195.1 Actinomycetota bacterium | reverse complement strand
TTGCCGCAGGCCTGGTCACTCCCCCCGACCCGGACCTCCAGGCGGACATGTACGGGCGGGCCTGCGATCTGCTCGGTGCAGCGGGCTACGAGCACTACGAGGTCTCGAACTGGGCCCTGCCGGGCCATCGTTGCCTCCACAACCTGGGGTACTGGGAGGACAGGCCGTACCTGGGGCTCGGAGCCGGGGCTCATTCGTACCGAGCGGGGCGGCGATGGTGGAACGTCCGCCCGCCTCAGCAGTACATGGCCTCTCTCGCCGCGGGCACGAAGCCCGTGGGCGGAGGGGAGGAGGTCAGCGATGAGGAGGCCCGCGTGGAGAGGCTGCTCCTTGGCCTTCGGGTCGCCGACGGCGTGCCGGCCGCCTGGGTCGAAGAGTCCCGAGCGGCCGGACTGGTGGCGGAAGGCCTGGCCCACAGGCTGAACGGCCGGATCGCGCTGACCGAACGAGGGCTGTTCCTGGCGAACGATCTGGTGCTGGCCCTCGCCGAGTGAGTCACGGCGGAAGAGGCCCTGTCCAGCAGGGCTCGCCGGGAGCGTCGAACGCGTCCATCTGATCGAAGGGGACCTCGTAGGTCCGTTCCGAGACAACTCTGAATTGCCCAGGCTGGTCTTCTCCCGGAGGCTCCAGTTCGAACACGGCCTCGCGGACGGTGTAGTTGTCCGGGTCCGTGAACAGCTCGGCGCCGGTCGCGATGAGCTGGCCTGCTCCATCGACCGTCCTGCACGTGACGAAGCCCAGATGGGTAACGGATCCCCACAGCGAGAGCTCGAGCGGCTCGCCAGCCGGATACTCGGTTGTCCCCGGAGGCGCCACCGTCAGGGGGACAGGGCCGGTCTCTCTCGGGGGGAGCTCGTAGAAGCGGAGGAACTCGGTGGACGCGCCGGCATCAACGACCAGGACGAATTCGTCCGTGCCGTCCCCATCGAAGTCCACGGCGGCGAGAGCGCGGCAAGCCTTCTTGCAATCCGGGAGCGGGAAGATCCCCTCCGCCGGCGGCCACTTCACATTCAGGGCGTACTCGGTCGTGAAGGGACTCCCTTCCTCAGGCTCCGGCACCAGGCATGAGGTCAAGGCGACCGTCGCGGTGTCCTCAACGTCGTCCCCATCGAAGTCGCCGTTCACCGACGACGTTCTGCACTCATCTTCCGGCGGCGAGGTCGGTGCCGGGGTAGGTGGCTGCTCGCTGGAGGTCGGAGAGGGACCGGCCGGAACGGGCTGCCAGGCCGGGGAAAAATCATTTGCAGAATGGTTGGTGACGTTGGTCTGACCGGTCCCGTCGGCATTCATCACGTAGATCTCTGAATTCCCGTCCCGTGAGCTATCGAACGCGATCTTGCTCCCATCCGGCGACCACACCGGATTTCCGTCCCCTGCCGTCGTCAACTGCCGGAGGCCCGTCCCGTCCACCTGGATCGTGGAGATCCGGCCTTCCCTCGCGAAGGCGATCGTTCTGCCGTCGGGGGACCAGGAGAGGAAGAGGCTCCCGGGACCTAGATCAGTGAGCACGCGCGCGCCGGACCCATCGGCTCGAACAACAATGAGTTCGTTGGTTTCGCTGGCCTCGTCGGGGTTGCATTGTCGGACGAAGGCGATCTCAGCGCCGTCCGGCGACCACGCTGGACTGAGGTCGATGCAGTCGACTCCTGGGTGCGTCACCTGGACCGGATGGCCCCCCACAACATCCACCAGGTGGATGGCGATGGGTGGACTCCCCGGATTCCCCGGATAGAAAGCGATCCTGTCCCCATCCGGAGACCAGGCTGGTCCCTGGGGGTCATCAAAGGTGGTCACGGTGGCCATGCCGGTGCCATCTGCACCCACTATGACGATCTCGCCCTCCCCCTTTGCAATTCCAATGTCAAACACGATCCGGGTCCCGTCCGGTGACCACGAGAGCTCCGACGAATACATCGACACCTGGGTCACTCTCGAGATCTCACCCGTTGCGGGGTCCACGGTGTAGATGTCCTGGGCGTCGGGGTCCGCGCCGGCGGCCCGGTCGCTGAGAAAGGCGATCTTGCCGTTCCGCACGCTAGTCCCTGATGCCGTGCGATCAGGCTCGTCGCTGAGACGGAATGCCCGGGTCAGAGCCCAGGTCCCGCCGGCGCTCGCGGCGAGCACCGCCACAACCAGAGCGAGCACCTGGGCCCGGTGGATGTATCCGGCTCGCCGCCTCCTGTCTGAAACTTGTTCGAACGCGCCGGCGGAGTCGGCAGGCCTGGCCAGGCGCTCCAGGTCGCGACGCAGCCGGTCGTCAATGCCGGCCAACGTCGTTCACCTCTTCCACCTCGCGCTCGCCGAGGGCATCGGCCAGCGCGTGCCGGGCCCGGAACAGGGTGGTCTTTGCCGTGCCCTCGGTCACGCCGAGGACGTCGGCGATCTCCTTCACGTCCATGTCCAGGTAGTACCTGAGCACCGTGGCCTCGCGCTGCCGCCGGGGGAGGATGGCCAGGGCCCGTCTCAGGTCCGCAACCTCGTCGTGGCCGCCAAGGGGACTGGCCTCTGAAGCCGCGCCCGCCACCTGCCTCCCCAGGCGCTCCCGGGCCCGCCGCTCAGCCCTGGCCCTGCGGAAACCGCTCCGTACCAGGTTGATCGCCACTCTCGCCACCCACGCCTTCAGCGAGCGGATCAGCTCGCCCCGGTTCGACCGCTCCCATGCCCGAGCCAGCGCCTCCTGGACGGCGTCCTCGGCCGCGGCCCGGCTCCCGCACATCAGCGCCACGCCCGCGACGAGCCGTCCGTAGTCCGTCGCCAGGAACTCCCGGATGGTGTCCTCGTCCAGGGGTGCCAGCGGTGCCTCCTCGCGCGGACGTGGGTAAGACGCGTTCAGGGTGCCATGGGTTGACCGGCAGGACGGGGATTTCCGCGCGGGGAAGCCGGCGCGGAGAGCGGCTTTTCCTCAGATGTCTAGCACTCTGGGCCTGAGAGTGCTAAAAGTAGTAAGGAGATGGCACGACAGGCCGAGCTCAGCGACAGGAAGGTGGCGATCCTGCGGGACCTGGTCCGGTTGTACATCCGGACCGGGGAGCCCGTCGGGAGCGAGGCCCTGGCGTCGGCGCTGAGCCTGGGGGTGAGCTCCGCCACCGTCCGCAACGAGCTGGCAGCGCTCGAGGAGCTCGGCTACCTCACCCAGCCACACACGTCCGCCGGCCGGGCCCCCACCGACCTGGCCTACCGCATCTTCGTCGACCACCTTCCGGCCCGAACGAGGCTGCGCGACGCGGAGCGGCTCGCCATCGTCCACTTCTTCGACGAGGCCCTGGCCGACGTCGACGAGATCCTGCGCGGGACGACCCACCTTCTGTCGCGCCTGACGCGGTACGCCTCCCTGGCGCTGGCCCCGGCCGTGCGTGAGGCGGTGATCGTCAGGGCCGAGCTGGTGAGCCTCGGAACCTCCACCCTCCTGCTCCTCGTCTTCGACACGGGCCAGGTGGAGAAGCGTCTGGTCGAGCTGCCGGCGGACATGGATGCCCAGGAGATCGAAGGGATGTCCCGCGCGGTGATGGAAGCGCTCCAGGCCAAGACGGTCTCGGACGCCAAGTCGGTGGCTGCGGATCGGGCAAGGTCGGCGACGGGGCGGGAGCGGACCGGGTTCACCCGGCTGGGGGAGGCGCTTGCCTCGATCGAGGGAACGTCCGAGGCCGCCCACGTGTTCCTGGGCGGCGTCGCCAACATCGCCGCCGACGAGGCCTTTCACCGCAGGGAGTCGCTCCGCCAGATCTACGAGGCGCTCGAGCGCGAGTCGGCGATCCTGCGCATCCTGCGAGAGGCGGCGGCCTCGCCATCGGTCAGCGTGATGATTGGCCGGGAGAACCCGTTTCCCGAGATGTGGGAGGCGAGCGTGGTGGCCGCCCCGTACGAGGCAGGAGGCGCGTGGGGGACCATCGGCGTGGTGGGACCCACAAGGATGGATTACGCGGCGGCCATCTCGGCCGTGCGGGCGGTGGCCGAACGCCTGTCGGCGGTGGTGGACGCCCTCTCGCCCTGACAAGGCTTGTCAGGATCCAGGCCCGCCGCCGGTACACTCGGATCGATGGCGACTTATCGCGACCCGGACCTCTACGCTGTCCTCGGGGTGCGCCGCGACGCGACGGACGACGAGATCAGGAAGACCTATCGGCGGCTTGCCCGCGAGCTGCATCCCGACGTGAACAAGGACCCGGAGGCTGAGCGCCGCTTCAAGCAGATCTCCGCGGCCTACCAGACCCTTTCCGACCCTGCCCGCAGGCGCCAGTACGACATGTTCGGGATGCAAGGAGTCGGGCCTGACCTGTTCCCGTTCGGGGACATAGGGGACATCTTCGACGTGTTCTTCGGAGGAGGCTTCGGCGGGCGGCGGCAGCGGACCCGCCGCCGCACCCGCGCCCACCGCGGAGAGGACGTGTTCGTCGAGCTCACGGTGACGTTTGAGGAGGCGGCGTTCGGAGTGCAGAAGGAAGTGAAGGTCGATCGCCTGCAGGAGTGCCCCCGGTGCCAGGGAAACGGCTGCGAGCCGGGAACGCATCCCTCCCGATGCACCCGATGCGGCGGCGCCGGGGAGATCCAGGACGTGTCGCGGAGCGTGTTCGGCACGGTGATGACGGCCCGCCCCTGCACCACCTGCGAGGGAACGGGGGAGGAGATCGCAGCCCGTTGCAAGGAATGCGCCGGAGACGGACGTATTGCGGGGCGCCAGACGCTCACCGTGGACGTGCCGGCAGGGGTAGCCGACGGGATGGAGCTCAGGATCGCCGCGGGGGGTCAGGAGGGCCGGCAGGGTGGAGGCGCCGGCGACCTCTACGCGTCCCTGCGGGTCAAGCCCCACCCGATCTTCGAACGACGGGGCCAGGACCTTCTCTGTGAGATCGCCGTTCCCATGACGCAAGCCATCTTGGGGGCGGAGGTGGAGATCCCCACCCTGGATGGGGACCCCATGCCCATTCGGCTGGAACCCGGTACGGATCCAGGGACCGTCATCCGGCTGAAGGGGCAGGGGTTGCCCCACCTGGGGAGGCGGGGCCGGGGCGACCTCTTCATTCGAGTTGCGGTGGAGATGCCGAAGACGCTGTCGAAGGATGAACGGGAGATCCTGGAGAGCCTGGCCGAGCTCCGAGGCGAGAACCCACGGAGAGGGAAGACGCTCGCGGGCAAGCTTCGGAAGCTCCGGGAGAGGTGACCGCGGCCGTCCGGTCGTCTCGAATGTCACTCCCGTATTTCTTCGTCGAGTCTCTCGAGGACCCGGAGGTCCAGCTCTCTGCGGCCGACACGCGGCACGCCCTTCGTTCACTGCGGCTTCGCTCCGGGGACGAGGTCACCCTGGCAGACGGCAGGGGAGCCGTGGCGGCGGGGCGCCTGGTCCGTGCCACAGATAGGGACAGCGTGGTCCAGGTGGAGTCCACGCGCCGAGTCATGCGCCCACGCCCCCTGGTCTCGGTAGCCCTGTCTCCGCCGAAGGGCGACCGCCTGGCGTGGGCCGTCCAGAAGCTCGCGGAGCTCGGGGTGGATGAAGTCGTGCTGATCCAGACCGATCGGTCCGTCAGATCGTGGGAGGCCGAGCGCCTCGGGCGCGCGGTCGACCGGTTTCGCGCGGTGGCTCGCGAGGCGGCCATGCAGTCGCGCCAGCCGTTCGTCATGGAGCTCGCGGCGGGGGGAACGCTCGGCGACGCCCTCGACACCGGGGCCGGTCCGGTGGTGGTGCTGTGGGAGGGGGGCACCGAGCGGCTTGGGGGTGTCCTCCCGCCGGAGCCCCGGCAGGTCCGTCTTGTGGTGGGGCCGGAGGGCGGCCTCTCCGAGGAAGAGGTGGCCGACTCCCGACGGGCCGGCGCGCTCGTGGCCAACCTCGGGCAGAACGTGCTGAGAACCGAGACGGCCTCCATCGTTGGCGCCGCGCTGGTATTGGCCCGCTACGGCAGACTCGGCTAGATTCAATGAGATGAGCGCACAGGCGAGCGGCTGTCTGTTCTGCAAGATCGCGGCGAAGGAGGTCGAGGCCGATGTGGTCCATGCCTCTGACAAGGTCGTGGCGTTCCGGGACACAAACCCGAAGGCGCCCACCCACATCCTGCTGATCCCCAAGGATCACATCGAGTCCGCCGCCGCGGTCACCAACGAGCATGGCGATTTGCTGGCCGAGATCATGCAAGCGGCCGCGCATCTGGCGAGGGCCGAAGGCGTTGACGGATCCGGGTGGAGACTCGTCACCAACGTGGGACCCGACGCCGGGCAGAGCGTCCCGCATCTTCACTTCCATCTGCTGGGAGGGCGGGGCATGGGGTGGCCGCCGGGCTGATGGCGACCGCGAAGGCCACGAGCCAAGTGAAGATCCTCATCCCGGGCAACCAGCCGATGGTTGCCCTCCTGGGACAGAGGGACGAGCTGCTGCGGCTGATCGAGTCCGCCTTCGACTCCCGGATACTGGTACGAGGGAACGAGATCACGATCACGGGCGAGGAGCGGGAGGCGGAACGGGTGGCCTTGCTGTTCGAGGAGCTCCTTACCATCCTGGGCCAGGGGCAGGCGCTGACCACCGAATCGGTTGGCAAGACCATCGACATGATCAAAGAGGACCAGGCTCGGCCCTCCGACGTGTTCGGCGACGTACTGCTGACCACACGGGGCCGGTCGATCTCACCGAAGACGCTGGGCCAGAAGCGCTACGTGGACGCCATCCGCCAGTCCACGGTGACGTTCAGCATCGGCCCGGCCGGCACGGGCAAGACGTATCTGGCGGTGGCCACCGCGGTGAAGGCGTTGCAGGAGCGGGAGGTGTCCAGGATCATCCTGACCCGTCCCGCCGTGGAGGCCGGGGAGAAGCTCGGCTATCTTCCCGGGACCCTGTTCGAGAAGATCGATCCGTACCTGAAGCCGCTGTACGACGCCCTCTACGAGATGATGGACGCGGAGGCGTTTCAGCGGCTCATGGTGAGGGGAACGATCGAGGTGGCGCCGCTCGCCTACATGCGCGGCCGAACGCTCAACGACTCCTTCATCATCCTGGACGAGGCGCAGAACACCACTCCCGAACAGATGAAGATGTTCCTGACCAGGCTGGGGTTCGGGTCCAAGGTGGTGGTGAACGGCGACGTCACCCAGATCGATCTCCCGGGCGGGACTCGCTCCGGCCTGGTGGTGGTGGAGGAGATCCTCGACGGGATCGAAGGGATCCGGTTCGTGCACCTGGGAGCGAGCGACGTCGTCAGGCACCGGATCGTGCAGAACATCGTCGAGGCCTACCGGGCATTCGGCGAACGCAGCTCGAAGGCGGAGTGAGGCCGCTCGCCGGCCATGAACGACGGAACCGTTCCCAAACGACCCGCCTCTCCGGGAGGCGTCCGCGCGCTCGTCTCCAACCGCCAGCGGTTGCCGGTGGATGACGGCGGCCTGGCCGCACTGGCCGAGCGGACCCTGGCCGCCGAAGGCTATTCGGAAGGTGAGCTTTCGATCTCCTTCGTGAGCCCAGAGGAGATGGAGGAATTGCACGTCCGCTACATGGGGGAGAAAGGCACCACGGACGTCCTGTCGTTCCCCCTGGATGAGGACGGTCTGCTCGGCGACGTCGTGGTCTGTCCTGCCGAGGCCGCTCGCAACCGTGACGATCTGCAGGCCGAGCTTCGGCTCTTGGTGGTCCACGGTGTGCTCCACCTGCTGGGCTACGACCACCAAGAGGAGGATGAACGAGCCCGGATGTGGGCGAAGCAGGAAACGTACGCGAGGAACCAAAGGTCGCGGCCATGACCGGCCTCTGGGTGGTCGTGGGGGTGCTGGTCGTCTTCGGATCGGTGCTGGCCATGGCCGAGACGTCGATCAGCCGCATGAGCAGGGTGCGCGCCATCGCCCTCCGCGAGGAAGGGCGCCGGAACGCGGCCATCCTGGAGCGCATCGAGAACGCGCCGGCGCGCTACCTCAACCCGATCTACCTGGCCGTGATGATCGTGCAGAACGGCTCGGCCATCCTCGTGGCCATCCTGGCCGAGCGCTTGTTCGGGAACCTGGGGATCGCTCTCATCTCGGCCGGCTTCACATTGGGCTACTTCGTCTTCGTCGAGGCCATGTCCAAGACGTTCGGCATCCTCCACAGCGACCGGGTTGCGCTGGCGCTGGCGCCGCTGGTGTGGGCCCTCGCTCGGCTGCTGGCACTGCCAACCCGCTTGCTCATCGGGCTGGCCAACGTCCTCCTCCCGGGCAAGGGACTGAAGCAGGGCCCGTTCGCCTCGGAGGTCGAGATCCGCTCCATGGCCGAGGTCGGGCACGAGGAGGGCGTCATCGAGGAAGAGGAGAAGGAGCTCATCCACTCGATCTTCGAGTTCGGCGACACCATCGTGCGCGAGGTCATGGTGCCGCGGCCCGATATCGTGGCGGTCGACTTCCGAAAGCCGCTCCGGGCGGTGCAGGACCTGGTGCTCCGCCATGGCTTCTCCCGCATCCCTGTCTTCCGAGACGACCTGGACAAGGCGGAGGGCATCATCTACGCGAAGGACGTGCTGAAGGCCCTTCACCAGGGCAAGCAGAACGTGCCCCTTCTGGATCTGGCCCGGCCGGTGCACTTCGTGCCGGAGTCGAAGCGCGTGGCCGAGCTGCTGCGGGAGATGCAGGAGAAGAAGTTCCACATCGCGATGGTGACGGATGAGTACGGCTCCGTGTCCGGCCTCGTCACCCTGGAGGACCTCCTGGAGGAGCTGGTGGGGGAGATCGCCGACGAGTACGACCGAGATGAGCCCCAGATGGAGCCGGTGGACGACCACACCTATCGAGTCAACGGGCGCCTGTCGATCGACGACCTGAACGAGCTCCTCGACGTCGAGCTCCCGCAGGACGAATGGGACACCGTGGCCGGGCTCATGAACGGCCTGCTCGGAGCGGTGCCCAAGGAAGGGGAGACCGTCGCGTTCGACAACCTCACGTTCATCGCCGAGCGGGTACTTGGGCGCCGGATCTCCAAGGTGTTGATCTCCAGGGCCGAGCCCGAAGAGCAGAGTCCGGAAGAGGGTTGAACAGCCGCACGGAGTCGGGGGACCTCGACGCCCTCATGGCCGAGGCGCGGGATGCCCGGCAACGGGCCTATGCCCCGTACAGCAAGTTCTTCGTCGGAGCCGCCGTGCGCACAGACGCCGGTGTCTTCCGGGGGTGCAACGTCGAGAACGCCTCCTATAGTCAGACGATCTGCGCCGAACGGGTGGCCGCCGCTACCGCCGTCGCCGCGGGGGCGAGGACGATCGAGGCCATCGCGGTTGCGACCTCTGCCCCGAGCCCGACCCCTCCATGCGGCGCATGCCGCCAGTTCCTTCACGAGTTCAATCCGGACATGATGGTGATCTCGGAGCGGAAGGGTGGAGAGCGAAAGCAGTGGCGCCTGTCCGAGCTGCTCCCCGACGCCTTTGGACCGGAGGACCTGGAGGGCGCGCCCTAATGCGGACGGTCCCTAACGGGAGCGCGAGGAGGCCCGCTCGAGGAGCTGGTCCACCTCGGCCACGGATGGGCGGGCCCCCAGCTCGTTGAGGATTTCCCGCGCCTGCCCCAGCGGCTCCGCGGCCTCCCCCGCCCGGCCCAGACCGAGGCTGCACCGCCCCAGGCCCAGCAGCGCCAGCCCGCGCTCGAGCACGTGCCCCAAGTCCCCCCAACCCGCAGCCGCCTGGGCATAGAGGCTCGCCGCTGACTCGAGCTCCTTACGGGCTTCGGCGAGAACGGCTCGACCGGTCAAGACGATGTGCGTCCGCCGCTTCGGGGCGGCCGTCTCCGCCACTTCCGCGAGCAGCGTTTGTCCCAGCTCGAGCGCTCCGGCCTCCGAGCTGATGCGGAGAGCGTCCGTAGTCAGCTCGGCCGTTTGGTAGGCGCGGCGATCCCGCGTCACCTCCTCGAACTCCCGGACCAGCCCGACGGCGGATTCCAGGTCGCCCCGGCCCTTCGCGACGAGAGCGGCGGTTATCAGCGCCGGGCCGACGACCTGGACGTCCCCGATCGACCGGGCACGCGGCAGGAACTCGTTTACGAGCGAGCCGGCCTCGGTCACGTCTCCTCGCCAGGCCAGGACACTGGCCTTGCCCATCTGGCCAAAGACCGCGATCTGACTGCCGCCCCCCCGGAGATCCCAGTCGATCACCTCGTCTGCGACCCGAAGGAGCTCGTCCCACCGTCCGAGCTGGAAGAGCATCCACGTGGTGGCGGTTCTCGTCCACACCACGTGGTGGGTCATCCCGCGTCGCTCGGCGAACTCGATCGACTCCCGCAGAATGTCGAGGCCTTCCGCTGGGCCCTCCGCGCTCGCGATGTGTTCGCCGAGGTTGAGCGAAGCCATGGCGGTCTCGATCCCAAGCCCTAGCTCGAATCCGAGGCGAAGCGACTCGCGGAGATCCTCGAGCCCTTCCCAGTCGCCAAGGTGGCACCGGGCCATGCCGGCCGTCTGACGCACCCGTACCAGAAGATCGACGACACCAATCTTTTCGGCCAAAGCCAGCGCTTTCTCCGCCCACTCGAGGGCCTCCCGAGCGCGCCCAGCGAGACTGAGGTTGGCAGCCATTCGAGCGTAGGCCCGGGCAAGCTCCGGCCCGGGCGGCTGGCGTTCGAGGAGGTCGATGGCCTCAGCAACGACGGCGCGGCTTCGATCCGTCTCTCCGAGGCGCCACAGGGCAAAGGACAGTCTCACCATCGACCCGCCCGCTTTCAGAGAATCACCCTCCATGCGGAGGTGGGGGATCGCTTCGTCGTACCCGCGCACGGCCTCGCGCAGACGTCCGTCCTCCTGGGCAGCGTCGGCGACCTTCGCCGCGATCCTGGCACGCCCCGGGCTGCCCGGCGGCACCAGGTCCAGCGCCTGTCGGTAGTGCGCGTCGGCCCGCGCCACATCGAGCCGGAGGGCGTGGTCGCCGGCCAGGATCAAGAAGCGTCGCGCCGGCTCCTCCAGTTTCCGTGCCTCGTCCAGTGCGCCCGACGCCCGGGCCAGCTCCAGCGCTTGCCCGTAGTGGTACGCCAGCAGCTCGGCGTGATCCTCTGTGCGATCTTTCGACAGCGACTCGATCCACTTGGCGGCGAGGCGGTGCTTGGAGGCGCGGCTGGCGCGAGGGATGGAGCCGTATGCGACGTCGCGCACCAGCACGTGGAGGAAGGCGAATTCGTTCTCTCTGCCCACCGAGGAGCGCCGCTCGCGCCGCAGGAACTCCTTGCGCTCGAGCACGCGCAGGCGTTCCTCCAGAGACCAGCGGTCGGCGTCGCCAATGGCGGCCACCGAGCCGGTCCAGAAGACCTTGCCCATGACGGCCCCGTCCTGGAGCAGTCGCTTCTCTTCGGGCGGAAGCCCATCGAGGCGAGCGGCGATGACGCCCTGGACGGTGTCGGGAAGCGGCAGGGGTTCCGAGCCCCCCGTCGAGCCGCGATCGGCAACCATGCGCGCGAATTCCTCGGCATAAAGAGGATTGCCCCCGGCGCGATCGAGCAGCGTCGCCTTCATCTGCTCCGGCAGGACCACCTGTTCGAGCAACGAGCGGAGGAGTTCGTCTGTCTCCTGGTCAGAGAGGGGTGAGAGCTGAAGGTTGAGGGCGTTGGGCCTTCCCGAGCCCCAGCCCGGCCTCCGCGAGAGCAGCTCGGGGCGCGCCGTGCACAGCATCAGCATGGGCACCTCCTCCGTCCACTCCAGCAGATGCGCGACGAAGTCGAGGAAGCGGTCGTCGGCCCAGTGAAGATCTTCGAGCACGATCACGAGCGGTCGCTTCGCAGCGATCGCCTCGAGGAAGCGACGCCAGGCGAAGAACGATTCCGAACTGCGACCGGCGCCCCCCGAACCGTCTCCCGCCAGGCCGACGAGTGGTCGAAGGTGCCCGAGGACCCATTCGGCCTCTGGGCCCTCGCCCGCCGTTTCGAGCACGGCGCGCCGGAGTTTCGATTCGGCGTCGTCCGCCGAGTCGGTCTCGAGGATGCCGGCATGAGCCTTCATGACCTCGGCCAGCGCCCAGAGACTCACTCCGTCGCCGTACGGAAGACAGCGGCCCTGACGCCAGAAGATGAGGTCCGGCGCCTTCTCGGCGACTCCGAGGAGCTCGAACACCAGCCGGCTCTTGCCGATGCCGGGGACGCCGACGAGTGTGACAAGCCAGGGCGTGCGTTTAGCGCGGACACCGGCGAGCACATCGCTGAGCACGCCGAGCTCGTGCGCGCGCCCGACGAGCTTCGCTCGGGCAAGCTGCCTCGCGTCAATGCCGATGCCTGCCCTGGCCTGAAGCGCCTCCCAGGCCGGTACCGGTTCGGCCTTTCCCTTCGCCCGCACCGGCTCGGCCTGGCGGTAGTCGATCACCCGACGTGTGGCTCGATACGTCTGCGCGCCGACGAGGATCCCATTGACGGGGCCGCCAGACTGCAGCCTGGCAGCGGTGTTGACGACGTCGCCGGTCACCAGGCTTTCCCCGGCCTCGGCACGAGCGTCGAGCGAGACGAGCACTTCGCCCGTGTTGACACCGATCCGGACATCGACGTGCCCCTCACGCGCCCAATCCCGGATCGCGAGCGCGGCGCGAACGGCCCGCTCCGGATCGTCCTCGTGAGCCTGCGGGGCGCCGAACACGGCCATGACCGCGTCCCCGATGAACTTCTCCACCGTGCCTCCGAAGCGCTCGAGCTCTGCCCGGACCCGATCGAGGTACGGCTTGAGGAAGGCCTCGACGTCCTCCGGGTCGAGCGCCTCTGCGCGGGAGGTGAAACCGACGAGATCGACGAAGACGACGGTGACGAGCTTCCGCTCCCGACGAGCCGGCTCCACCATGGCCTCCCGACCGTATTGCATGGGCCCGCTCCTCCACTACCATGGATTCCCTCCTTCGAAAGCGGAGCAGCGTGCCAACACCTTCCACCAAGATCGAACGCCCGGCCGGAGCGCCGCCCGACAGCCTCGGGTTCACGGCCGCGTCCGCGGCCGGGCTGGTGGCCCGGGCCACGGCCGTCGACGCCGTCGGCCTGGAGGAACGGGCGACCTCGCTCGGAAAGCGCTCCATCAAGCGGGAGTCGAAGCTGTGGGCACTTGACCTGGCCATCCGGTGCATGGACCTGACCACCCTGGAGGGCGCGGACACTCCGGGGAAGGTCGTGGCGGTATGCGCCAAGGCGGTCCGGCCCGATCCCACGGACTCCTCGATCCCTTCGGTGGCCGCGGTGGTCATCTACCCCGCCCTGGTTCCGGTGGCGGCTGGCCAGCTCAAGGGGACCGGCGTTCGGGTGGCGAGCGTTGCGGGGGCTTTCCCGGGCGGGCTGGGCCCGCTGGGCGAACGGCTCGACGAGATCCGCGAGGCGGTGAAGATGGGTGCCGACGAGATCGACATCGTGCTGAACCGTTCGGCCTTCCTGGCCGGGCGCTACCGCCAGGCCTTCGAGGAGATCGCAGCGTCGAAGGAGGCCTCCGGCCCGGCCCACCTGAAGGTCATCCTGGAAGTGGGCGAGCTCGGTTCCTACGACCAGGTCCGAAAGGCATCGGTGCTGTCGATGGCTGCGGGTGCCGACTTCATCAAGACCTCCACCGGGAAGATCGGGGTGGGTGCGACCCTCCCGTCGGCCCTCTGCATGATGGAAGCCGCCCGCGACTTCTGGCACGAGACCGGGAAGCGGGTCGGCGTCAAGGTTGCCGGAGGGGTTCGGTCATCGAAGCAGGCCATCCAGTACCTGGTCCTGGTGCACGAGACGCTCGGTCCCGATTGGATGACCCCCGAGCTGTTCAGGATCGGCGCCTCCACGCTGCTGAACGACGTCCTCATGCAGATCAACAAGGAGCGCACCGGGGCGTATCAGGGACCGGACTACTTCACGATCGATTGAGCGGGAGCTGATATGACCGAAAAGATCGAACGGCGTGAGGACCGGAGGCCGGCGAGAGCCGTGGCGTGGGAGTACGCGCCGGCCCCGGAGTCGAAGGACGTCGTGTCGATCAGGGAGAGATCCGGCCTGTTCATCGGGGGCGAGTTCGTGGAGCCGAGGAGCGGCAAGTTCTTCGAGACGATCAACCCCTCCACCGAGGAGAAGCTGGCGGAGGTGGCCGAGGCCGGCCCCGAAGACGTCGATCTCGCGGTAACGGCGGCAGCGAAGGCCTGGGAGTCGGAGTGGCGGGATCTGCCGGGGGCGGAGCGGGCCAAGTACCTGTATCGGATCGCCCGCGCCCTCCAGGAGCGCAGCAGGGAGTTCGCGGTCCTCGAGACCATCGACGGTGGCAAGCCCATCAAGGAGTCACGCGACGTGGACCTTCCACTCGCCGCGGCGCATTTCTTCTACTACGCCGGTTGGGCCGACAAGCTGGAGTACGCGTTTCCCAGCCGGCTCCCCAGGCCCCTGGGGGTGGCCGGGCAGGTCATCCCATGGAACTTCCCTCTGCTCATGGCGGCGTGGAAGCTGGCCCCGGCGCTGGCCTCCGGAAATACGGTCGTGCTGAAGCCCGCGGAGACGACTCCGCTGACGGCGCTGCTGCTGGGCGAGGTCATCCAGGAGGCGGACCTCCCCCCGGGAACGGTGAACATCGTCACCGGGGCCGGGGGGACGGGCGCCCACGTGGTCAAGCACCCAGGCGTGGCCAAGGTGGCCTTCACAGGCTCCACCGAGGTGGGGAAGATCATCCGGCGTGCCGTGGCGGGGACCGGAAAGCGGCTGACGCTGGAGCTGGGTGGCAAGGCGGCCAACATCGTGTTCGAGGACGCCCCACTGGACCAGGCCGTCGAGGGGATCGTCAACGGCATCTACTTCAACCAGGGGCACGTGTGTTGTGCGGGATCCAGGCTTCTCGTCCAGGAGTCCGTGTTCGAGCCCCTGCTCGACAAGCTCAAGGATCGGCTCCAGACGCTTCGGGTCGGCGACCCTCTCGACAAGAACACGGACGTGGGGGCCATCAACTCGAAGCAGCAGCTCCAGAAGATCGAGGAGCTGGTGGAGTCGGGGATCGAGGAGGGCGCGGAGATCTACCAGCCCGAGTGCCAGCTTCCCGAACGGGGGTTCTGGTTCCGGCCGACACTCTTCACCGGTGTGTCGCAGTCCCATCGCATCGCGCGAGAGGAGATCTTCGGCCCCGTCCTTTCCATTCTGACCTTCCGCACCCCGGAGGAGGCTCTGGAGAAGGCCAACAACACACCGTACGGCCTGTCGGCGGGCGTATGGACGGAGAAGGGCTCGCGGATCCTGTGGATGGCCGAGCGCCTCCGGGCAGGGGTCATCTGGGCCAACACGTTCAATCGGTTCGACCCCTCGTCTCCCTTCGGGGGGTACAAGGAGAGCGGGTTCGGGCGCGAAGGTGGCCTGCACGGCCTGGAGCCGTACCTGGAGCTCGCCCCGGCGAACGGGGGCCTGCGGTGAGTGCCGGCCGGCTGGGGGTCCGCAAGACCTACAAGCTGTACATCGGGGGAGAGTTCCCTCGGTCTGAGTCGGGCCGCTCGTACCCGGCGGTGGGACGGGACGGCCAGGTCCTGGCCCGGCCGGTCCGGGGCTCGCGCAAGGACCTTCGCGACGCGGTCAGGGCGGCCCGCACCGCGTGGAAGGGATGGGCCGGGACGACCGCCTACAACCGTGGTCAGGTCCTGTACCGGGTAGCCGAGCTCATGGAGGGTCGGCGAGATCAATTCTCGGAGGAGCTGGCAGCCTTCGGGGCCGAAGACCCCAAGCGCGAGGTGTCCGCGTCCATCGACCGGTGGGTCTGGTACGCGGGGTGGTCCGACAAGATCCATCACGTGATGGGAACGGTGAACCCGGTGGCCGGGCCGTACTTCAACTTCACCATCCCAGAACCCACCGGAGTGGTCGGGATCGTGGCCCCGGAGGAGCCGGCGCTTCTGGGCCTGGTCTCCCGGCTCGCGCCCGCGGTCATCGGCGGAAACACCGCCGTGGTGCTGGCCAGCGAGTCGAAGCCCCTTCCGGCGGTGACGCTCTGTGAGGTGCTGTCGACCTCGGACGTCCCCGGGGGTGTCGTGAACCTTTTGACCGGCCTGAAGGGCGAGCTCGTTCCCTGGCTGGCCTCCCACATGGACGTGAACGCCATCGACCTCACCGGCGTCCCCGATGGTCTCCTGCCCGAGGTGGAGGCCGCGGCTGCCGGCAACGTCAAGCGAACGGTCCGGGACGGGTCGGGCGACTTCTTCCAGGACTCGGCCCAGAGCCCCTACGCCATCACCAAGCTCATGGAGATGAAGACGGTCTGGCACCCCATGGGAGCCTGATCCCTAGGCGCCCGACGTCGCGGTATGTGGTCGATGTTATGATGGCACCATCATGATGTCACGAACGCAGCTATCCATCGACCCGGAGCTCCACAGGAGGGCGAAGCAACGCGCCGCGGACCTGGGGATATCCCTGGCCGAGTATCTCCGCCGACTGGTTGCGAGGGACCTCGAGGGGCCCTTTGAGACAGCGGACCCGGCAATCGTCTTCAATCTCGGAGACTCCGGCGGTTCCGACGTGGCCTCGGAGAAGGATCTTTATGTGGGCGAGGCGGTGGAGGCTGAGATCGGTCGGGAGCAGGATGGCCGAGCCTCGGTATGAGCTTGTTCGTCGATACGTCCGCCTGGTACGCGGCGGCGGACACCGGTGATCGAAGCAACCAGCGTGCGATCAAAGTGCTCAGGTCCGAAGAGCCCATGGTCACGAGCGACCACGTCCTCGTGGAAACGTGGCTGTTGATCCGGCGGAGGCTTGGTATGCACGCCGCGAACCGTTTCTGGGGCGGTCTGAGAAGCGGTGTCGCCGCGATCGAACCCGTGGGCGTGGGAGATCTGGAGCTGGCCTGGGAGATCGGCGAGGCCTTCCCTGACCAGGCCTTCTCCGTCGTCGACAGGACCAGCTTCGCGCTCATGCAGAGGCTCGGATTCGAGCGAGTGGCCACCTTCGATTCCGACTTCGCCGTCTACCGCTTCGGCCCGAAGCGAGATCGAGCTTTCACCGTCGTCGGGTGACGGTGTTTTGGCTGCTCTCTCAAGGTAGTTACAATCAAGTAGAATTGTGACCACATGGACGTCGGGATTCGTCAGCTCAAGAGCCGTCTCTCGGAGTTCGTCGAGCGAGCCGCCCGGGGCCAGGTCATCCGGGTGACCGAGCGAGGGAAGCCCAAGGCCATCCTCGGGCCGCTGCCTGGCCAGTTTGGCCTGGAACGAGGCCTCAGTGAAGGCTGGATCACGGCGGGGAGTGGGGACCCGCCCGCCCCGGCCAGGCGCCGCTACAAGGCAACGAGGTCGATCGACGAGGTCCTGGCCGAGGATCGGGGAGCTTGACCCTGTACCTGGATTCCAGCGCCTTGCTGAAGCTCTACGTCGAGGAGCCCGAGAGCGAGTCTTGTGAGCGCTTGATGAACGCCGACCCGATCTGGCTCACGGCACGCCACACAGAAATCGAAGTCCGGCGCAATCTCGCCCGCCTGCTGCAGGGCCGGGCCTTGACGTCGGCGCGGGACCAGTTCACGTCCGACTGGAGGCGGACTCACGTCCTCGAGCTCGATGCGACGACGTGCGGGCTCGCTGCTGATCTCGCCGAAGTGACCGGAGCCAGGACGCTGGACGCCCTCCACCTGGCGGCGGCCCAGCGCGCAGGGGGTGGTGCCGTGCCCCTCCTCACGTACGACCTGAGGCAAGCGCAGGTAGCGAGGTCTCTCGGCTGGACCGTGTTGGGCGTCTGAGGAGCCGCTCCCGCACGGAATCCTCTGTGGAGATTTCGTCGCACGGACCGATCAGGTAGCGGGCCTGGTGCTGCCCTGGCGGTACCATTCGTCACACATGCCCCTCTACAAGGAACAAGGCATCGTCCTGCGCTCCATGAAGCTCGGTGAGGCCGACAAGATCGTCACCATCCTCACCCAGGGCTCCGGGAAGGTCCGCGGCGTGGCTAAGGGCATCCGTCGCACGACGAGCAAGTTCGGAGCGCGTCTCGAGCCGCTCACCCACGTGTCGCTCCTCATGTACCGCGGCCGCAACCTGGACACCGTCACCCAGGCGGAGATCGTGTCTCCTTTTCGCACGATCCGCGGAGACTTCGAGCTGATCGCGGCAGGGGAGGCCATGCTCGAGGCGGCCGACAAGGTATCTGAGGACCACGAGCGGAACGTCCGTCTGTTCCTGCTGCTGCTCGCGGGGCTCCGGGCACTGGAGGCACGGCCCCACGACCCGGCCGCGGTGGCCGAGAGCTTCCTGCTGAAGCTCCTGTCCCTCTCCGGATTCCACCCCAGCCTGACCGCCTGTGCCGCCTGCGGCTCTCCGGGCCCGCACGGCTGGTTCTCGGCCGGCCAGGGAGGCGTGGTGTGCTCCGACTGCGCTCAACACGAAGCAGGCCGGGCGACCGAGTCCGCGCTCAGATGGCTGGACGCGGTGGCCAGGGTCGACCTGATCGGGGCAGGGGACATGACCCCGGCGGTTCCCGTCCGAAGGGAGGCGCGTGCGCTCCTGTACGGCTTCACCGAATACTACCTCGAGCGTCGCATCCGGAGCTTCTCCCTGCTCGCTAGGCAGCCCGACTCCACTCTCGCGCGATGAGCTATCTCTCCGACCTCGACCTCGCCAGGCTTCCTCGCCACGTGGGCATCGTGATGGACGGGAACGGACGGTGGGCCAGGCAGCGTGGGCTGCCCCGCACGAAGGGGCATGCGGCCGGGGAGCGGGCTCTGTTCGACACCGTCGAGGGCGCGCTCGACATCGGGCTCGAATGGCTCACCGTCTTCGCCTTCTCTACCGAGAACTGGAACCGCCCCGCGTCTGAAGTGCGATACCTCATCAATTTCAACCGGGCGCTCCTCCGCCGACGACGGGACGAGCTCGACGCCCGGGGCGTCCGGATCCAGTTCGCCGGCCGGATCGATTGGAAGGTCCCCCGATCGGTGCTTCGGGAGATGGAGGAGGCCACCCGGCTCACGGCAAAGAACCGAAAGATGACGCTCACCGTCGCCTTCAACTATGGGGGCAGGATGGAGATCGTGGATGCAGTCAAGCGGCTGATCCATGACCACGACAGAGGCCGGCTGAGAGGCGATCGGATCACCCCGGATTCGATCTCGTCGCGGCTCTATCACCCCGACATGCCGGACCCGGACCTCCTGATCCGGACGGGCGGCGAGATGCGGATCTCGAACTTCCTGCTGTGGCAAGCGGCCTACTCGGAGCTGTGGTTCACGCCCGTCTACTGGCCCGAGTTCAACCGCGACCACCTGTACGAGGCCATCCGCGACTACCAGAAGAGGGATCGCCGGTTCGGACGCGTCGAGGACTAGTAGTGCTCTATTTCGCGTACGGCTCGAACATGGATCCCCAGCTCATGGGGAAGCGGGCCCCGAACGCGCAGGCCGTCGGTCCCGGCCGGCTGGAAGGATTCCGGCTGGAGTTCAACGTGTACTCCACCCAGTGGGAGGGAGGCGCGGCCAACCTGGAGCTCGATCCGGCCGCCTACGTCTGGGGGGTCCTGTGGGAGGTCCCGGACGAGGAGATGGAAGGCCTGGACGCCTACCAGGGTCACCCCACCTTCTTTCGGCGCGAGGACGTGGTGGTGGAAAGGGCGGGCGGGGACGTCCTCGCGTGGACCTATCGCGTTGCCCATCAGAAGGGATACATGCGCCCAACCGACGCGTACCTTCAAAGGTTGCGTTCGGCCATCAGGGTTCACGGACTGCCGCCCGAGGCTCTGGAGATGCTGGACCGAGCGGCCCGGCCTCCGAAACCGTCGATATCCACATAGGTCCGCACACGCCGTCCGAAGCGGGAGCGGGCCGAGCCGGTATCATGGCCTGCACGCCAGCGGCCGCAGCCAGCGGCCGGGAGAAAGGAGCTTCCCGATGGCCGACCTCATGGAAGCCGTCACGTCCCTGGCAAAACGCCGGGGCCTGGTCTTTCCCTCCAGCGAGATCTACGGCGGGCTCCGCTCGTCCTGGGACTACGGGCCTCTGGGGGTGGAGCTTCGCCGGAACCTGCGGGCGGCGTGGTGGAGGAGCATGGTCCAGCTGCGGGACGACGTGGTTGGGCTCGAGTCCGCCATCATCATGTCGCCGAGGGTGTGGGAGGCGAGCGGCCACCTCGAGTCGTTCACCGACCCCCTGGTGGAGTGCGTGGACTGCCACCGCCGGTTCCGGGAGGACCATGTGCCGGGGTTCGGGGCACCCGCATCGGGTCACGGAGGCGAGGGGACGATCGACGCCGCCAGCGGCGACTTTCGCTGTCCGAAGTGTGGCGGAAAGCTCGGGGAACCTCGGCGCTTCAACCTCATGTTCAAGACCCACATGGGGCCCGTGGAGGACGAGGCCAGCGTCGTGTACCTCCGTCCTGAGACCGCCCAGGGCATGTTCGTGGACTTCGCCACGATCCAACAGACCAGCAGGCTGAAGGTTCCTTTCGGGATCGCTCAGATCGGCAAGTCGTTTCGCAACGAGATCACCCCGGGAAACTTCATCTTCCGGACCCGGGAGTTCGAGCAGATGGAGATGGAGTTCTTCGTGGAGCCGGGGACCGACGAGGAGTGGTTCGAATATTGGGTGAACCAGCGGTTCCAGTGGTTCGTGGACCTCGGGGTCCGCAAGGAGAACCTCCGGCTGCGCCCACACGAGCCGGACGAGCTGGCCCATTACGCGAAGGCGGCCACCGACGTCGAATACGAGTTCCCGTTCGGGTGGAGCGAGCTGGAGGGGATCGCCAACCGAACGGATTTCGACCTGAAGCAACATCAGGCCTTCTCCGGGCAAGACCTGAGCTATTACGACCAGGACAACGACCGGCGCTACATCCCGTACGTCGTGGAACCTGCCCTTGGGGTCGATCGAGCCCTGCTGGTGTTCCTGTTGGATGCGTACCGCGTGGAGGAGGCCCCAACGGCGACGGGTGGCAAGGAGAAGCGAACCCTCCTTGCGTTGCACAGGGAACTTGCCCCGGTCAAGGTGGCCATCCTGCCTCTGTCCCGACACCAGGACCTGGTCCCGGAGGCGAAAAGGGTCCACGACCTGGTGCGAGGGCGGTGGATGACGCACTACGACGACGCCGGGTCGATCGGTCGACGGTACCGTCGGCAGGACGAGGTGGGAACCCCCTTCTGCGCGACCGTCGACTTCGAGACCCTTACCGACCGCCAGGTCACCGTCCGGGACCGGGACACCATGGCCCAGGTCCGCTTGCCCATCGCCGTGGTGGCCGAATATCTGGAGGAGCGCCTGAGCTGAAGACGGAGCCTGCGGAGTTCCCGGGAGAAGCACCGCCCCGGGCGCGCCGCCCGTTGTACACCATCACCCCCATGGGTGTGTTCGCGGCGGCGTTCATGTTCCTGATGGGCGCGGCCGTGGCCGTGGGGATGGGGCAGTTCACCGCGAGCCGGTTGGCCCCCTGGCTCTCCATCGGCTACTCCGCTGCGGCGGTCGTCTGCACGGTCGCCGCACTCCTCAGGGGACGGCGCTGGTGAGGATCAGACGCCTTCGCGCGTGGGCTCTGGCGGTCGTGCTGCTCGTCACCGCCTGCACCGAGCGGAGCCTTCCCCCTCCGGCCGCGTCACCCTCCGCGTCGCCCCCTCGGGAGACCTCGGCACCGCTTCCCTCGGGCGAACCCGACCCGCTCTGTCGGCATCCCGAGCCTTCTCCGGAGCCGCCCGCCGGATCCGGAGAGGAGCTTCCGCCCTCGATCGCCGCCGTGGCCGAGCAGGTGGCCCGGGTCCGGGGACTGGACTTCAAGCACCCCGTCACTCCCGAACGAGTCACCGCCAGGCGGATGGCTCGCCTGGTCTCCGGCTCGCTGGACCAGCAGTTCCCATCCGACATGCAGGATCGCCGCGAGAGGGCCTGGGCCGCCATCGGGGCGATCCCGCCGGACACGGACCTGCGCGAGTCGATCCTGGACTTCGGGACGAGCCAGATCATCGGCTTCTACGACACCGTCACGGGCCGCCTCGTCTACGTGGGGGATGCCTCGCCGACCCCGCTCCAAGAGCTGACGCTGGCCCATGAGCTGATCCACGCCCTGGACGACCAGCACTTCGACCTCGGCCGGGTGGACGAGCTGGTGCGGACGTGCCGGGACGAGGGCTTCGAGGCGCTCGTGTCGCTGGCGGAAGGGTCCGCCGTGGAGATGTCCCTGCGCTGGGCCCAGGCCAATCTGTCGGCGGAGGAGCTCGTGGAGCTCGCGCTGGAGGCAGGGGCCGCTCCTCAACCTCCGGCGTCGGTTCCTCCGTTCATCCGGGACATGTTCCTGTTCCCCTACCTGAACGGATTGGCGTTCGTCCGCGCACTCCTGAACGAAGGGGGCCAGTCCGCCCTGGACGCCGGGTTCGCGGATCCGCCCCAGTCCACCGAGCAGATCCTCCATCCGGATAAGTATCCGGATGACGAGCCACAGGCCGTGCGGGTGCCGGACCTGCAGGAGAAGCTCGGGTCCGGCTGGCGGGACCTTGACGTCCAGGACGTGGGTGAGGGCTGGCTGGTTCGCCTGCTCCGCCTGGAGCTTCCTGCCTCGGACGCCGGCGATGCGGCGACCGGATGGGACGGCGGTCAGTACCGGGCGTGGAGCAACGGACCGGCGACCGCCGTCGTGCTCGACACGGTATGGGACTCCGACGCCGAGGCCGCTGAGTTCGCCGAGAGCTTCGAGATCTGGGCCGAGGACAGGCCCGTCACCATCGAGCGGAGGGGGCCCCGGGTCCGCCTGCTGTTCGGGTCGGACGGGGGCGCTCTGGAGGACCTGGAGCGAGCCCTGGCCGAGGGCTAGTCCGGAACTCGTGCCCTTGACCGAGCGGAGAGGTCCTTGTCGATAGACTGGCCGGGACCGACGGGAAAGCTGGAGGACAAGCCGATGGCCTCGCGCACACAGACCAAGTTCGTCTTCGACTTCAGCGAAGGCAACAAGGACATGAAGGACCTGCTCGGAGGGAAGGGCGCCAACCTCGCCGAGATGACCAACCTGGGGCTGCCCGTTCCGCCGGGATTCACGATCACCACCGAGGCCTGCATGTCCTATCTGGAGCACGGCCGGTTTCCGGACGGACTGATGGATGAGGTGGACGAGGCACTGGGGCGCCTCGAGGAGGCGATGGGGAAGAGCCTGGGCGGCGAGGAGGACCCATTGCTGGTGAGCGTTCGCTCCGGGGCGAAGTTCTCCATGCCCGGGATGATGGACACGGTCCTCAACCTGGGCCTGGGCGACCGGTCCGTCCAAGGGCTGGCCAAGCAGTCCAACGACGAGCGATTCGCCTGGGACTCATATCGCCGGTTCGTCCAGATGTTCGGCAAGATCGTGGTGGGGATCGACGCCGACAAGTTCGAGGAGAAGCTGGAGGAAGCCAAGCGAGGGAAGGGCGAGGATGCCAAGGACACGGACCTCACCGCGGAGGACCTTCGCGAGCTGACCCAGGAGTTCAAGAGGATCGTCCGCGAGGAGACCGGGGAGGATTTCCCTCACGACCCTCGGGCCCAGCTGGAGAAGGCCATCGAAGCGGTCTTCCGATCGTGGAACGGCGCCCGGGCCATCGCCTACCGCCGGCAGAACAAGATCCCGGACTCGCTGGGTACGGCGGTGAACGTCGTGGCGATGGTCTTCGGCAACCTCGGCGAGGACTCGGGGACCGGCGTGGCCTTCACCCGCGACCCGTCGACCGGGGAGAAGAAGCCCTATGGCGACTACCTGCCGAATGCTCAGGGGGAAGACGTCGTCGCGGGCATCCGCAACACGCTCCCGCTGGCCGAGCTGGCCAAGCTCGATCCCAAGTCGTACGACGAGCTGCTGCGAGGGATGGACATCCTGGAGAAGCACTATCGGGACATGTGCGACATCGAGTTCACCATCGAGCGGGGGAAGCTCTGGTTCCTCCAGACTCGCGTGGGGAAGCGGACCGCTCTCGCCGAGTGGGTCATTGCCTATGACATGTGGAAGGAGGGCTTGATCTCCCAGGACGAGGCGCTGCTGCGCCTCGATCCGGACCGCCTGGAGCAGCTGTTCAAGCCGGTCATTCGAGAGGACCAGAAGACCTCGGAGCGGCCGGCCACACGCGGGCTGAACGCCTCGCCGGGAGCGGCCGTCGGACGGGCGGTGTTCACCGCCGACGCGGCCGAGGAGTGGGCCGAGCGAGGGGAGAAGGTCATCCTGGCGCGCCGGGAGACCACCCCGGACGACTACCACGGGATGATCAGGTCTCAGGGGATCCTGACCAGCGCGGGGGGGACGAACTCGCACGCGGCGGTCGTGGCAAGGGGGGAGGGGATCCCTGCGGTCTGTGGGGCCGACCAGATCAGGATCGAGCGCGGGGCCAGGGCCTTCTCGGTGAACGGATCCAGGGTGGACGAGGGTGACTGGATCACCATCGACGGGACGGACGGCACGGTCTACCTGAAGCAGCTCGAGCTGGCCGAACCGCCCCTGGCCCGTGCGGTCAAGGGCGATCCCGAGGCCCAAGAGGAGAAGATCTGGAAGGCGTTCGAGGCCTTCATGGAGCGGGCCGACCAGTCGCGCCGGCTTCGGGTCCGAGCCAATGCCGACACCCCGGACCAGGCCGCGAACGCCAGGTCCCGGGGGGCCGAGGGGATCGGGCTCTGCCGGACCGAGCACATGTTCCTGGGCGAGGAGCGGGTGGCGGCGGTCCGAAAGATGATCTTCGCGGACACCCCCGAGGAGGAGCAGGAAGCCTATGGCTCGCTGCTGCCGCTTCAGCGGGCCGACTTCGTGGGGATCTTCGAGGCCATGGATGGGCTGCCGGTCACGGTCCGCCTGCTCGACCCTCCGCTGCACGAGTTCCTGCCGAACCACGTCGACATGGCCGTGGCCGTCGCCCTGGCCGAAGAGCGGGGCGAGAGCGAGGTGGTGGTCCGGGACGAGAAGCTGCCCCTCGACGAGGCCCGGGAGATCCTGCGGAAGGTGGAGGAGCTGCACGAGGCCAACCCCATGCTGGGCCTGCGAGGCGTGCGCCTGGGGATCGTGAAGCCGGGGCTGTACGCGATGCAGGTGCGCGCCATCGTGGAGGCGGCGTGCGACCGGGTGGAGGCGGGCGGCCACCCCGAGATCGAGATCATGATCCCCCTGGTCGCCACGCAGGAGGAGCTCAGGCAGATGCGAGAGGAGCTGGAACCGGTGGCCCGCGACGTGCTGCGGCAACGGGGGCTGGAGCTCCCCATCACTTACGGAACCATGATCGAGCTGCCGCGAGCGGCGGTGGTGGCGGGCGAGATCGCCGAGGTGGCCGACTTCTTCTCCTTCGGTACCAACGACCTGACCCAGACGGCGTTCGGCTTCTCTCGCGACGACATCGGGAAGTTCCTGGGGATGTACGAGGAGCGCAAGCTCGTGCCGGCCAACCCGTTCGTCACCATCGACCGGGGCGGGGTGGGCAAGCTGATGCAGATGGCCGTGGGGGCGGGCCGAGCGGTCAACCAGGAGCTCCACCTCGGGATCTGCGGCGAGCACGGGGGCGACCCCGCGTCCGTGGTCTTCTGCCACGAGATCCTGCTCGACTACGTGTCGTGCTCGCCCTTCCGCGTGGAGACGGCCCGCCTGGCGGCGGGCCAGGCCGCGCTGGGCGAGATCGCCCAAGCCTCCAAGTAGCGGCCGGAAGAATCACCCGCCGGGATCGGGGAATTCGGCCGTTCGGGGGATTCAAACATACGTTCGGATTCGCTAGTCTTCGCTGCACGGCTGGGGATGCTTCCCGGCCGAGTCCCCTTCCCTCCTTCCCTCCTTCCCTCCTTCCCACCTTCCCACCTTCCCACCTTCCCACCTTCCCACGACGTGTCTCGTCCCGAGGAGGTGGGCTGTGAAGGTGCGCTTGATGGGGCTGAGCGTCCCGTTGCTGATGGCCGTCATCTTGACGACGGGGACGGAGCCGACGCCAACCGCGTCCGGCCGCGCGGGGGCCCCTGCGGCGTCGGGTGTGGACGGAGCCCGGATCGAGAGGCTACAGATCTTCTACACCTCGCCCGTCCTGGTGCGGCGGGGCGAGCGAGTCCTCATGCCCATCCAGGTCGTGTGCGCAACGCGAGCCGGACACCCTTGCTCGGCCAAGGTGGCGCTGGCGACCCGAGCGGGCCCAAGGGCGCCCTGGCGATTGTCGGCCGCGGATCAGTCGGGGGCTGTGCTGTTCGACCTGACCTTCCCGGCCTCTCGGGTCTCCGGCAGCGGTCCCGTGAGCTTCTTTCTGCGAGCGGAGGCTCGCAGGGATGGGGGAAGGTCCTCGGTCTCCGTGCCCGAGCGTGAAGCTTCTTCCCCCTTGAGCTTCTACGTCACCCGGCGGCTCCCCCCGGTACGTGTCCCGTCAGCCTCCTTCGGCGCGGTTCGAAAGGGCGTAATCGCGCTGTCCCTGCGGTGGGGCAGCGGACCGTCGGCGGCAGGCCTGGAGCCAGGGCGGGAGTCCGCGACCCTCGGTCCTTCCTCGTTCGACGTCGACCGGGGCGGAGCCATCCATCTGGTGGACGCGGTGCAGGATCGGATCGCCGTCTTCTCGGGTGGGAAGCTGGTCGGACAGACGCAACTGCCCCTCGGCGCCGGCGCGGCGATAGCGGTGACCGACCGAGGTGCTTCCTACGTCGCCGACCGGGACGGCGGGCAGGCGGTGATCCGCCGGATCGATCCCGATGGCCGGCTTGGACCTGCGCTCGGGCTGGGAGAAGGCATCCCCGCACAGGTCAGAACGCTGGGGGAGCGGGCCTTCGTTCATCTGCTGCCCCTGGATGCCTGGGTGCGCGTGCCCGCTGACGACTCCTCTGAGTTCGCCGGCGGTGCGCCCACGGTAGGGATGCCGGTCGCCTCGGATACCGAGCTGCTGCGCGTGGCGACGGAGCGGTTCGTGCGCCTCGGATTCGCCTCGAATAAGCGAGTCTCGGATCCGGTCGAGCTTCGGTTCGGCCAGAAGGTCGGGGACGTCCCGCTCGCCGAGCCCGACGGCGAGGGCGGGTACGTCGCGGTCGTCCACATGTGGCGGGATCATCCGCCGGCCGACCAGTACCAGGTGGTCCGGGGGGCGGGTACCCGGATTCTCTCGGCCTTCGCCGTCGCCGACTCGAGGTTCGCCGACTCCCCGCCGCTCGGGAAGTTCCGTCTCGGCCGGGACGGCCACCTGTATCAGCTCACGACCTCCCCCAGAGGGATACGCATCCTGCGTTTCGAATTGGGGAGGGAAGGAAGATGAGGCGATCGCTGATTGTTGCGATTCTGGTCGGACTGATCCTGTCGTTGCCGGCCGATGCCGCCGTCGCTTCGTTCGTTGGGGACAAGTGTTCCCCGAACCACTACCGGGACTACTACGTGAAGCGGTCCGAGGCCCGCGCCTACTCGATCATCGCCGACAACGAGGGCTACGAGTGGGGAGGAGGTTGTTGGAACAACAACAACAGGGACGACACACCAGGAGAGCCCGACTCCAACGGGGAGGGTCCCGACTGCTCCGGCTTCACCTTCAAGACGTGGGAGCTGATGAGCCAAAAGGGACAGAGCGGGTTCATGTACTGGGACAAGCTCGAGAACATACACGGTCCCTATGGGTCGTGGGACTTCTGGGCGCCCGAGCCCTCGGAGCCCTTCCGCAAACTGGGGAACAAGTCTCGTGCCAACACGATGTACATGGATGCCTTCGCCAAGAACGGGCACGTGGGGATGATCTACACGGATGCGAATCCCGGTCCGAACACCGACTACATCATCGAGGCGCTGAGCGATTCGTCCGGGACGGACGTCAACATTCAGGGATATCGCTATCAGTCGGAGTACGTGGCGGTGCGGCGCAAGGGGTGGACGCCCGAGTGCTGGCCCAGGTGCCAGGGGGAGGAAGGACCCGAGATCGTGGTGGTGCCATGAAGCGAACGCTCGGGACTCTCGGGCTCGTGCTGCTGGTGGTGGGCTCCTGCGGAGGTTCCTCGCCGCGGGAGGTCTCACCAGGCTCGCCCGCCTCGAACGCAGGGTCTCCGGGAAGGGACGTTTCGCGGCTCGAGCCGATCGTCCTGGTGGCCGACGTGTTGGATGAGCCCGCCGAGTGGGAACCCGTCACCTCGGTCCCCTTCGGTGAGGCCAATCGTGCCCTGAGCTACGAACCCTCCGATGAGTCGGGACCGATCCAGCCGAGGTCGTTCTCGGTGGCCCCCGACGGGTCCTTCTGGATCCTCGACCCAGGCAAGGAGCGCGCCGCACACTTCTCCCGAAGCGGCACCTTCCTCGAGGCCATCCGCCACCTCGGACCCGACCTCCAGGACGTGGTCTTCCTCGGGGACTCCATGCTGATCCTGCAGAGCCAAGATGGGCTGGTGGTCCTCGTCGACCGCGACGGAGGGCTCACTTACGCCGTGATCAACGACGGCCAGGATCCCGTGCAGCTACGCGAGCTGGTCGCGTCCGGTGAGCGGATCTTCGCGCAGGTCGGTGACCCCATCGATGGAGGGGAAGAGGGCGGGCGGGGGTTCGCCCGGGTCGAACTGCCCGGTTCGGGGCTGGCAACCCCGGTGCCGGGCCTGCCGACGGGGCGGCGGACCTGGGTGCTGCCCTTCGCCTCCGGCTCCCAGGACCTGGAGATCCGCTACATCGGGGACGAGATGTCTCTCGTTCAATCCATCCACATCGAGATGAGGCGCGGGGACGCGCTCCTGGAGGGCGTGGCGGGCCCCGGCAACTATGGTGTCGTCGATCGGGACCTGACCGCGCTTATCGCCATCTCCGCCTCCGCCGAGGGCGAGCCAGAGCAGCTGGGCGGTCGCTGGCTGCTCAGGATCGGCGAGGGCCCGCTGCTCTGGGAACGGTTGCCGAATCCGTCGATCGATGACGACCAGCAGGTCAGGCACATCGCCGCAGGACCCGACGGCAGTCTCTACCTTATGGTCCAGACTCGAGATGGGGTCCGCATCCTTCGGAGGCCGTGAGCCCCGGAGGCGGGAGGTGAGTGCCTTCTCAGGCAGCTTCGCGCGAGATCGGGCTGTTAGATTGCCTTGGTGTCCTTCTTCCGGCGGCACCTGTTGCTCACGGGTCTCCTGCTTGCACTGCTTGCCCTGCTGGTGCTGGTGACCGTGACAGGAGTCGCGGTCTGGCAGGCGGCCCATACCGATGAGGCCAGCCGGCGTGATCGCGTTGATGTGATCGCCGTCCTGGGTGCGGCCCAGTACGGCGGGGAACCATCGCCCACCTTTCGGGGGAGGCTGGAGCACGCGGCACTGCTGTACGGGCAGGGGTTCGGCCCTCGAGTGCTGGTTCTGGGCGGGAACAGACCCGGCGACCTGAGCACCGAGGCGGAAGTGGGTCGCTCGTGGCTGGTGGCACGGGGGCTAGCGGATGACGCCGTGTTCGCCGAGCCGGTGGGCAACACCACGCACGAGAGTCTGCGTGCGGCCCTTGATTTCATGCGCGAGAACGACCTGACCACCGTCATGCTGGTGTCGGATCCGTGGCACAACCTGCGCATCCGGCGCATGGCTCGCGACCTCGGACTGGAGGCGTTCGTATCGGCCACGTGGAGGTCAGCGGCAAGGAGCCAGTGGACGCGTCTTTCCGCGTACACCCGCGAGACGTTCGCCTATCTGTACTATCGGGTGCTCCGACGGTAAGACTCCAAGGCCTCCGGTCGGCGCGTCGGGGGGCGGTGCTACCCTGACGGTTCTGGATGGGACCGAACGACGTGTCGGTGCGCGAGCGAACTGAGGAGATCGAGCGGCAGATACTCGCCGATCGGGCCACTCTTGCCGCGGAGAGCAAGGGGAGGGAACGAGAGGAGGAGCCCGATCCGCTCCGGACCACGTTTCAGCAAGACCGCGACCGGATCGTGCACTCCAAGTCCTTCCGGCGGCTCAAGCACAAGACCCAGGTCTTCATCTCGCCGGAGGGCGACCACTACCGCGTGCGGCTCACCCATACGCTGGAGGTCGCCTACATCGCCCGCACCGCGGCCCGGGCCCTTCGGCTGAACGAGGATCTCACCGAGGCCGTCGCCCTGGGCCACGATCTGGGGCATACGCCGTTCGGACACCTGGGAGAGGAAGCCCTCACCCCGTTCCTAGACCGCCCGTTTCGCCACAACGAACAGAGCCTGAGGATCGTCGATCACCTGGAGAGGGATGGCCAGGGGCTGAACCTGACGTGGGAGGTCAGGGACGGGATCGTCAACCACACGTGGTCGGCCCCGCTTCCGGCCACCCTGGAAGGGCAGGTAGCGCGATTCGCCGATCGGATCGCCTACGTGAACCACGACGTAGACGACGCGGTCCGTGCGGGCATCCTCCAGCCCTCCGAGCTCCCACGGGAACCACTGGCCGTGCTCGGCGTCAGCCACGGGGCGCGCATCGACACGCTGGTCGAAGACCTGGTGAGAGAGAGCGAGAGCGGCGACGAGATCAGGCTGTCCTCGCCGGTCCTCGAGGCGTTGGGCCACCTTCGCGACTTCCTATTCGAGCGGGTGTATCTGCGAAGCGAAGCTGGGGTGGAGCAGGAAAAAGCCATCCGGCTGGTCAGGGAGCTGTTCTCGTACTACCTTGAGCACCCGGAAGCGGTGGCCGCGGAGTATCGGGGCACCCCCGGTGACCTCCCCACGCGGATCGCCGACTACATCGCAGGGATGACGGACCGGTTCGCCCTGCGTACATACGATCAACTGTTCCTTCCCCAAGCCTGGTTGCTGTAGGGATCTGAGAGAGGGGAGGGCGGATGGCTGGACGCATCCGGCAGGAGGACATCCAGGCGGTCCGGGAGCGCACGGACATCGTCAAGGTCATCGGCGGCCACCTGCAGCTCAAGAAGGCGGGAAGCGATCGGCTGGTCGGGCTCTGTCCCTTTCACGCGGAGAAGACCCCGTCGCTCTCGGTGAGCCCGTCCAAGCAGCTCTACTACTGCTTCGGGTGCGGGGAAGGCGGGAACGTCTTCCGCTTTCTGAAGCAGATCGAGAGCCTCTCGTTCGGGGAAGTCGTGGAGCGCCTGGCCGCCGAGGCCGGGGTCACGCTGCGATACGAGGGCCAGACGGGTGCCGACCGCATGGCGGTAGGCCGCAGACAGAGCCTGCATCGGGCGGTGGGCGAGGCAGCGCGCCTGTACCACCGAACCCTGACGGAGGGAAGGGAGGGCTCCGAAGCCCGTTCCTACCTGTCATCTCGAGGCATCAGCAGGGACAGCGTGGACGGCTTCGGCATCGGCTACGCGCCCGGATATCCGGACTTCCTCCTGCGGCGCCTGTCGAAGGCGTTCTCGCCCGAGCTACTCATTGAGGCCGGTGTGGTGGCGAAGGACTCGACCGGCGCCCTCAGGGACAGGTTTCGGGGCCGTGTCGTGTTTCCCATCCACGATCTTTCGGGCAACGCGGTGGGGTTCGGCGGCCGGCTCCTGGAGGGGCCGAAGGCCCCCCAGAACGCGGCGAAGTACGTGAACTCGCCGGAGACTCCCATCTATCACAAGGGAACCCTCCTGTATAACCTCAACCGGGCCAAGCCTGAGATCACCCGCTCGGGCCGGGCCTTCCTGGTCGAGGGCTACACGGACGTCATCGCCCTGCACCAGGCAGGTATCCCTTCCGCGGTGGCGACGTGTGGAACGGCTCTGGGCGAAGACCACATCCGCCTGCTTTCGAGGTTCGCCGAACGTGCGGTACTGGCCTTCGACTCGGACGAGGCCGGCGCTCGCGCCGCGGAGCGCGCCTACCAGTTCCACGAGCGGTACCCGGTGGAGCTGCTGGTCCTGGTCTTGCCCAGCGGACTGGACCCCGCGGACTTCGTCCAGTCATCGGGTGGGGAGGGTTTCGAGGGGCTGGCCGCCCGGGCGATCCCGCTCGTGGAGTACATGATCGACCGCAGCCTGGTCGGCCGTGACCTGACGAGCCTGGAAGAGCGGGTGCGAGCCGTCCGTGCCGGCCTGGCTCTGGTGGCCGGGCTGGAGGATCCGGTCAGGCGACAGGAGTACGCCAGGCTGCTTGCCGGAAGGGTGAGTGAGCCGGAGATCTCGGTGATGCTGGAGCTCGAGCAGATGCAGTCGGCGCTCGCACCGAGGTCCGCTCAGACGGATGGGGCACACCGGAGCCGACTACCCCCGCATCAGAAGGTCGAGCGGGAGGCCCTGAAGCTGCTGATCCAGACGCCGAGTCTGTCCGGGTCCAAGCTTCCCGGCCTCAGGGTGGAGCACTTCGCCATGCCGCAGCACCGAACGGCCTTCGCGCTGCTCACGCAGGCGGCCCCCGCGCCAAATGGCTTGGAGACGCTGGCGCCGTCTGACCTCGTGGCCATGGCGCAGGAACATGCCCGGGGGGATCAGATCGGCAAGCTGATCGCGGCTCTTGCCGTCGAGCCGGCCGAGACTGTGGGAGCAGTGAGCCAGGAGTACGTCGACCAAGTGTTCCTGCGCCTCGAGGAGTTCTGCCTGAAGCGGGAGGCCGACGACATTCGCAAGCGGCTGCAGCGTTTGAATCCGCTCAGCGCCTCCGATGAGTACGACGAGCTGTACGAGAGGTTCGTGAAGCTCGAGGGGGCCCGTCGCCGGATCCGGGCCGCGGCGGAGGCCGTGGGGGCCTCCACATGAATCTCGCCCAGACGGGGCAAGAACCGAATCATTTGGGACACTGATAGGCACCATCCGATCCCAATCCTGAGGATGCCTGCGAATCCCAAGAGACAACCCGAGCAAGAAACCGTTGCCGACCCCATGAGCGAGGACGCTGTGGCTGGAGCTCCTCCGGAGGCAGTACAAACGATCGGCATCGAAGAGGCCAAGGAAGTGATCACCGCCCGGGGGCGGGAACGTGGCGGGTTCGTGACCTCAGAGGACCTGCTGGAGGGCCTGCCGGTCGAGGACCTCACGCCGGAGCAGGTCGAGGACTTCCTGACCCAGGTGGAGGAGCACCTGCGCCAGGAAGGGATCGAGGTCATCGAGGTCCCCGGAGAGGACTTCGAGGGCGACGGCGAGCCGGGAGCCATACGCCTCCCCCGCGACGAGGAGCTCCTCAAGGCCCCCACCAACGACCCGGTGCGGATGTACCTGAAAGAGATCGGGAAGGTTCCTCTCCTCACCGCTCCACAGGAAGTGGACCTGGCCATGCGCATCGAGGGAGGGGAGTTCGCGACCGACCTGCTCATCTCCCTGGACGGATCGACCAAGATCGAGCAGAAGCGCTTCCGCCAGGTCGTCGATTCCGTGGTGCGCATCAGGGAGCACCAGCTCGACCCGGAGAAGCGGCTCCGGCACGAAGGGATCGGGAGGGAGAAGGTCGCCCGAACCTATCGGCCAAAGGCTCGCCCAGAGGCGGTCGAGTTTCTTCGGCGTGTGGAGCGGGACGGACAGCTCGCCAAGAAGAAGCTGATCGAGGCGAACCTGCGACTGGTGGTCTCCATCGCCAAGCGATACGTGGGCCGGGGCATGCTCTTCCTGGATCTGATCCAGGAAGGCAACCTGGGTCTCATCAGGGCCGTCGAGAAGTTCGACTACTCGAAGGGCTACAAGTTCTCGACCTATGCCACGTGGTGGATCCGCCAGGCCATCACCCGAGCCATCGCCGACCAGGCGCGGACGATCAGGATCCCGGTGCACATGGTGGAGACCATCAACAAGCTGGTTCGTGTCCAGCGCCAGCTTCTCCAGGACCTGGGACGCGAGCCGCTTCCCGAGGAGATCGGCGCTCAGATGGGAGTCCCCGCGGAAAAGGTGCGGGAGATCCTCAAGGTCTCGCAGGAGCCGGTGTCCCTGGAGACGCCGATCGGAGAGGAGGAGGATTCCCATCTCGGGGACTTCATCGAGGACTCCGAAGCCGTCGTCCCCATCGACGCGGCCAGCTTCATCCTCCTCCAAGAGCAGTTGGAGTCGGTGCTCCACACGCTGTCAGACCGGGAGAAGAAGGTCATCCAGCTTCGCTTCGGACTGATGGACGGCCATCCGCGGACCCTCGAAGAGGTGGGCCGGGAGTTCGGGGTCACCCGGGAACGGATCAGGCAGATCGAATCGAAGACGCTCTCGAAGCTCCGTCATCCCTCGAGGTCGCAGAAGCTCCGCGACTATCTGGAGTAGATCACGTGCGGGCTCGACCCGCCCTAGATCCCTTGCCGGCTGAGCAGTCCCTCCGCGGTTTCAGGGCTTCTGTGCAGACGGTCCTTGACCGCGCTGCCCGCCTTCTCCACTCCTCGCTGAACCGCGTGCAGCCCCATTTTGGCGCTCTCTTCAGCCACCACCTTCGTCCGCTCGGCCGCCCTCTGCACCGTGGGCGATCCGGCGAACTGCTCCCACCACCGGACCATCTGCTCGTACCGTTGTCGGCCGGCCTTGGCGCCCAGGACATACCCCACACCGAATCCGACGATGAAGCCTCGCTTTGCCCCCATTCGTTCTCCTCCTCTCCTGGTAGGTTCGTTGCCCGTCGGGCGGCATCCTAAACGGGGCTGGAGGAACCTCGCTGCTAGACTGGCCTCGGGCCGGTCCCGGCCCACCTTCCGGGGTAGCTCAACTGGCAGAGCGGGGGCCTGTTAAGCCCAAGGTTGCGGGTTCGAGTCCCGCCCCCGGAGCCCTGGTCGAGGAGTGAGTGGGAGCGGGGAGCCACCATGCAGAGGGACCCGATCGCCAGTCGTCCAGGCATCCCCGAGGGCTACGGCGTACCGAAGTCGCGAAGGGGATTGTTGGGTTGGAGTCACGCCCGCCAACGACTCGAAGAGGCACTGGTCTACTGGCTGGCAACAGCGAATCCCAAGGCCGAACCGCACGCGGTCCCCGTCTGGGGAGTGTGGCTGGATGAGCGACTGTACTTCGACGGCGGGGCTCAAACCCGTCACATGCGTAACGTGGCGGCCAACCCAGGGATCGTCGTCCACTTGGAGAACGGGAACGACGTGGTGATCGTGGAGGGGACGGCCCAGGCGGCACCCGTGCCGGATCCGGCGCTGACCGCTCGGGTGGCGGAGGGCTACACCGCGAAGTATGGGGGGATGGGGTACTCGCCGAAGCCCGACTCCTGGGACGGTGGAGGGCTGTGGGTGGTGCATCCGCGGCGCGCCTTCGCCTGGACGGGTTTCCCGAAGGATGTCACCCGGTTCAGCTTCGAACGCTGAGTATGAGCCGTCTCGGCGCTCCGGAAGGCATGCTGTAGTCTCGGCATGACCGGCCTACTGGGGCGGTAGCTCAGTTGGTCAGAGCAGCGGACTCATAATCCGCCGGTCGCTGGTTCGAGTCCAGCCCGCCCCACCAGGGAAAGGCGCAGGTCAGGCGCCCTATCCGGCGGAATGAGACGTCAGCCTCGATGGCATGTGTCCCGCGACGGTCCCGCATCGGTCACCCAGCGGTCCGGGATCCAGGGCAGCACCGCGGAAATACACTCTCCTTCATGTGTTCCTGTCGCTGACAACTTGCCGGCGGCCCCTGAGTCCAAGTAAAAAGCCGCGTCCCCACTCGGAAGAGTTCATGAACGGCTGGCTCGGTGATGCGTTCCTCTCGTGACCGGATACGTCAAGGCTCCAACAGGAGGATGGGCGCCTCCGGCCGCGCCCCCGACGAAGGCTCTTGGCCGCGCGCTGATATCGCCCGGCCGCTATTCGATCCCTGCGGTACTCGGTTGAGCGTCTCATGTAGCTCCCACTCATCCTCACCACCGTCCCGATCCCGGACCCAGATCTTCGCCATGCCGCGGAAGGCGCGGTATGGGGACCCCGAGTCGCCGGAGATGACGGATCGGGGGAGGGGGGAACCGGGACTCGGCATCCGTCCCCTCCTTGCCTGAACGACCCGGCGACTCGCTGGGGCGTCATCGTCACCCCGCGAAGCCGGGGCGCCGGACCGGCTCTCCGAGGACGACGTGCGTCATCGACTCCAGGCGTTATCGTGTCCAGCGGCAACGAGTGAAGATGCGCGTATCCGAGACCACAACCCCGACCGAGTCGCGCGCCCAACCATCTCTCGGTTGGCGCGCCACGTGGGCGGCACGGCTTTCCAGGATCGGCGCAGATCCTCAGGACGACGAGGATCTACGCCAGAAGAAGTCGCTCCTCGTCCTCCTGACCGTCCTGATCGCACCCGTGTCTGCCGTGTGGGGCATCCTGTACCTTGCCCTCGGCTCGCCGGTGGGCATCGCCCCATTCGCCTACTTGGCGATCTCGGTCGCGTCCTTGGTGGTGTTCGCGCGAACCAAGAGCTTCCGGTTCCTCCTCGTGGTGCAGCTCCTCGACATCCTGATCGCGCCGACGGCCGGCGGTCTGATGCTCGTGGGCGGGTTCCTTCCGTCCGGCGCGGTCGGGCTATGGGGCATCCTGGCCCCGCTGGGAGCCCTCGTCTTCCTCGAGGTGCGTCGAGCCATCCACTGGTTCGCCGCCTTCCTGTTCGTCTTCCTGCTCACGGGGATCCTGGGCGAGGTGCTCTTCACCGACGCGGACCTTCCCATCTGGTTCACCAGCACGATGCTGGCCTTGAACGTCACCGGTGCCGGCTCGGTCGCCTTCACGCTCCTCGCCCTCTTCGCCAACCAGCGCGATGCGGCGCTGCGGGCACTCCGGGCCGAACAGGAGAAAGCCGAAGCACTCCTAGTGAACGTCCTGCCGAGCTCGATCGCGCAGCGCCTGAAGGGCGCGACCCAATCGATCGCGGACCACTTCGAGTCGGCCTCCATCCTGTTCGCGGACGTCGTGGATTTCACGCCGCTCTCGCGCCGCCTCGCGCCGGCCGAGGTCGTCGGCCTCCTCGATCAGCTGTTCTCCCACTTCGACACGCTCGTCGAGCGGCACGGGCTGGAGAAGATCAAGACGATCGGTGACTGCTACATGGCCGCATCGGGTGTGCCCGATCCGAGTCCCGATCACGCGCGCAAGGCCGCGCTCGTGGCGCTCGAGATGCGGGACGCGATCGCGACTCCGGCGATCGCCGGCCAGCCGGGTCTCACGCTGAGGATCGGGATCAACTCCGGGCCGGTCATCGCAGGGGTGATCGGCACGAAACGTTTCCTCTA
>JBOGVA010000031.1:0-37772 GCA_050692195.1 Actinomycetota bacterium | reverse complement strand
GAGTACTTCGCAGCGTTCTGAAGAGCTTCGAGGGCGCAGAAGTACACCGCCGCCTCCACCTCCTGAGGGTATCGACCGATGCCGTCCCCTTCGATCTCCACCGGCAGCGCGGCCTTGCGAGCCTGGGCCTCAAGGGCCGTGACCAGCCCCTTCTCGGCCAGCAGCGGCGGATAGATTCCTCGCGCCAGATCCCTCAGGTTCTCCATGGCATCCTGGGCCTCCGCCTGGAGCTCCACAAGGATGGCGTGGGCTCGATCGGGATCTCGTGGGACGAGCGTCCTGGCCAGCCCCAGCTTCATGGATAGCGCCACGAGGTGCTGCTGGGCTCCGTCGTGGATGTTCCGTTCCAGCCGTCTGCGCTCCTGGTCCTGCGCGGTGACGATCCGTTGGCGCGAGGCCCGCAGCTCCGCCACGTTCGCGCGAAGCTCCGCCGTGAGGCGGACGTTTCGCAGCACGAGCCCCGCCTGAGACGCCAGGTCGGCCAGCAACTTCTCCTCGGCGGGCGTGATCGGCTCCCCGCGCGGCTTGGAGAGCGTCAGGGCGCCCAGGAGCTCTCCCTGGTGCCGTACGGGAAAGACCTCATCCGTGCCCGGGATCGACGGAAGGTCGCCATCCGCCTCGGCGATCGCATCGAGGAGAGGCGCGTCCGGGGGCCACGAGCCGACAGAGCGGATCTCCGGACCCACCTTGAGCCAGACGTCCGCCCTGACCGCCCCCGTTCCCTCCCCGATGATCCGGGCGATCCGGGGCAGGAGATCTTCCGTCGCGAAGGTCCCGGCCATCCGGCCGGAGAACTCGGACAGCACCTCGTACGGCGTGGCCCTCTTTCCATAGACCAGCCGGTTGGCAAGGTGCCGCGCCCGTTCTCGAGCCGGTTGGAAGGCCAGGGCGATCACGGCCGCGGCGATGATCGTCAGCAGCGCATTGGACTCTCCCGCAATGAGCGCGCCGATCCCCACAACGATCGCCACGTACACGATCGTCATGAATGCGGCCAGGGCCCCGAATACGACCGCCTTGCGGATGACGATGTCGATGTCGTAGAGGCGGTACTTGAGGATCGCGATCCCCGCCGCCACGGGAAGCGCCGCGAAGACCACCATGTCGGCGAGCGTTCCGACGACCGAGTCCGAATACTCCACTTGTAGGAAATCCAGCACGATGCCGATCGCGAGCCAGGCCGCAAGGAGGATGGCGGCGAAGACGAGCCACTTGATCTGCTCCCGCTCCTCTCCGTGAGCACGACGGAACCGGATCACCAGCGAGAGCGCCGAGGCCACGATCGTGGCCACCAGGATCGGCAGGAGTACAGCGAACGCGACGTCCGCGACCCCGCGCAGCGTCTCGATACCAACGGGGCTCTCGATCGGCACGTCGAAATCGAGCTCGGGAGAGAAGGCGACGAGGAGGAAACTCATAGCAATGATGGCCGCGGAGACCCAGGCGACCGGCCTCCACCGAGGCGACGGAAGCCTGCCGTCGGGGAAGAGCAGGAGGAGGAAGACGATCATCGGGATGACCGCGACCACCCAGGCGAAGCCCGAGACCCAGGCGGCCCACTCCCCTCCGGGCGCCGAACGAGGGTTGGTGACCAGCGCGTAGAACGCGTACTCCTGAGCGAAGAAGGCGACGCCGACGCCGGCTGAACCCGCCAGCAGGATCCAGCCAATGGGGTTCTCCGGGCGGCGCGAGGCAATCAGGGCACCGACCAGGGCCATCGCTGTGAAGATGGCCGCGAACACCGCGTTCTCTGCGATGTCCGCAACCGATCGGTTCAGGGAGACAAGGAGCATCCCCCCGGCGGCCAGACCGCAGAACACGCCGAGCACCACCCACGCCATGCGGGCTGCCGTTCTCGTCCTCATCGGCCGATCACTTCCATGCGGGCCCCTCGTCTGTCCGGTGGCGATTGTGCGCACATCGGAGAAGAGGATGAAAGGGTGCCCTCCGAAGTCCGCCCCGAGGCCACCCAGGCCCTGCCGGTGGTGCTACTACGCCCCAACGGCCTGAGGCACACCGTATACTCGAACACGTGTTCGGCCGCGACTGCCTCTCCCCTTCGCCGAGCGACACCGGGCGGCCAGGGTTGGAGGGACTCAACCCGCGACAGCAGGAGGCGGCCACGCACGGCCCGGGGCCACTGCTGATCGTGGCCGGAGCCGGCAGCGGAAAGACGCTCACCCTGGCCTGCCGGGTGGCCCGTCTGCTGGATCAGGGAAGTCCTCCCCAGCGGATCCTGCTCCTCACCTTCACCCGGCGGGCTGCCCGGATGATGCTGGCCAGAGCCGGGCACCTCGTGGGACAAGACGCCGCCGGCAAGGTGTGGGGAGGCACCTTCCACGCGGTGGCCAACCGCCTGCTCCGGCTTCTCGGCCGGCCGCTCGGCCTGCGACCCGACTTCACCGTGATGGACCAGGCCGATGCTGCGGACATGATGGACCTGATCCGAGGAGAGCTGGGCCTGGGGACAGGGCCACGTCGCTTCCCCGCCAAGGCCACACTGGCGGCTATCTATTCCCGCGCCGTGAACGCGCGGACGAAGCTGCCCGAGGTCCTCGAAAGGGACTTTCCCTGGTGCGCGGAGGAGATCGAGGGGATCGGAGCCATCTTTCGCACCTACACGGGGCGGAAGCGCGATCGAAACGTGCTGGACTACGACGATCTCCTCCTCTACTGGCACGCCCTGGCCGGCGCACCCAGGACCGGGGAACGCGTGGCAAGCCTGTTCGACCACATCCTGGTGGACGAATATCAGGACACGAACGCGCTCCAGGCGGAGATCCTTCGACGCATGTGGAGGGGCTCCGGCAGCATCACAGCCGTGGGTGACGACGCCCAGGCCATCTATTCCTTCCGCTCGGCGACGAACCGCAACATCCTGGAGTTCCCTCGGGACTTCCCCGGCACCCGTATCGTCACGCTCGACCGGAACTATCGATCGACCCAGCCCATCCTGGATGTCTCCAACGCGGTGATCGCCCTGGCGGCGAAACGGCACGAGAAGACTCTATGGACGGAGAGGACGAGCGAACGAAAGCCCGTCCTGGTCACGTGCCTGGACGAGGCGGAGCAGTCCGAGGCCGTCTGCTCCAATCTGTTGGAGCATCGGGAGCAAGGGGTAGCTCTCAGGGAACAGGCGGTGCTGTTCCGCGCCGCCCATCACAGCGACCTTCTCGAGGTGGAGCTGACCCGCCGCAACATCCCTTTCGTGAAGTACGGAGGGCTGAGGTTCCTGGAATCTGGGCACGTGAAGGACATGCTCGCCCTCCTCCGGATCCTGGAGAACCCCTCCGACGAGATGAGCTGGTTCCGCATCCTCCAGGCGCTCGACGGGGTCGGTCCGGCCGGGGCGCGGCGGCTCATCGGCGAACTCCACGTCAGGGGCCCGGAGGGTGGGTCGTCACCGCTCACGGCGTTCCTGGAGTGCGTCCCCACCGTCCCCGCCACCGCGCGGAAGGAAGCCGCGGATCTGGCCGCAGCCCTTGCCGAGTGCGCGATGGAAGACCTCTCCCCCGGGTCACAGATCGAACGGCTCCGCCGGTTCCTGGATCCGGTGCTGCGGCGGCGCTACCGCGCTGCCGAGAGCAGGCTCCGGGACCTCGGGCAGCTCGAGCAGATGGCGAGCACGTATGCCTCCCGGGGCCAGTTCATCGTCGACCTCACCCTGGATCCACCGACGTCGACGGCCGACCTGGCCGGACCTCCCGCCCTTGACGAGGACTACGTGATCCTCTCGACGATCCATTCGGCCAAGGGCCTGGAATGGGACGTCGTCCACGTGATCCACGCGGCTGACGGCATGATGCCCTCCGACATGGCCACCGGAAGGGAGGAGGACGTGGAGGAAGAGCGACGCCTGCTCTACGTAGCGCTCACCCGAGCCAGGGACGCGCTGTACGTGTACTTCCCGCTTCGCTACTACCGCCGTCGCCGCGGCCTGGAGGAGCCACACACCTACGCGCAGCTCACGCGGTTCATCCCGGAGTCGATCCAGGGATTGTTCCACGCACGAACGGTGGGCTTCGACGATGATCTCCGTCCCGCGGCCACGGCCGTGGGCCACGTCGCAGAGGTGGACACGTTCCTGACGGACCTCTGGGGCCCCTGACCCACGCTCGGGCGAGCGACCGTCCCCCGATTTCCCTATCGATTCTCCTCGGAATCGCGCGCTAGCCTTCTCCGCGCTTGCAGGTCCAGCAGTTCCAGATGGGGGAGGACACGCGGTCCGATGAGCCCGACCGAGGCGAGGGGGTTGAGTCGCGTGCGCGTCCTGATCGCAGAGGACGAACCCCTCGTCAGGGCGGCTCTGGCCGAGCTCATCCAGCAGGACAGCACCCTAGAGCTCGTCGGAGTGGCGAAGGACGCCACCCAGGCCATCGAGCTCGCCAGCGCCAGCCATCCCGACGTCGCGCTCCTGGACGTGAAGATGCCGGGCGGCGGCGGGGCGGTAGCGGCCCGGGGGATAAGCGTGTGTGCTCCCCAGACCCGAGTGGTGGCCCTGTCCGGATATGACGATCGGACCAGCGTCCTCGAGATGCTGCGGGCGGGGGCGGTCGGTTACCTGGTGAAAGGCGCCGGTCCGGATCTGGCCGACTCGATCCGGCGGTCCGCACGGGGGCAGGGCACGCTTTCCGCAGCGGTGACGGGCGAGGTGATCAAGGAGCTGACCACCCAGCTCGACGAGCAGGACCGTCTGGCGAGGTGGCGAGACGTCCAGAAGGAGCAGATCCGACTCGCCCTGCAGGGCCGGGGCCTCAGGATGGTGTTCCAGCCGATCTTCGAGCTCCGGACCGGACTGGTCGCCGGGATGGAGGCCCTGGCGCGATTCGAGGCGGAGCCTCAGCGGCCCCCCGAGGTGTGGCTGGACGAGGCGCGAAGCGTCGGGTTGCTCAGGGATCTGGAGATGGCGGCGGTGCGGCTGGCCTTCGCTGAGATCGATCGCATCGCCTGCCACGCCTTCCTGTCGGTCAACGTCTCCCCCGCCACGGCCGCCTCCGGCGAATTCCTGGAGTCGGTGTGCGCCGTTCCCGGAGACCGCCTGGTGCTGGAGGTGACCGAGCACGCCAGGGTGGACGACTACGACGAGCTCACGGCGGCTCTCCGCGCGCTCCGAGACTGCGGAGCCCGCTTGGCCATCGACGACGCCGGAGCCGGCTTCGCCAGCCTTCAGCACATCGTTCGGCTGGCTCCGGACTTCATCAAGCTGGACATCACGCTCACCCACCGGATCGACTCCGATCCCATCCGCCGCGCTCTCGCCACCGCGCTGATCTCTTTCGCCTCCGATACCGGAGCGGCGATCATCGCCGAGGGGATCGAGAACCAGGCCGAGTTCGACGTCCTCCAGACCCTCGGAGCCTCCTACGGCCAGGGGTTCTACCTTGCCCGGCCGGCTCCACTTGCGGCCGACGACATGGCTCGTGGGGAACGAATCGTTCGTTCCATGCAGAACGGTTCGGGCCCGGCCGTCGGCTGAACGGCCCGTTACAATCGGCGTCATCCGGGCCGCCGTCAGAGAGAGGATGCACTCCAACGCATGCGGGTGATGGACACGTTCTTGGATGCGGTTGGGAATACTCCTCTGGTCCGGCTACGACGCGTCACCCGCGGTGTGCAACCGACGATCCTGGCCAAGCTCGAGATACTCAACCCGGGCGGCAGCGTGAAGGACCGCATCGGGCTCAGGATGATCGAGGCGGCCGAGCGGGCAGGGCGATTGAGGCCCGGCGGGACGATCGTCGAGCCGACCTCGGGCAACACGGGGCACGGGCTTGCCATCGCCGCCGCCATCAGGGGCTACAAGTGCATCTTCGTGATGCCGGACAAGATGAGCCAGGAGAAGGTCGCGCTGCTACGCGCGTACGGTGCCGAGGTGGTGATCACTCCCACTGCTGTTCCGCCCGAATCCCCTGAGTCGTACTACCGCGTAGCCGACCGCCTGACGGAGGAGATCCCGGGCGCCTTCCAGCCCAACCAGTACTTCAATCAGGAAAACCCCGCCGCTCACTACGAGACGACGGGCCCCGAGATCTGGGATCAGACCGAAGGAAAGATCGACGTGCTGGTGGCGGGGGTCGGTACCGGAGGCACGATCACCGGCGCCGCTCGGTACCTCAAGGAGCGGAAGCCCGCGCTCCGGGTCATCGGCGCCGATCCGGAAGGATCCGTGTTCTCCGGAGACTCCCCCCGCCCCTACCTGGTCGAGGGGATCGGAGAGGACTTCTGGCCAAGGACGTTCGACCCCTCGGTGGTGGACCGATATGTGCGAGTCACCGACCGCGACTCGTTCCTGACCGCTCGGGCCATCACCCGCCAGGAGGGAATCCTGGTCGGCGGCTCGTCGGGCACGGCCCTGTTTGCGGCGCTCGAAGTGGCCCGCGAGCTCCCCGAGGACACGCTCATCGTGGTGATCTTCCCGGACACCGGCCGGAACTACCTGTCGAAGCTGTACTCGGACTCGTGGCTGCTCCAGTACGGGTTCCTGGAACGGCCCGAGGTGATCCGTGTCGAAGAGGTCGTCGGCGCGAAGCGGGGAGACGTCCCGATGTTGGTGAGCATCTGGGCGCACGACAAAGTCCGGCAGGCGGTGGACAGGCTTCAGAAGTACGGAATCTCGCAGGCCCCCGTGGTCCGAGAAGACTCCAACGAGGTCACCGCCTTCGTGGGTTCCATCCGCGAGCGGACGCTCCTCGACCGCATCTTTCGTGACCCCGACTCTCTACAGGCCGACGTGGCGCAGGTGATGGGGCCTCCGTTCCCCATGGTCGAGTTCGACCAACCCCTCGAAGTTGCCTTCGCGGAGCTTCAACAATCGCCGGCCGTTCTCGTCGCGAAGAAGAGCGAGGCCCTCGGCATCCTGACTCGCTCGGACCTACTCGAGTTCCTGGCACACCGCGAGCGGACGAAGGCATAGAGGAGTGACCGCCCGGGTCCTGGGCGTCGACGTTTCCTTGGGAAGAGGCCTCGACGCAGTCCTCCTCGAGGACTCGGTGGTCAAGGAGACCTGGACGAGGCTCGGACGCCGGTCGCTCGGCCGCTTGCTCCGGGAGCATCGCCCGGACGCCGTGGCGGTCGACGCGCCGCCGTCGGTAGGCCTGGGCCTTCTGCGAGACGACTCCGAACGAGCCCGCCTGCCGGTACCGCCTGCCGCCGGAAAGCACACGGCACGCCGCGTGGCCGAGTACGAGCTCTCCCGCCGGGGGATCGGCTCGCACCAGACGCATTTCGACGAGGCCCGCTTGTTCTCCTGGATGACCGCCGGGTTCGAGACCTTCGACGCGGCGCGCAAGGCCGGCTACCCCCCCTACCTGGGCCGGGGCAGGAAGGAGCGGACCGCGTTCGAGGTGTTCCCGTACGCCTCCTACGTGACGCTGGCGGGATGCCTGTCCCCGGGCCGTCGATGGCGGTTGGCGTGGCGCCGGGCCGTCCTGGCCGAGACACGGATGCGAGGCCTGCCCGAGGACGCTGGGCTCGACACGCTGGATGCGGCCTGCGCCGCCCTGACGGGCGATCGCTTCCTGCGCGGCGAGGGGTGCTACGTGGGGGACGCGCGAGAGGGGGTCATCGTGCTACCGGTTGCCCGGATCGACGAGCGCTATCGGCGGTGTCCCGCACCTCATGGGGCGGCTCACGCAGCGACCGCGGCACGGCTGTGTGAGTGCGGGTGCGGGCTCCCCGTTCGCCGCCGCTTCCTCCGGGGACACGGTTCCAAGCTGAGGTCACGCCTGCTGATCCAGGCCCGGGCGGGCGAGGAGGCCAGGCGGGAGCTGCTCCGGCTCGGCTGGTCGCACCTGTTGGAGCGGGAGCGATCGACATGAGGTTCGAGACCAGGGCGATCCACGAGGGACAGGATCCAGAGCCCGCATACGGAGCGGTGAACGTGCCTATCTACCAGACCTCGACCTATGCCCAATCCGGGGTGGGGGAGCACAAGGGGTACGACTACGCCCGGACCGGGAATCCCACTCGGACCGCGCTGGAGACCGCAGTGGCGGCGTTGGAGGAGGGATACGGGGCCCTGAGCTTCTCCTCCGGCATGGCCGCGGAGTCCACGTTCTTCTATCTGTTGCAGCCGGGCGATCACGTGATCATCGCGGACGACGTGTACGGAGGGACGTACAGGCTGGTCGCGAAGGTCCTCCGGCCATCGGCTGGGGTCGAGTTCGACACGGTGGACCTTACGGACCTCGACGCACTGAAGAAGTCGCTCCGGCCCGAGACTCGAGTGGTGTGGGTGGAGACGCCGACCAATCCACTGCTGAAGATCATCGACATCGCCGCAGTGGCCGAGCTGGCCCACGAGGCCGGGGCCTGGTGCGTCGTGGACAACACGTTTGCGTCGCCCTACCTGCAGCAGCCCGTCGGGCTGGGCGCGGACGCCGTCATCCATTCAGCAACGAAATACCTGGGGGGGCACTCGGACGTGGTGGGCGGCGTGATCGTCACGACGAAGCCGGAGATGCATGAGCGACTGGCGTTCCTTCAGAACGCCGCCGGCGCCGTGCCCGGCCCGTTGGACTGCTTCCTGGTGCTACGGGGGCTGAAGACATTGGCCTTGAGGATGGAGGCTCACTGCCGCAATGCCGGCCTCGTGGCCGAATTCCTGGCCGGGCACGACAAGGTCAAGCGAGTTTACTATCCAGGGCTGGCCGAGCATCCTTCCCACGACCTGGCCGGGCGACAGATGCGCGGGTTCGGTGGGATGGTCTCGTTCGAGACGGCGTCGGAGCAAGAGGCCCTGTCGGTCTGCAAGCGCACTCGACTCTTCTTTCTGGCCGAGTCGCTGGGCGGCGTCGAGTCACTGATCGAGCATCCGGCTCGCATGACTCATGCCAGCGTGGCCGGCTCGCCCCTGGAGGTCTCTTCGAACCTGATCCGGCTCTCGGTCGGGATCGAGCACCCCGACGACCTCTTGGAGGACTTGGCTCAGGCGCTCTCCTGAAGCGCGGCGTTCTGGAGCGAGCCCGACGTATCTCGAGATATCTCTTGACATTTTTCGGTCGAGCACAGTAGGAAGGTTCACTCCGAGCGCCCCAGACGAAACGAAGGAGAGGTTCGTTGCGACGGTTGATCGTTGGCGTGGTCGTTGCGCTCATCGTTCCCCTGCTTCCGGCCGCGCTCACCCTTGCGGCCGGGCCTTCCCCGCGGATCGCACCACTAGGCATGAGCGACTTCAACGGGGACGGCTACGCCGACCTCGCCGTGGGGGTGCCATTCGAGGACATCGGGGCTCTGAGGGACGCCGGCGGGGTCAACGTGCTCTATGGGTCGGCGGGCGGCCTCCAGGCCGCCGATCCCGCCGACCAGTTCTGGTCGCAGGACAGCCCGGGAGTCGAAGGAGCCGCCGAGGCCCAAGACAACTTCGGCTGGGCCCTGGCCGCCGGTGACTTCAACGGTGACGGCTTCTCGGATCTGGCCGTGGGGGCTGCCGGCGAGGGCGTGGGTGCAGCGGAGGCAGCCGGCGCGGTGAACGTGCTCTATGGATCGGCGGGGGGACTCCAGGCCACCAGCCCGAAGGACCAGCTCTGGCACCAGAACAGACCAAGCGTGGGCGGACGAGCCGAGGCCTTCGACAGCTTCGGGTGGACCGTGGCCGCGGGTGACTTCAACGACGACGGCTTCTCGGATCTCGCCGTGGGCGTGGCCTTCGAGAGCATCGGGGCTGCGGCCGAGGCGGGGGCGGCCAACGTGCTCTACGGATCGGCCCGCGGTCTCCAGGCCACCAGCCCGAACGACCAGGTGTGGCACCAGGACAGCCCATCGGTGCGGGGCGCGGCGGAGAGCGGCGACCACTTCGGGTGGTCCGTGGCCGCCGGCGACTTCAACGGGGCCGGCGGCCCCGACCTCGCGATCGGCGTTCCCGACGAGGCCGTGGGGACGGCGGACGCCGCCGGCGCGGTCAACGTCCTGCACGGCTCGGCGAACGGCCTCCGTGCATCCAATCCGGACGACCAGCTCTGGCACCAGAACAGCCGAGGGGTCAACGGGACCGCTGAGCCGTTCGACTTCTTCGGTGACTTCGTGACCACGAGCAACTTCAACGGCGACGGCTTCGCCGACCTCGCCATCTCGGTCGAGGGCGAAGACCTGGGAGACATCATGGAGGCGGGAGCGATGAGCGTCCTGTACGGATCCTCGGGCGGCCTCCAGGTCTCCAGCCCGCCGGACCAGCAATGGCACCAGGACACCCCGGAGGTGGAGGACTCGGCCGAGGCGGGGGACTTCTTCGGCTTCTATCCCTCCGCGGGCGATCTGAACGGCGACGGCTACGGGGATCTGGCGGTTGCGGCTCCCCATGAGGACGTCGGAAGCATCGGGAACGCAGGCGCGGTGAACGTGCTCTACGGCTCAGCGACCGGCCTTCAGACCACCGCTCCAGCCGACCAGCTCTGGCACCAGGACAGCCCCGACGTGGACGACGCCGCGGAGAACTCCGACATGTTCGGAAGTGCTTCTGTCTCCGCGGACTTCAACGGTGATGGGTTCGCCGATCTCGCGGTGGGTGTCCCGGCAGAGGACGTCGGGGCTGCGACCATCGTGAGGGACGCGGGCGCCGCGAACGTGCTGTATGGGTCGGTGAACGGCCTCCAGACCACTGCCCCCCCGGACCAGTTCTGGCATCAGGACAGCCCGGAGGTGGAAGGAGGCGCCGAGACCGGCGACCTGTTCGGATGGGGATTCGCCGCCGGAGCGATCGGCTCGCTCGGCGACCGAATCCGGGGGGCCCGGTAGCGTCAGGCCCTGGGTCGCTTCATGTACGCAACCAGCGACACGCCGCCCGCCGGCGTGTCCTGTGAGACCACGCTCACCAGCTCCCAGCCGTCCTCCCCGAAGCTGTTGAGGATCTCACCCGGGTTGTGCGGCAGGAGCGGCGCGACGAAATACTCCCACTTCTGCATTCACTACACCTCCCATCCGTCGGAGCAGCCGCGCTGGAGGATATCGATCAGCGAGCGCAAGATTCGGGCGGTGGCCCCCCAGATCACGCGCCCATCGATCTCGTAGAGGAACGTCCGGAACATCTGGCCCTCATGCTCGAAGGCCGACTCTGCGCCCGCCGAGGCCAATCCTGCCAGGGGGAGTTCCAGGACGTCGGCGATCTCCGCTGCGTTCGGCGTGAACCGTGGATCCTTCGACAGAAGCCCGACGAACGGCACGATGAGGATCCCGCTGACTCGGGTGTGGACCGGGGGAAGGACCCCGATGAGCTCGACGTCGGAAGGAGCGAGTCCCAATTCCTCCTGGACCTCTCGCAGGGCGGCCGCCGTGAGGTCCTCGCCCTCCTCGGCCAGCCCTCCCGGGAATGAGATCTCCCCGGGGTGCCTCGACAGTCTGTCGGTCCGCTTGGTGAACACGACGCGAGACGCGACCCCGCCCGCGACAACCGGCACCAGGACAGCGGCAAGCCTCGTGTCCGGGGAGACCATGGGCTGGGGAAAGGCATCCAGAGTCGGCTTGAGGCGATCGCGAAGGTGTTGAGGCGAGTACATCTCTCGCGCTCATCGTATCCAGACCGGGGCGAGGCCCGGAACGGGCCCGGACGCCCAGCTTCGCTGGCCGCGCTCGCCGTATCATGGATCGGATGAGCGACGAAACCATCACCCAGGTCCTGGGGGTCACCGAGAGGGCGGCGGAGAAGGCCATCTCTCTGGCGACCCGCGAGGGATACGCAGAACCCCATCTCCGGCTTCGAATCCTGGCCGGCGGATGCTCGGGGTTCACGTACAAGCTCTCCTTCGAGGCTGATTCCAAACCGGACGACACGGTCCTGGAGGCTCATGGTCTCAAGGTTCTGATCGATCCGAAGAGTGTGCCCATCGTGTCGGGCTCCACGCTCGAGTTCAGCGACGCGATGCTGGGCGGCGGGTTCAAGATCGACAATCCCAAGGCCGTTCACGAGTGCGCCTGCGGAGAATCCTTCTCGATTCTCTAGGCCGAGGGTCGCTCGCCCGGGCGGACGTTCTGGAGCGCGCCTAGCCCTTTCACGTCCAGGAGCCGAAGCTCCACATCTGCCCAGGGCGAGAGGATGTCGGTCCTTCCCAGCAGCGAGCTCCACAGCCGCTCCGGCAGCTCCGGATCGAGACCAGCGTCGAAGGCGAAGTCCCACGCCGGTCCGGCCAGGAACTCCGAGTTCACGCTGACCGGCGTGTCGGGTTCCGGATCGAGGAGCTCGTACCCCCTCCGCTCTTCGGCGTAGCTGGGGAGCCACCGCCAGAATCTGGACGGGGCCCCGATCAGGACGGTCGCCTGCTCCACGGCGCCCCTGTTCCTGGCCATCACCATCTTCACCAGGTCGCTCATCGCTTGGTTGGCGAAGCCTCCGTGGTCCTCCCCCCTGGGGTGCCACTCCAGCTCGATGGCGAGCTGGGGGACCTTGGACTTGGCCGCCACCACCACGTCCGTCGGCGTGGCGAGCATGCCGGTCGGCCCCAGGCTCGACTCGATCGAGACCAGCTCGGTGCGACCGAACTGCAGGGACTTTCGCAGCGATGCTTGGAGGTCTCCCTCGAAAGCCAGCTTCGTGGCGGGAGCGGATCGAGCGGCGAGCCCGAGGTGATTCATGAGCGCCTGAACCTCTCCGGCAGCCGCCCACAAGGCCGCCAGGATGGCTTCAGGGTCCAGCATCTGGCATTCGCTCGGCGTGCATCGCCGGAGCCTACAACACGGCCCCCGGAGCAGGCCAAGAGGGCGGGTGGTTCCGCGAGCCCCTATACTTTTTAGGCAGATATGCCCTCCTCCGCCGACAAGACTCAATGGCGGGACCTGTACGACGAGGTCGTGGTGACCGGCCTGTGCACGGGGTGCTCCGCATGCGTTGTGGTGTGCCCCTTCCATGTTCTTGGGTACGAGGACGACAAACCGGTCCAGCTCCTGGACGAAGGTCCCGATCGCTGCTCACATGGCGACAAGGGTTGTGACATCTGCACCCGGGCCTGTCCCCGATTCAGGGAGTGGGAGCCGGAGCTGGACCGAATGCTCTTCGGTCGAACGCGCCTGCCCGAGGAGATCATCGGGGTCCACCGAGACGTCGTGCTGGCCCGAGCCAGGGACCCCCGGGTGCTCGCCCAGGGCCAGGATGGAGGGGTCGTTTCGGCCCTGCTGATCTGGGGCCTGGAGACCGGGCAGATCGACGGCGCCCTGACATCCAAGCTCTCGGAGGATCGTGTGTGGGACGCCGAGCCCACCGTGGTCACGGACGTGGAAGGAGTGCTGGCCACCGCCGGATCCCGTTACACGTACTCGGCCAACCCACTGGCTCTGGTCAGAGCGGCTGAGATGGGGCTGTCGAGGGTGGCCCTGGTCGGTATGTCCTGCCAGGCGAGCGTCACCGGAGCGCTGGAGGCCCGGCGTGTCAACAAGTGGCGAAGGCGGATCGCCTGGACCCTTGGACTGCTGTGTTCCAAGACCTTCACGTACGACGGCCTCATGAACGAGATCGCCCAGAACCGGCTTCACCTGGACCTGGACGATGTGGTGCGGGTGAACGTGAAGGGGAAGCTGCTCTTCTACACGAAGGACGGCGAAGAGCACCAGCACTCGTTGAAGGCGGCCAGAGAGTTCACTCGGCCCGGCTGCATGAAGTGCCCCGACTTCGCCGCCGAACACGCAGACATCTCGTTCGGAGGCCTGGGCCAGACCGAGGGCTGGACGCTAACCGTGATCCGCACGGAGCGAGGGGAGCAGATCTGGCGAGACGCGCTGGAGGCGGGCGTCATCGACTGGCGTCCGGGCCGCGAGGACCCGTCGGCCCTGGCGCTCATGGACAAGCTCTCCATCCACTCGCGGAAGCGGTGGCCCAACGAAGAGCTCCCCTCCAAGTGGTCCTTCCCGGGTCTCCTCCCCGAGAGCAACGGCCACCCGGGCTCGGACCCCCCTCAGCCTGGATCGACTGGGGACCCCATCCCTCTGCCGGTTCCCCACCCAGGGCCGGTTCCGCAGCCAGGACCGCCGCAACCCGGGCCGGTTCCTCCTCCTGAACCAGGACCGAGACCGATCCCGCAGCCTGAGCCGGAGCCCGTTCCGCGGCCAGAACCCGTCCCCACGCCCGGCCCGCTCCCCCAGCCAGAGGCAAGGCGCGGATCCGTCGGCTGATCCACAAGAAAGAGCCGGCCCACGATGGGCCGGCTCACGTCACAGAGGCGAGGGACGTGTCCTACTCGGGCGCCGCGAAGTTCGCCACGAACGGGTGGTCCTTGTCCACCGCCCCGACTTGGGCCGCACCACCTGGGGAGCCGATCCCGCTGACGTCGTCGTTGAAGAACTCGGCGTTGATCGGCGTGTAGTTCTTCCACTCCGCCGGCACGTCGTCCTCATAGAAGATCGCGGTGACCGGGCACACCGGTTCGCAGGCCCCGCAGTCCACGCACTCGTCGGGGTGGATGTAGAGCATGCGGCCACCCTCGTAGATGCAGTCCACGGGGCACTCGTCGACGCATGCCCGGTCCTTCACGTCGATGCAGGACTCGCAGATCGTGTACGTCATGGGATTTTCCCCCTATCCACCGTGCTCACCGTGTTAATACAGTCTACCCGCCCATCCGGCCCTTGCAACCTTCCCTATCGCTCGAGCGGGGTGAAGGCGCCGCTGCCAGGACCGTGCCCAGGATCGAGGAGAACGGATCCCTCACGGCCACCGGGTAGGACAGCACCAGGTCGGCGCCGGCGTCGAAGTACTCGGCGAAGCGCGACATGGCCTCCTCACGCCCTCCAATGACCGTGAGCGTCCGAACCAGCGACTCGGGAACGTCGGTCGGACGGCCCGCTCGATATGCGCGCGCCGCCGCTTCCCCCTCCTGACCGAGGCCCATGTGCCGGAGCTGCCGCAGGTACTGGGGAATGGCCGCGTACTGGCCGGTCATCTCGGCGAGCGCCTCTACGGCCATCGCCTCCTCGACCCCGAGACAGGCCCGAACGTACACGGCGACCGTCACCGACCCGGGCTCGGCGCCGTTGCCTACGGCGACCCGGTCCACGATGCGCCGGGCTTCCCCGACCCGCTCCGGTGTGCACCAGTTGAGGATGACCCCATCGGCCGCCTGCCCCGCCAGCTCGACCATCCGATCCCCGAGCGCCCCCAGCCAGATCGGGGGCGGCCCGCCCTCCGGAGCCAAGGACATCCGAAACCGCGGCCTGCCCGACAGGTCGTCATCGGCCTGCACCGCACGCCCGGCCAGCACCTCTTTGGCCAGGAGGACGTACGACCGCACGAGGCCGATCGGGTCGGCCTGTCGATCAACGGATCCGGAGCGGGATGAGACGTTGCCGGCTCCGATCCCAAGCACCATCCGGCCGCCCGACATGTCTTGGACGGTCGCTGCGCCCATCGCGGTGGCCAACGGGCTCCGAGACTGCACCGTGACCACCCCGGTGCCGAGCCGGATCCGCGATGTCCCCATGGCGAACCCAGCCAACGTGGCGAAGGCCTCTCGTCCAGCGATCTCCGGCACGAACGTGGCCTCGTAGCCGGTCTCCTCCGCCGCCCGGACCACCTGGAGGCACTGGGACCAGGGGAGCGGGTCGCGGAGCACGAGGCCCATCCGTCGGACGGGGCCGGACGAACGACCCTCGCCCCCCTCCACCCCCTCCACTATGGTCATGGCCGCATCGTCGCATAGCCCGAGGAGGCGTCGGCTCGTTCGTGGAAGCGATCCAGTTCGAGACCGAAGACCACGTCGTCCTGGAAGGGGAGATCCGCCTGCCCGAGCGAGGCTCCCGAGGGGCCGCCGTCCTCTGCCACGCTCATCCCCAGCACGGCGGAAGCAAGGACCACCCTCTCCTGTGGGCCACCCGGATCGAGCTGGCCCGCCGTGAGTTCGCGGTCCTCGCGTTCAACTTTCGGGGAGTGATGGGCTCTGGAGGGAGCTACGGAGGAGGCGAGGCCGAGCTCGCGGACGTGTGGGCCGCGGTCGGGCGGGCGAACGAACTGGCCGATGGCCCGACTCTCCTCTGCGGCTGGTCCTTCGGTGCCCACGTGGGGCTCCGTGCCGCCCTGGAGGACGATCGCGTTGATGCCCTCGCTCTGATCGGCCTCCCGCTGAGCGAGGCCGGCCCGGCGATGCCACCGATGCCGGATATCGACGAGATGGCAGGCTTCGACCGGCCCGTTCTGCTCATGGCCGGAGACGCCGACCCGTTCTGCCCGGCGGCAGAGCTACGAGCCCTCGGCCGGAAGCTCCCTCGAGCCACGGTGCGGGTGGTGCCCGGGGCGGATCACTACTTCAGCAGGAGAGAGCGAGAAGCGGCTGCGATCGTGGGTCTCTTGGCCTCAGAGCTTCTGCCGCCCCCGGGCCATCGGGGAAAGAAGACCATGGCCCGGTAGCTACCGATCCTCCAGGCGGTCCAGCACATCGATGCGCGACCTTGATACACGGCGCCAGCGGGGCTGCGGCCCGAAGAGCCTCCGGCGCACACGCCACGCGACCAGTCCTCCGATGAGGGCGACGCCCAGGAAGAGCCCAAGGGCCACGCCCAGAGCTACCTTGAGAACGAACGTCAGCGCCCCAGTCACGGCCAGGATGATCAGGATGATCAGCAACAGGACCATGTCTTCCTCCCCTTTCGACTCAAGTGTACGCCCGAGGCCAGATCGGTAAGACTCGCTGGATGATCTACATCGGGACCAGCGGCTGGCAGTACGACTCGTGGAAGGGCCGGTTCTATCCGCGGGACGTTCCCAGGAGGGCATGGCTTGCCTACTACGCGGCCCGCTTCCCCGTCGTCGAGGTCAACAACTCCTTCTACCAGCTCCCGAAAGAGGAGACCTTCGACCGGTGGCGAGAGGAGACGCCGGATAGGTTCCTGTTCGTGCTGAAAGCGAGTCGCTATATCACCCACATCCGGAGGCTTCGAGACTGCAAGGACTCGGTGGAGCTGTTCTGGTCTCGCGCCTCTCGCCTGAAGAGAAAGCTCGGCCCCGTGCTCTTCCAGCTTCCGCCGAACTTCAAGGCCGACCCGGGGGCGCTGACTGGCTTTCTGGATGTGCTGCCGCGGAGAATGCAGCCTGCCTTCGAGTTCAGGAACGACTCGTGGAGACGGGATGACGTTTTCAGTCTGCTCGACCGAGCCGACGCGGCGTGGGTTCTCGCGGACCGGCCCGGCTGGAGGGTCCCCCTGATGGTGACAGGAGGCTGGTGCTACATCCGGTTTCACCAGGGGCGTACCGCCTACCCCGGCTATACCAGGGCCAAGCTTCGTACCTGGGCCGACCGAGTGGCGGGCCTGGAGGCGAAGGACACGTACGCCTTCTTCAACAACGACCCGCTGGCTGCCGCTCCCGCAGACGCGGTCACCCTGGCGGACCTGCTGCGAGAGCGAGGCGGTAGGCTCGCGGAAGGGCTTCCATGCCGGGCATGAGAGTCAATCGGGACGGCGAGCCGGCATACGCGGGGAGCGGCACCACCTTCTCCAAGCTGCCGCTGGTGCTGGATCCCGACGACCTTGCCGGGGTAGACGTGGCCATCGTCGGGGCTCCGGTCGACGAGACCGTCACGAACCGGCCCGGAGCCAGGTTCGGCCCTCGGGCGATCCGGCTGGCCGACGTGGGCGGCGGGGCCCACCGCCCGAACATGGACCTGGGGATCGATCCGTTCGAGGTGCTCACCGTCGTCGACTATGGCGACGCGCAGGTGATCCCCGCCGACCAGGCCCGCAGCCACCAGGCCATCAAGGCGGCGGTCGGTGAGATCTGCGCGGCGGGCGCCATCCCGATCGTCCTGGGTGGGGACCACTCCATTGCGCACCCCGACGTCGGGGCGGTAGCTGCCCACCTCACACCGGCGGCACTCGGGCTGGTCCACTTCGATGCCCACGCCGACAACGTCCCCAGCCTGTATGGCGTCACCCGCTCGCACGGCACCCCGATGCGGCTGCTGGTCGAAGATGGCTCGCTGCGGGGCGACCACATCGTCCAGGTAGGGCTCCGCGGGTACTGGCCGGACCCGGAGGACTTCCAGTGGGCGAGGGAACAGGGCTTCCGCTGGTATCTGATGGAGGAGATCAGCGAACGGGGGATGGACGCGGTAATGGACGACGTCGTCCGACAGGCGAGGGAGTGGGAGCACATGTTCCTGTCCTTCGACATCGACGTGTGCGACCCGGGCTTCGCTCCGGGCACCGGGACCCCCGAGCCCGGCGGCATCACGGCGCGTGAGGCCCTGCGGGCCGTTCGTCGCTTGGCCTACGAGGTCGGCTTCGCGGGGATGGAGGTGGTGGAGGTGTCACCGCCATACGACCACGCCGACGTCACCGCCTTCCTGGCCAACCGCCTCGTCCTGGAGGCTTTGTCCGGCTTGGCGCTCCGGAGGCTCGGCAGGGAACCGCGGCCCGAGCGCTCGACCCGGGATCAGGAAGCCAGTTCCGCACAGAACTCACCGAAGGCCTCGACGTAGGCTCGCACGTCCTCCTCCGAGTGTTGCACGCTGATCGTCCACTGCTCCTCGTCTCCAGGAGTCATGAAGATGCCCCTGTTCAGCAGCCACGGCCAGGAGGCCTCGAACAGCTCGGTGTTGCACTCGAGATAGTCCCGGTAGCTGCGCAGGGGCTCGGGCCGGTAGGAGACGCACCCCTTGGCTCCCAGATCCACCGTGTGAGCCGGGATGCCGTAGTCGTCGATGGCGCGCCTGCACCCCTCCGCCAGCAGAGAACCCAGCTTCCCCAGATGGTCGTAGGCGTCGGTCGTGAGGATCTCCGTGAGGGCTACCAGCCCAGCGTGGCAGGACAATGGGTTGCCGTTGAACGTCCCCTGCTGTGCCGTGCCTCGGCCGACGACCTCCATGACCGAAGCCCGGCCGCCGAACGCGCCGATGGTGGTCCCACCGCCAATCGCCTTGGCGAAGCAGGCCAGATCGGGCTGCACCCCGAATCGCTGGGTTGCTCCGCCGGGGGCGATGGTAGCGCCCGACTTCACCTCGTCGAAGATCAGGACCACTCCATGCCTGGTGCACAAGTCCCTGACCGCCTCGAGATACCCGGGCTGGGGCAGGACGATACCAACGTTCATCATCACCGGCTCCATGATCAGCGCAGCGATCTCTGCACCATGCCCCGACAGGAACCGCTCCAGCGCCGCGGCGTCGTTGAACGGGACGATCAGGGTGTGGTCTGCAAGGCTGGCGGGGATCCCCTTGGACGTGGGGATCGTTCGATAGACCTCGCCTCCGAGGTCGACCGCGTCGCCGACCGTGGGCGCCCGGAGCCCCAGGACGTCGGCCTCCGGGACCACCGAGAAGAGCACGGCGTCGTGATGGCCGTGGTAGGAGCCCTCGATCTTGAGGATCGTCTCGCGGCCGGTGGCGGCCCTGGCCACCCGGACGGCGCCCATGGTTGCCTCCGTGCCGGAGTTGGCGAAGCGCATCTGCTCCAGGCCGAAGCGCCGACAGATCTCTTCGGCCAGCGCCACCGTGACCTCGGTGGTCGCGGCGAAATGGGCTCCGCTCAGTGCGGCGCGCCGCACCGCCTCCACGATCTTGGGATGGGCGTGTCCCACCACGTTGACGCCGAATCCGCTGTGGTAGTCGAGATACTCGTTGCCGTCCACGTCCCATACGCGGGACCCCCGGCCACGCTTCAGATAGACCGGGTAGGGGTCGTTGGCCTGGAAGCTCGAGGCCACCCCGAGGGGCATGCTCCGGATGGCTCGCTCGTAGAGGCGAGCCGACGCCGTCGTCTGCTTGAGTAGGCGCTCGCGCTCCCGCTGTCGGATGGCCCGGGCGCGTGTCGAGAGGGGGTCGTCCATGAGTCCTCCGGGCCAAGCCTAGGGCCGCCGGGCCCGGTCAGGCATCCGCCTTACCGTACAACCGCAGACGCTCGATTTCCGCAGGTCGGCCTCCGAGAAGGATGCCTCAGTCAACCTGGCGTCGTTGGAGCAGGACCGTGGCCAGGGCCAGCAGCACGCCGGCCAGGAAGATGATCGTCCCCATCACGTTGACCTGCGGAGGAACGCCGAAGCGGGAGGCCCCGAACACCCACAACGGGAAGGTCGGTGTCTGCCCCGCGATGAAGCTCGTAACCACGTAGTCGTCGACCGACAGCGCCGCCGCCAGCGAGGCCGCCGCCAGGATCCCCGGGAAGACCAGCGGGAAGGTCACCTTCCAGAAGGTGACCCACGGCGTGGCCCCGAGGTCCTTAGCCGCCTCCTCCCATTCCTTGTTGAAGCCATGGGTCCTCGCCTTCACCGTCACGACGACGAAGGAGATCGTGAACATGACGTGGCCGATCAGGATGGTAAGAAGCCCCCGCGGCGTCCCCCAGGTCACGAGCAGCGTGAGGAGGGAGACACCCAGCACGACCTCTGGCGTGGCCATGGGTAGGAAGATGAACAGGTTCGTAGAGGCGCGACCCCGGAACCGGTAGCGGGTGAGGGCCAGGGCAATGAGCGTTCCGAGGATGGTCGCCACGAGAGTGGTGATGCCGGCGACCATGAGGGAGTTCTTGAGCGCGAGGGTGAGCTCGGGAAAGCGGAGCAGTTCCCGATAGTGACGAAGCGTGAATCCCTGCCAGGTGAAGTTGAAACGCCCCTTGAGGTCGTTGAACCCGAACAGGATCATGACGGCGATCGGCAGGAACAGGTAGAGGATGACCAGCGCCGTATAGACGGGGAGAACCCAGCCCTTCCGGCGAGCTTTTCGTCCGGTCATCCCGTGAGCTCCTCGGTGCCCAAGAGCTTCGCGTAGAGGAACACTCCGATCAGGATGCCGACCATCAGGATGAAGGAGATGGCCGCCCCCTCCGGATAGTCGTTGTTGATGAGCATCCTCCGCTGGATCACGTTGCCGATCATCGTGGTGTTGGTGCTCCCGAGCAGCGCGGCGTTGATGAAGTCGCCCACGGAAGGGATGAACGTCAGCAACGACCCGGCGAAGACGCCGGGCAGCGACAGCGGAAGCGTCACCTTGAAGAACACCATCACCCGGTTCGAGTAGAGATCGCCGGCGGCCTCGAGGAGGCTCCTGTCCAGCTTCTCCAGCGAGGCGTACAGGGGCAGCGCCATGAAGGGCAGGAAGTTGTAGATGAGGCCGGAGACGACCGCCACGGGACTGGCCAGCAGCCGGAAGTCCTCGGCGATCAGGCCGAGGTCCTTCAGCGTCCCGAGAACGAAGCCACCATCGGCCAGGATGAACTTCCAGGACAACGTGCGGATGAGGAAGGACACGAAGAAGGGCAGGATCACCATGAACAGGAGAGCGTTCTTCCACCGTCCCCCCCTGAGGGCGATGAAGTAGGCCAGCGGGTAGCTGATCAGCAGGCATCCCACCGTCACGATCAGGCCGTAGACCACCGACCGGATGAGCTGGGTGTCGTACCTCGCAAAGGCGTCGGCGTAGGTCTGCCAGTGCCAGGTGAGCCGGTACCCGGTCTCCAGTGATCCCTCCTGGAGGGAGACGAAGAACATCTGGACGGTCGGCCACACGTAAAAGAGCAGGAGGAAGAGGAGCCCGGGAACCAGCAGCATATACGGCGTCGGCCGCCGGCCCCGCCGCCTCGGCGCCTCGACAGCCGCCGTGGCCACCGCTATCCCTGGATCAGAGGGTCGAACAGCTCGTGCCAGGCCTCTTCCTCTTCGGCGGAGAGGATCTTGGAGTCGTGGGTGTTGGCCAGAACCTCCTGCGAGGGCCACACAAGATCGCTCTCGGAGACCGCAAGGAGCGACTCGTCCTCCTGGGCGTGCTCCCGGATCAGCTCGCGAACGCCCACTACGGGCGACTCGTACCACACCCACTCGGTGATCTGGGCGGCGATCTCGACGTCGTATACGAAGTTGATCCACTCGTGGGCGTCGGTGGGATGCTCTGCATGCAGTGGGATGCACATGTTGTCCGTGAAGCGATTCCCGCCCTCGTCGGGCACCACGAACTCCAGGTCCGGATCGTCGACACTCAGCGCGTTGACGTCCCCCGACCAGGCCATGGTCAGGGCCAGATTTCCCCCTGCGAGCTGGTCCACGTAGTCGTTGCCGTAGTAGGCCCGGACGATGCCGTCGTCACGCTGCTTCCTGAGCGCTTCGATCGCCCTCTCGACGTCGTCCATCGTGGCATTCTCGGGTGACGTGACGCCTGTGTAGTAGAGGCCAAAGTTCACCGTGTCTCGCATTTCCGAGAACATCCCGACCTTGCCACTGAACGCCGGGTCGAACAGGTCCTTCACACTGGTGATCGGTCTGCCTGTCAGCCTCTTGTTATAGCCGATCCCGGTGATGCCGGCGGCCCAAGGGTAGCTGTAGATCCTTCCTGGATCGTAGCTGGAGTCCTTGAACTTCTCGTCCAGGTTGGCCCTGCAGTTGGGGAGTCTGTCCTGGTGGAGGGGCTGGAGCCACCCGAGCCGGGCGAGCTTGGCGACCATCCAGTCCGTCACCGTGATGATGTCCCACCCGCTGGGTTGGCCGGCGGACAACTGCTGCCGCAGGTCCGTGCCGAAGAACTCGTCGTTGTCGTTGATGTCTTCCCGGTAGGTGATGTCGATGCTGGTCTGTTGCTCGAACGCGTCCAGCGTCGCGCTCTCCCCATCTTCGAGGTCGATGTACAGTGGCCAGTTCGCCACCTGCACCTGGCCGGCCTTCGGCGGCAGCGGCGACGGGGAGGCCGCCGTGGGGGACGGCTGCGTTCGAGTCCCCTCCACGCCGCACGCCGCCAGGAACGCCGAAACGCCGAGAGCGCCTGCTCCCTTGCCGGCGTACTTCAGCGCGTCGCGCCGGGAGATACGAGCTCTTGCCAGCCGTTCGAACAGATCCTCGAACCGTGGTTCCTCGAAGCGATCGTTCACTGTGCCTCCTCCCACTCGGCAAGGGGGGCCGACGGTCGGACGACGAACGTGTGCTCTGGCCGCCACAGGAGACGGACCCGCGCCCCCTGGGCGGGCATCGTCTCCGAGCCCAGGTTCTGCGCGTACACCGTCAGCGGCCGCTCCCCTGGCCCCACCACCATGAATTGATGACTCACTCCGACGAACGTGGAGTCACGGAGTGTGCCGGACACGCAGTTCCACCCGGCCGAGACGCCGTCTCCTTCCGCCTCCAGGCGGATCTTCTCTGGACGAACGCCGACCTTGACAGCAGAATCCCCGCCGTCGAGCCTCTCGGTCGGCACCGACAGGACCGTGCCGCCGGCAAGCACGACCTTGCTCAGCGTGGTCCCGCGTTCCTCGACCTGGGCGTCGAGGAGATTCGACGCCCCCAGGAAGCCGGCGACGAACTCCGTCCCCGGGTTCTCGTAAACCTCTTCGGGCCCACCGATCTGTTCGATCCTGCCGTGCCGCATCACGGCCAGCCGATTGGACATCGTCATCGCTTCTTCCTGATCGTGGGTGACGTAGAGGAAGGTGATCCCTACCTCGTGCTGGATTGCCTTCAGCTCGAGCTGCATCTGCTTGCGCAGCTTGAGATCCAGAGCGCCCAGGGGCTCGTCCAAGAGCAGGACCTCCGGCCGGTTCACCAGGGCCCGGGCCAGCGCCACCCGTTGCCGCTGCCCGCCGGAGAGCTGGGATGGCTTGCGGCGCTCGAACCCGGGCAGGTCCACCAGCACGAGCGCCTCCTTCACGCGACGTTCGATCTCCCGCTTCTCGACCTTCTTCCGGCGGAGGCCGAAGGCCACGTTCTCGAAGACCCTGAGGTGAGGGAACAGCGCATACGACTGGAACACCGTGTTGACGTTTCGACGGTAGGCGGGGACGCGGGTGACGTCCTTCCCCCTGAGGTAGATCGTGCCTTGCGTGGGATCCTCGAACCCCCCGATCAGGCGAAGCGTCGTGGTCTTACCGCACCCGGACGGCCCGAGGAGGCTGAAGAACTCTCCTTGTTCGATCCCCACGCTTAGGTCGTCCACGGCGGTGACGTCCCCGAAGCGCTTGGTCACGCGATCCAGCCGGATATCTGCTTCAGTCACAGACGTTCACCATGCCAAGGCTCGTTGCGATGCTCGATTCTGCCATGCGCCGCCGCGATCAGGGGGAATGCCAGTGACCGTAGCCCGTATCCCAGGATGGGCGGGACGGCCCGGCGGGCAAAAGGGGAGTCCGCCCTTTGTACAGGGAGGCCACACCGAGCCCTTCGGCCGCCCGGGAGACTAGCCGCCGTGCGCGCGATCGTCGTTGGGGGTGCGGGAGCGATGGGGCGGGTCATCGTGCGCGACCTGGCTCGGTCGCGCGGCGTGGAAGGGGTGACGGTCGCCGACCTGGACGGCGAGAGGGCGAAGCGGGTGGCCTCCGAAGCCAGGGGCCGAGCGGAGGTCAGAGGAGCGGGCGTCGACGTCTCCGCCGCCGGGTTTCCCGACATCGTGCGAGCTCACGACGTCTGCATCGCTTCGGTCGCCTACCGGCTCAATCCGACGATCGCGGAAGCGTGCCTGGAGGCCGGGTGCAACTACGTCGACCTGGGAGGCCTCTTCCACGTTGCCCGCCGGGTCCTCGAGTACGACCAGCCGTTCCGGGATGCCGGGCTGACCGGCGTGACCTGCGTCGGGGGTAGCCCGGGTATCACCAACCTCCTGGCCGTGATCGGCGCTCGCGAGCTGGAGGCGGTTCACGCCATCCACGTCCGCCTCGGGTCGATGGATCCCTCCGCGAACAGCCTGCCCCTCCCCATCCCCTACTCGCTGGACACGATCCTCGACGAGTTCACCCTCCCGGCCATGGCGTTCAGGGACGGGGACTTCATGGAAGTGCCTCCCCTCGGCGAGCCCGAGGATGTCGACTTCCCACTGCCCATCGGACGGCAGCGCGCCTACACCACTCTTCACTCGGAGATCGCCACGCTTCCCCTGGCCTTCCCCGAAGTTCAGGAGGTCACCTTCAAGATCGCCTTCGACGAGGGATTCATGGAGCGTTTCAAGCTCCTCACGGCCATCGGACTCGCCTCAACCGACCCGATCCAGGTGGGGGATCAACGCGTTCGCCCGCGGGACGTCCTGGCCACTCTCGGGCTCCGCCTCCCCCAGGCCGCCGGCACCGAGGACACTGAGTGCCTACGCGTGGTGCTGGAAGGAGAGCGCAAAGGAAAGCCGGTCACGGCCGTGGCCGAAACGGTGATCGAGCCCGATCGGGACGCGGGGCTCGGTGGCGGAGCGCTCGACACGGGCATCCCTCCCTCGGTCGTGGCCCAGATGATCGTGGCCGGTGAGGTGAAGGGGCCCGGCATGTTCGCCCCGGAAGTCGCTGTCGACCCGGACCTGTTCTTCGACCGCCTCGCCGAGCGAGGGATCGCATACAGGGTGGAGGTTCCCTAGAGCGGAACGTGCGACAGGACCATGATCCGGGGCTCGGTCATCTCCGCCATCGCATAGCGCAGGCCCTCGCGTCCGTAGCCGGAGTCCTTCGAGCCGCCGTAGGGCATCTGGTCGGCGCGGAAGGCGGAGACGTCGTTGATGATGATGCCCCCGACCTCCAGCTCGCGGTGGGCAAGCATGGCCCGTTCGATCGAGGAGGTGAACACGCCCGCCTGCAGGCCGTACGGTGAGTCGTTCACCTCGGCCAGGGCCTGCTCGTAGGTCTGGTACGGCTGCACCGTGGTGACCGGACCGAACACTTCTTCGCAGCGAACCTTCATCTCGGGCGTCGTGTTGGCCAGGATCGTCGGGGAGTAGAAGGGGTCCTCGCGCCGGCCCCCGGTCAGGATCTCGGCCCCCTGCTCCACCGCCTCCTTCACCCAGGTGTCGATCCGGTCCAGTGCTCCTGAGTCGATGACGGGCCCGACGTCAACGGTCGGGTCGAGAGGGTCTCCGACCTTCAAGCTCTCCACCTGCTTCACGAAGCGCACCACGAAATCGTCGTACACCTCGGACTGGATCAGCACTCGCTGGACGGCGATGCACGACTGCCCGGCCTGGTAATAGCCCCCGAAGGCGACCCGGGCGGCGGCGTGGTCCAGATCGGCGTCGGAGTGCACGATCGCGCCGGCGTTTCCCCCGAGCTCTAGCGTCACGTGCTTCTTCGGATCGAGTCCCTTGAGCCTCCATCCGACCCCCGAGCCCGTGAACGAGAGCTTCTTGAACCGCGGATCCCGGACCAGGTTCTCGGCCCGGTCGCTCGAGATCGGAAGGACCGAGAGCATGCCCTTTGGCAGTTCCGTCTCGTCGAAGAGCTCGGCCAGGGCCAGGGCTCCGAGCGGCGTGGCTCCTGCCGGCTTCACCACGATGGGAGCCCCTACGGCCAGAGCCGGCGCGACCTTGTGCGCCACCAGGTTGACGGGGAAGTTGAAGGGAGTGATGCCGAGGACCGGGCCGAGCGGGAACCGCCGGACGATCCCGGCCCGGCTCCCCAGGCTGGGCTCGGTGTCGAGAAGGAGGAACTCGCCGTTCATCCTCCGGGTCTCCTCCGCCGCCCAGCGAAAGGTCGAGATGGCCCTGTTCACCTCGACCTTGGACCACTTGAACGGCTTGCCTCCCTCCCGGGCCACGATCTCCGCCAGCTCATCCACCCGTTCGGCGATCCGCCGGGAGATGTGCATGAGCGCCTCCGACCGAGCGTGGGTGGGGAGGTGGCGCGATTCTTGGAACGTGGTCACTGCCTTCGACACGGCCTCCTCGACATCCCGGTCCGTGGGCACGCCCAGCGTCGCCACGACGCTCCCGTCGTAGGGACTCTTGACGTCGAGCGTGCGCTCGCCGCTCTTCCACTCCCCGGCGACGTAGAAGGGCCTGGCCGTCATCGCGATCACTCGATCGCGGCCATGACGTGCTTGATGTTCGTGTACTCCTCGAGCGAGTACGTCGATAGGTCCTTGCCGTACCCGCTCCCCCGGTACCCGCCGTGGGGCATCTCGCTCACCAGCAGGATGTGGCAGTTGATCCACACCGTGCCGAACTTCAGCTTGCGCGAGGCGTTCAGGGCTCGCTTGAGGTCGGTCGTGAACACCGAGGCGGCCAGGCCGTACGGGACCCCGTTGGCCCACTCGATGGCCTGGTCGTCCCCATCGAAGCGCTGGACACTCACCACCGGGCCGAACACCTCTCGCTGGACGATCTCGGAGTCCTGCCGGACGTCGGCCACGATGCTCGGCTTGTACCAGAACCCAGGCCGGTCGATCGGCTCCCCACCGGTCACCACCGTCGCCCCGGCCTCCCGGGCCCGATCCACGAACCCGCGCACCCGCTCCAGGTGCTCGTCTGCCACCAGCGAGCCCATGTCGGTGTCCTCGCTGGAGGGATCGCCAACGTTCACGGATTCGAACGCCGGCACCAACGACGACAGCAGGTCCTCGTAGATCTTTCCCCCGGCGATCAATCTGGTAGCTGCGGTGCAGTCCTGGCCGGAGTTGAAGGTGGCACCGACCTTCACCCACTCCACCACAGTCTCCAGATCGGCGTCGTCGAAGACGAGCACCGGGGCCTTCCCGCCCAGCTCCAGGTGCACCCGCTTCAGAGTGTCCGCGGCTGCCCTGGCCACTTCCTTCCCGGTGGACACGTCGCCGGTCAGCGACACCATGTCGACGTCGCCATGGGAGACGATCGCCGCGCCCACGGGGACGCCGTCGCCCGTGATCACGTTCAGGACCCCAGGAGGCAAGATCTCGGCGGCCAGCTCGGCCAAGCGAAGGGCCGTGAGCGGAGTCCACTCGGAGGGCTTGAGCACCACGGAGTTTCCGGCGGCGAGCGCCGGCGCGATCTTCCAGATTGCCATCCACAGGGGATAGTTCCAGGGCGCGATGGAACCGACGACACCGATGGGTTCGCGGCGTATCCAGCTCGTGTACCCCTTCATATATTCGCCGGTGGACTTACCCTCCAGCACCCGGGCTGCGCCGGCGAAGAACCGCACGTCGGAGGCGATGATCGGCATCTCCTCGTTCGTCGCCTGCTTGATGGGCTTTCCCACGTTCTGGGACTCGAGCCGGGCGAACTCTTCTGCATTGGCCTCGATGGCTTCGGCCAGCTTGAGCAGCATCTGGCTGCGCTCACCCGGCGTGGTGTCCGACCAGGTCTCGTCGAACGCCTTCCGTGCGGCCTTCACCGCGCGCTCGACATCCTCTGCGGTGCCCTTGGGCACCTCGGCGATGGTCTCTCCTGTGGCGGGGTTCAGGACCTGCTGAATGCCGTCCCCCGCGCTGTCGACCCACTCGCCGCCGATGAAGATGCGGTGCTGCCTGACTGCCGTCGCCATCTAGAGCCTCCAGATCCCCGTGAGAATCAAGGCTATTCCCTACGCCCGGGCCGTGCAGGCGCGAAAGCGCCGAGGCGAGGAGCCGCGCTTGTACGGTGGGGACAACCCATGCATCCGGGCTGGGCGAACCCTCGTTCAGACGGAGCAGCGGAGCAACAGCTCGATCAGGAGGCGTCTTCCTCGGGGCGATCCTCCACCTTGAGGAAGTCCGGGAGCACCAGGTCGAACCCCTCGCTCAGGTCGAGGAGGTCGTCGGCGTGGAGGTCCGTCGGAAGCTTGCCGGCCTCGGCGGGCCCCTCCGCCGCGACGTCGACCTCCTGAGGCTCTCCCTCCGTGGCGATGGCCCCGTCCAGCTGATCGAGGACCGTCCCCAGGTGGTCGCGGGTTGACTGGAGGTCTTCCAGGAGCTCCTCGCGGCGCGAAGTCAATCCACCGAGGACTCGGTCGGTCTCCGCCCTTGCCCGCCGCAGAGCTTCCTCCCCTTCTCTGCGCAACCGGTCGGCCTCGTCCTCGGCCTCCCGCTGGATCTGTTCTGCCAGCTGCCGCGCCTCGTTCACTTGCCGGGCGGCGTCCTCTTCGGCTTCCCGGCGAAGCTTGTCCGCCTGCTGGTCGGCCGCCCGGAGAAGGTCGGCGAGCTGGCCGGCCACCTGCGCGTAAGCGTCCTGCCTGGCGGCGGCGTACCGACGTCTGGCTGCGTCACGGTCCACCTCCGCCTCGCGCAGTTCCGTCTCCAGCTCATCGATCCTGGTCAGCAGCTGTGCGACGTACTCGCGGACCTGGTCGGGATCGAAACCCCTGAGCACGGTGCTGAACCGAGGGTAGGGCTCCGCCTGGGCCTCGGGAGGGCCGAAGAGGTCAAGGTCGGCCGTCGACATGAGGGACCTCCTTTTGGATCTCTTGGGGACGGCGGGGAACGGGTTCCCCTTCGCGCGTGCCTTCTGGCCTGACTCTAGCCCCGTGGAGGCCGATTTCAACGATCTCTGGCCAGGGACTGGCCGTCTGGCTCGCTTGACGCCAGCAGGTCCCGCGCCCGCAGCGCGAGGAAGAACTCCATCCGGTCACGCGCCGAGGACAGGTCCCGCCCGGTGAGCTCCTCCACCTTGCGCATCCGGTACCGCAAGGTGTGCCGGTGCACGAACAGCTCCTTGGCGGCCGATTCCCACCTCGCGTTCCGGTCGAGGAATGCCCGCAGGGATGCCAAGAGCTCACCGCCATGGGATCCGTCGTATCGGTCGAGGGGCGCCAGGACGCTGTCGGCGAAGGCTCGAACCGCCTCGGGATCTTGGAGGGAGAGCAGAAGCTGATAGGTCCCCAGGTCGGCGAACTCCGCCTGCGATCGCCCCTCCGTCCGGCAAAGCTGAAGCGCGTAGCCCGCCTCCCGAGCTCCCTGGAGCAGCTCCTCGAACGGGACGAGGCTCCCCGCCCCCGCCAGCACGGTCTCGGCCGAGCGGCCGGCCACCGCGGCCCGCAGGGCGGCCAGGAAGCCGGGACCATCCGGCTGGAGAACGGCCAGCACGGCATCATCGCGGGGAGAGACGAGGAAGGCCCAATCTTGCCGGGAGAGCACCTCCTCGCAGGCCGTGACCAGAGCCTCGGGGGGCTCGCCCGAGAACACCACAACAGCCACGGGCCGGGACAGATCGAAGCCGAGCCGCTCCAGGGCATGGCGGGCCTCACCCACGGGGAGGGCCCCCCGCAGGATCTGGTCGAGCAGGTCGCCCTTCAGGCGCCTCTCTGCATTCGACACGGCCCTCGCCTTGGCCAGGTCCAGCGCCAGGAGGGCCATCGCGTGGCTGGACACGATTCGATCGAATTGCGTGGGGGCCTCTCGCTTCCCCACCGCCAGGAACGCCTCCACTCGACCCTGCACGATCACCGGCTGGATCGATATGTGGTGTCCCAGCTCGACCATCGAAAGGCTGAACCGCAACCCCTCCGCCCGAGGCGATTGCAGCTCCGACCGAAGCAGGGAGACATACTGCTGCGCGGTGGCAGGTGCGCTCCCCACCACGACGCCATGCAGGTCGAGCAGCACCGCCCATCCGCGGGTCGCCTTCGTGAGTGCCCTCAGGATGCCGTCGGTCCCCTTTCCTTCCAGGACGGCCCGGGTCAGCGAGTGCTCGGCCTCCAGCGATCGCGAAAGAAGGTCGTATTGCTCGGCGGCCAGCCGGGTGAATACGGCCTCCGTGATGGCGATGAATGGGACGGGGTACGGGACATCGAACAGCGGGAACGACGCCCGATCGGCCGCCTCCCGGAGGGCACGGGGCACGGAACGGAACGAGAAGCCCGTCCCGAACCCCAGCCCCGCCAGGCCGGCCTTGCTCAGTCGGTGCAAGTAGGCTCGCTGGCTCGCCGCAGACCTTCCTACGCCCATTCCGGTCGTGAGGAGCAGCTCGCCGCCCTTCAGCCATGGAGTAGGGTCCTCGAGCTCGCTCACGTGAACCCATCGGATAGGGTTCGCCAGCCCTCGTGTGCCGGCGATGAGCCTGAGGTCCAGGCCGGACCTTCGAAGGACCTCCCCAACGGTCACGCCCACGTCGGAATTGTACGGTTCGTACAAAGAGTGGAGCGGCCCGCGCCGTCCTTCCCGTGAAGGGCGCGACCCCTTCCGCCTCGGTCTCCGCCATCAGCCCCTTCTCCGCGAGCGTGAGCCACGTGGGCTGGTCTCAGGCTCGCGGCTCCCAGCCGTATTCTTCACCGTGTCCAGGTGCGTCGCAGGGAGTCACCGACAGGACCCAGCGACCTGGCTACGTCCTGTGGTGGGAAACCGAGACGGTTTCGGGCTTCTAGTCGGCGACCCGAGTCAGATGGCGCAGCTTCTCCGGGTTGCTGACGGCGCGCACGGTCTGCACGAGGTCATCGGCGATGTCCAGCGAGACGGCCGCCAGGGGAGTCCCTTCGGCACCGACCACGAGGACTCCGGGCTGCCCGTTGATCTCCACCGATCGCATGCCGGTCACGCCCAGCGCCTCCCCCCGCGCCCTGCCTGCGAGCAACAGGCGCGCCACACGATCCCGCCCGTAGACGGGGTGGGGGAACGCCACCGCCTTGCCGCCACCATCGGCGTAGGCGACGACGTCGGCGGCGAGCAACTCGATCAGTCCCTCGGTGTCTCCGAAGGACACAGCCGCGAAGAATCGGTCTGCCAGCTCCCGCCGGCGCCGGCGCGACGCCTCGAACCGCGGCTTCTTCGCCTCGACGTGCCGACGGGCTCGGGCGGCGAGTTGCCGGCAGTTCTCCTCGCTCTTGCCGACGATGCCGGCGATCTCCTCGTAGTCGTACTCGAATACCTCTCGGAGGAGGAACACCGCTCGCTCGACCGGCGTGAGGCTTTCCAGCAACACGAGGAATGCCAGGGACAGCGAATCCGCCGTTTCCGCGTGCTGGGCCGCGTCTGACTCCGTATCCGTCAGGAGCGGTTCGGGAAGCCACGTGCCGAAGTAGCGCTCCCGTCGAACTCGGGCCGAACGCAGGTAATCGATGCTCAGCCGCGTGGTGACCGCGGACAGATACGCCTTCGGCGACTCGATGACGATCCTCCGTTTCGATTCGCGGTGGAAGCGAAGGAATGCTTCCTGGACGATGTCTTCCGCCTCGCTCACGCTGCCCACCATCCGGTAGGCGATCGAGAACATCAGCGGCCGCAGTTCTTCGACCATCTCCCCCACCTGCATGGCAGACCTACCTCTCATTGTCCCTCTAAGACGAGATAGCGGGCCTCGGCGTGACACCCCGGGTCAGGGAGGCGGGCGCGGTGTCACAGGGGGGGTCCCAGCTTCGTCTCCATCTCCAGGAACCGATGGGCCTCGAGCAGCGAAGCGGTAGGCCCCGGCAGAGCGACAGGAGGGTGTGATGGCCACGACGATCGAGAAGCGGCGTGCTGCGCCGCCGACCGCACGACCGTGTCCGGATGGCCCGTGGCTATGGGGGATCCTTCTCGGATTCCCGATGTTCATGACGGGAGGGGTGTTGATGCTCACGCTGATCGGCGCTCCGCTCGGCATCCCGCTGTTCCACGCGGGCCTCGGCCTCATGTTGTCCAGCAAGCCCTGTAGGGGGTGAACGCCGAACCTGCCGGGTAAGAGCCCGAGGACATCGACTCTGAGCCCTCGGAGGTCCAGGGCTCTCGACTCGGCGCAATTGACAGTCCTGCGGCACCGCGTTTCGCTACCCTCGAAGGACTCCGGGGGATGTCGCCGAGGATGCCGAGCCACCGAACGCTGAGTCGCAAGAGTGCCGTCTCCCCCACCCACGCCTCCACTACCTCCATCGCCACCACGGTCCCCCTCGCAGGCTCCGGATCCACCTGGTCGTCATGACCCCGCCCGGCGCCTCTTCGTCCCCAACGCTGGCCTCGTCGACGCGCCCGCGCCGGGCCGCGAGCCTCGAGCGTCCGGATGGCCGGAGCGTACAAAGCACGAGAAGGCCTTTTCCCGGCCCGGACGCTGAATCGAGCGGCGATCGAAGCGACACTGGCCTCGACCACCGTCAGGAGGACCGATGGACATCCCCCAGCAACGCCGCTTGGTCACAGAGGTCCCCGGACCGAGGTCCCGAGCGCTTCTCGAGCGCCGGTTGGCCGCGGTGCCGAGAGGCGTCTTCTACACGGCTCCGGTCTTCGTGGAGGCCGCCTCGGGCGCGATCCTCCGGGACGTGGACGGCAACAGCCTGATCGACCTGGGAGCGGGCTTGGCCGTCCTGAACACGGGCAACTCGGCGCCGGCCGTGGTCGAGGCGATCCGGGGCCAACTGGAGCGCTTCACCCATACGTGCATGCACGTGACCATGAGCGAGGCATACGTAGCCTTGGCCGAGCGTCTCAACTCGCTTGTTCCGGGCGAGGTCCAACGGCGGACGATGTTCGCCAACTCGGGCGCGGAGGCGGTGGAGAACGCCGTGAAGATCGCTCGATACTTCACCAGGCGCCCGGGCGTCGCCGTGTTCGACCACGCGTTCCACGGCCGCACCCTGATGGCCATGACCATGACCGCCAGGGTCGAACCGTACAAACGGGGGTTCGGGCCCACCGCCCCGGACGTCTACCGCCTGCCCTTCGCCTATCCCTACCGATGCCCGACCGGCGGCGCCACACCCGAGGAGTGCGCGGAGGGCTGCGCACGGTACGCCATCGCCCAGATGGACACGCACATCGGCCCCGAGAACATCGCCTGCCTCGTGGTCGAGCCGATCCAGGGGGAAGGAGGCTTCATCGTGCCGGCGCCCGGGTTCCTCCCCCGGTTGGCCGAGTACTGCGCGGACCGCGGCATCCTCTTCGTGGCCGACGAAGTGCAGACGGGCATGGGGCGAACGGGCCGGTGGTTCGCCAGCGAGCACGAGGGCATCGTCCCCGACCTGATCACGACGGCCAAGTCCCTGGCCGGTGGGTTGCCCCTCGGGGCGGTGACCGGACGAGACGAGGTCATGGAGAGCGTCCACGTGGGCGGGATCGGCGGGACGTTCGGCGGCAATCCGCTGGCCTGCGCGGCGGCCCTGGGGGTGATCGAGGCGATCGAACAGAACGGGCTGCTGGAGCGGGCCGAGCGGATCGGGCGGACCATCATGTCCAGGCTTCACGACATGGCGGGGAAGTTCCCCCTGATCGGCGACGTGCGGGGGCGAGGAGCCATGGCGGCGATGGAGCTGGTCGAGGACCACCACAGCAAGGAGCCCGCGAAGCGGGCCACCGGCAAGCTCATCGAGGCGTGCTACCGGGAGGGAGTGATCGTCCTGAAAGCGGGAACCTACGACAATGTGATCCGCCTGATCCCGCCGCTCACGATCGAGGAAGAGCTCCTCTCCGAGGGGCTCGACGTCCTGGAGAAGGCCCTGGCCACCGTCGAGGAGGACGTCGCCTCGTGACGAAGCTGTCCGACGAGGAGGTCCGCCGCGCGCTCGAATCGGGCGATCTGCCGGGCTGGCGGTTCGATCGCGGCGAGATCTTCAAGAACTACAAATTCCCCTCGTTCCTGCAGGCCATCGCCTTTATCGATCGGATCGCGGAGAAGGCGGAGTCGGCCAACCACCATCCCGACCTGGAGAACCATTACAACCGGGTCCGCGTCGCGCTGCATTCCTGGAACGAGAACGCGATCACCGAGAGGGACCTGGCTCTGGCCCGTGAGATCGAGTCGGTCGCGGAAGAGGCCCGGACCTAGATGTGCCGGCCGCCAGGTGGTGACACTCGGCTGATCGGGCTCGCCCGGGCGATACCGGTGTGGCGGCGGCGTCGGCCTGAGCAACCAGCTGGGCGGCTCTTCAGCCACGACGCCTACCACTGCGGCGAGCTGTCGCAGACGCTCGGCATCAATCGGCTACCGCAGATTGACCTCTGGCGCCCGGACTGATCCTGCGCGGGCCGATACGAGCGCGTCGCAGCGGCTAGGGAGCCGGCGGAGGCACGGCCCGCGTGCGGCCGGTTGCCTCGGCGAAGGCCCAGACGTCGATCTCGGGCGCCGTCAGGCCGAGGCTCGTAAGGGCGGTGCAGATCTGGCTGCGGTGATCGGTGCCGTGGTGGATGACCTGCGCGAGGCGGATGCCCATCGGTACGTGGAATTCCCAGCCATTGTCAAGCTCCACCACGTCCGCCTCGGGGTCGATCTCCCCCGCGAGCAGCTCCGTCCACGCCATGCCGTTGCTCGTCATCGCCGACCGCAGCTCGACGAGGCTCGGCTCCTCGTCGATCGGCGCGGGTCTGTTCGCCACTCAGGACGGACAAGTACAAGTTGTCACCCGCGAGGAGGTGACGGAACGTGTCGATGATCGAGCCGTACGTACCCGGGGCCGGCGTCTTCAGCTGCTCGGGAGAGAGGGCGGTGCAGGCGTCGATTAGGCGCTCGGTGGCCCAGAGGTGATGGGCGAAGGCGTCGCTGAGAAGCGAGGTGGTCATCGGGCGCCTCAGGTATGAGCCTTCGCGACGTCGCCGATGATCCCGGCGAGCTCCCGGGGGCGCGACCACATCGGCCAGTGGCTCGTCGGCAGGTCGACCCAAGTGACGTTGCGAAGCTCGGCGAAACCCCCGAGCCACGCGTAGCCCTCCTTGACCGCCGCCTTGTACTGGTCGGACGTGTACCCCGTACAGATGGCCGTGCTCGGCACGTCGAGGCGTGCGTCGTTGCTGAGGACCGGAGCCTCGCGAAGGACGCCGCCCGGCTCCGGCACCGCCCGCCGCCGAAAGGTCTCGAGCTGCTCCTCGGTGAGCCCTTCGAGGTTCTCCTCCTCCGCGAGCGCCTCCGGCGAGGGCAGGGGCTTCTCGACGGCGTCGAAGTCGGGGTCCAGCGCGCCCGTGGCCGGGCCGGAGTCCACGTAGACCATGGCCGCGATCTGCTCGGGGACGCGGTCGCTCGCGGCGTAGCCGGAGGCCCCGGCGCCGCTGTGCACGGCGAGCACGACGGGTCGCCCCGCCGCCGTCACCGCCTCGCAGATCGCGTCGACGTGGTCGGCGAGCGTGATCGCGGACCGGTCGGCGTCGGCCGACTCGAGACCGGGCAGCGTCACCGCGGTGACGTCGTGCCCGTCGGCACGCAACGCGGCGGCGACCTCGTCCCACGCCCACGCGCCGAGCCAGAACCCGGGAACCAGGACAATCGGTACGGTACTCATTCCTCAATCCTAGCGGCGGGCTCCGACATCGAACCGGGCCGCGAAGTCCGAGATCGAGGGGATCGACGCCCCAGGCGTCACGGAAGGACGCCCGGGCCTGATCGTAGACGGGCCCCTCGGCCGCCGCCGCAAGGTCCGACCGAGTACACCTAGAACCACTCAGTGCTCGCCGCGCACGTTCGGTTCGGAGCCGGCCGGCCGCAGGACAAGGCGGTCGTGGGGCTCTTCCACGTCCACCAGGCCTTCCAGGCCACGCTCGACGTAGAGAGTCATCGTCCCGAATTCGACCACCTGGTCGTCGGGTTGGGGAAGGTCGGTGAGAACCGCCTGAACCGCGCCGCCGATCCGTGCCAGCCGGATTCGGGCATCCGGATTGAACCGGCGGGCGGCCACCTGGGCCTTGTCCAGGATCTCCTTCGCCCAGTCCGACAGCTCGATCACCGAGGGACCCGGCCTTGCTCGGGAGGGGGAGGAGCCGCACGCTCCTCGCGTGGAGAGCGACTCGCCGGCTTGGACGGTCGGGGCTGAGGACGCCAGGAGAAGCCTGCCCAGCCGTTCTCGAAGACGTGGAGTGCGAGAAAGGCGAGGAAGACCACACCGGCAACAGCGAGGGCGACGAGGTGCAACCGGTGGTGGTGCATGGCTGCATGGGAGTGAGCGATCGAGTGGGCAGCTTGGTGATGCGATGACCCGGGGAACGCCAGCGACAGCGCGGCGAGTACGCCAACGACGCCGGCGACGCCCCATCCCAACACGCTCCTGGTGCGCGCCCGGAGCGCCCGGGGGACGGCGGGGACCCCCTGCATCAGGGCCATCGCTCCTCCGATGATCACCGCCTCGTATGCCGTGGCCACTCCGTCGATGAATCCCACGGGCTCCGGGATCCCGGCGCCCGGTCCGATCGGAAGCCCCGTGGACCGGGAGACCGCCCAGATCGATACCACGAAGGCGTTCGCAACCGCACCGGCCGCGCACAGCAACCTCGAAGGTCGCGAGACCATGAGCACGGCCCACCCCAGCTGGAACGCGGCCACCACCACGAAGAAGGCTCCGAACAGGAGCGAGTCGGCCACGTGCTCCTCTATCACGGCGAGGTGGATCGCGCCGGCTCCGGCCGACACGAGGGCCAGTCCCCGCGTGGCCGCCACCCTCCGTGTGCTCTGCATGAGATCCTGCCCTGCCCGGCTCCAGGCAATACGCCTGGCGACACTGGAGGGATCATCGCATCTCCCTCCGAGACCGGATCTACTGATCGAGCGAAGGTCGGAAGCCGGCCTCACTGCATCGGGAACGGCGGCTGCCACCACCAGGGCACGTCGGTCAGCTCGACCGTAGTGACCCACTTCACCCACCAGAAACCCCTGCGCCCCGGGGCGACGATCCTGGCCGGGGAGCCGTGGCCTGCCGAGAGAGGGCTACCCCCGACCCGCGTGGCCAGCCACAGGTTGGCCAGGTCACCGGGCGGAAACCGACGCGCGTAGCCCGTCACGGAGCGTGCCGTGACGCTGCGAGCGCCGTTCACGGAGGGCAGGAGCCGGTCCAGGCGGACACCCTCCCACTCCTGCTCCGCGAACCAGCCGCCGGTGCAGTCGATCAGCGCCCGGACGCGCTCCCTCCTGTCGTCCAGCTCCCCCAGCGAGTAGCGCCCCACCTCCGACCCACGGTCCAAGACGAGAAGCCGCCACGTAGCAGCGGCTACCGCGGGAACCGAGTCGAACAGCCACTGGGTCACCGGCATCTCCTCGGGCCGAAAGGACCCTGTGGCGTAGGAGCCGGTGAACCGGCGGCTGCGTCCGGGCATGCCCGTCAAGCGGATCAGGCCGGCCATCGCGCCGTACGCGGCCAGGGAACCAGCGGCCAGAGCTCCCGACCGCAGGAGCATTCGCCGTGAGAGGTCGGTTCGGCGCGGCCTGACCCCCCGGGCGACGACGTGCCACACACCGAACGGGATCGCGGCCAGGGCCGACCCGACGTGTACCTGCATGGCGGTGAGGCCGGCGAACGTCCTCAGAAGACCCGTCGAGTGTGCGATCCCCCCGACCAGCGCGACCGCGACCAGGACCGTGAAAACAACTGAGGCCCAAGAC
>JBOGVA010000030.1:0-5533 GCA_050692195.1 Actinomycetota bacterium | reverse complement strand
CCTCATCCGCGGCGATCTCCAGCCAGGCGCCGATCCTGTAATCCTCCAGGTCGTCGAAATCGACGATCGTCGGCGCACCCACCAGGTCCCCGATGGCAGCGTGGCACAGGGCCCGCCCGATCCACGCCAGATCGTACCGAGGCCGAGCCCAGGCCCGGAAGATCGACCGGACCTCCGAGTAGTCGCGCAGCCCGACGGAGACCGGGAGCCGGCTCGATGCCAGCCAGCCGAGCAGTCGCGCGTTGCGCGGAAGGCGCGGATGCGTCCCCGGTGGTCTGGGCGCGGCGCCGAAACGAGCCACCGGCTCGTTCGGGGGTGGTCCGTCCGGTACCGTGTGATCCTGGCTCAGGTAGAAGAAGTCCACGTCCCCCATCGTGGCCAGGGCCCGAACCACGTTGGCCACCCGGATGTGCGATCCGCTGACCTCCGGCCAGGGGTAGGTCTTCTCAACGACGAGGATGTTCATCCGCTCGCCCGACGAGGCGCGCCGGCGTCCGAGCTCACCAATTCCCCCACGTCTCGAACGAATGCCGGGTTCCTGCCGGTCCTTCCTCGGAGGCCGTCCATCAGACCGCGGACGGTGGCGGCTCGATGAGCCTTCGTGGGCGCCAGCTGAAACCTCCGCACCGACTTGAGGAGGTGCCAGATCGTCCACCTGACGCCGCCATGGTGCCGCCCGAGCCGAAACGGGTTGCGCGCCATGTAGTAGCTGCACCACGGCTCGTCCTCACGCCTCGGGCGGCTGACGGGGTTCTCCTCGCGGATCGCGGTCCTGCGGTATCGGTCCGCGGCCGCATCCATCAGCACCCGAAACCCCGCCGAACGGACGCGGAGGAAGAAGTCAAGGTCCTCGGCCCACCAGTACAGGGGCTCGTCGGGGAACACACCGGCGTCGAGGACCCGGCGGGACAGGAGCGTGGCCCACCACGGACCGTAGGCGACCTCCTCGAACCCCGACGCCGAAGGTCCGATCGGATGCCGCCAGGTGCGGCCCGTTCGCTCGTCGATGTCCCACCCCGTGGCCACCACGGCGCCAACGGGAAGTCCCGGCACGTCGCGTTCGAAGCGCTCTGCCCTGTCGATCACCGCGCCGAGTCGGGGGGAGGGCAGGTTGAGGCGACCCGAGTCGTCCTCGCACACGTAGATCCACGGCGTATCCGAGTGCTCCCGAACGTACCCGAGGCCGCGGGCGAAGCCGCCCGCGGGCCCGAGGTTCTCGGAAAGACGGAGGAGGCCGATCCTTGATTCCAGCTCCGGATCGTCGAGGCCTCCCTGGCCGTTGACCACCAGGACGATTCGATCGGCGGGCAGCCCTTCCGAGTCCATGAGATTGCGAACGACCTCGGTGGCAAGTCGTGGCCGCCGGTAGGTCAAGACCAGCGCCGTCGCGGAGGGGTCAGTGCCCATCCGTGTGGCCTGGGCCTGAGCTCGCGAGCAGCTCTCGATAGAACCCGTCCAATGTCCGGCCCACGGCCGAGAGGTCGAAACGATTGGCCGTTCGGCGACCCACCGTCATGAGCCGGGCCCGAAGCCCTGAGTCGTGGAGGATCCTCCTGACGTGGTCGGCGCCCTCCTGGGGCCGCTGAGGGTCGAAGAGCAGGCCGGAGACGTCATCGGAGATCACCTCTGAGAGCCCGGTGACTCGAGTGGCGATCACCGGAAGTCCGCTGGCCATCCCCTCCAGGGCCACCCTGGAGAAGCTCTCCTGGCGAGAGGGGATAAGCAGGGCATCCATGCTCGAGTACGCCGATCGCGGATCCTCGAACTTCCCCAGCCACCGGATGTTCCTCTCCAGGCCCCGGCGACGGATCTCCAGACGACACCGGTCCAGATAGGAATTTCGCCTGTCGACGGAGATGCCGTACACCCGCCATTCCACGTGCTCGTCACGGAGCAGGTCCGCGATCTCGATCAGGAGGTCGAGTCCCTTGCGTGGCGTCCTCCCGCCGACGAATCCGACTCGGAACGGCGTTCTGGGACCATCCCGTTCTACGTGTGAAGCGGCACAGTCGACGGGGTTCGGAAGCACCGCGCGCACCAGTGGTCGGACGCTGGTTCCTTCGAGAAGGCCGCGGCTGAACTCTGACACCGGAAAGAACCGCATCCGCACACCGAGCCAACGCCACAGCGAGAGATAAACCCGTGAGCGAGGGAGGATCTCGTAGGCATGGAAGTGCACCAGCACCGGCGCATCGAGGCGGCGGGCCACCGGGGCGGCCAGGTTCAGCGCGGACAGCCCGTTGGCATGGATCAGGACGGGCCGGCGCTCCGAGTTCAGGGCCGCCAGGAGGGCACTCGCCCCCTGGGTCCAGGAGGCCACCCGGCTGTTGTGGAAGGGAAGGGGCAGGAGGCGAACGTTCGAGGCCTCCTGGCGAAGTATCCGCGAAACGAACCCCTCGGGCACCGCGACCAGCACGTCACTCCGCCTGGCGGCATACGTCGCCAGCTCCAAGAGGGTTCGCTGCGGGCCGCGCATGGTCGGCTGCGGCTCGACCATCACGACCAACGCTTGGTCGTTGCTCATCGCCATCCGAGCGGGCTCACGCGATCCCCCAACCGTGAAACTGCTCTCCGAGAACATCCCGGAGCCGGACGACGTCCTCGGCCAGTCTGAGTTCGAGCTCCCGGCGCACATCACCGGGGAAGGCGGAGCCGTTCTGGGACCCTCGCTCCCTCTTTGCGACCCGCCAGTACGCCGATTTCATCCCACGCGGCACCACACGCGCGATCCGACGGTACCCGGTCAACCGCCTCAGCCGGCGGGCGAACGGCCGGGGCTCGCGTCGATCGGTGGTGTTGTGCTCAACCTCCACACCGGGGGGCATCAACGACGGGTCAACTCCCAGGAACTGGAAAATCCGGGTGAGCGTGCGCCGCCGCTGGTTCCGAAGGTCCTCGGCAGTCACCACGAGCAATCGATCCCGTGGGAACCAATCCAGGTAGGGGTCGATCTGGGGCGCATATCGGCTGTAGGCCACATAATCCGGATGCTCCAGGACTGCCTGAGCGAGGGGGCGCTGTTCGAGCCCCCGGTCCGCCCTGTACTGGTAGTGGGATCTGATCCGTTCGATGGGATCGCGCACCACATAGACCAGGCGGGCCCCGGGGATGATCTCCGCCATCCGCTGGGGGACACCCGGGTGTGTCGGGTCCCTGGTGTAGGACGTACTCGCCTCGCCTACCGCGATCGCCTCCCCCGCATCTCGAAACAGTGACTCGTACCATCCCCGGCCGCGCTTCCACGTCCCCGCCTCGGTGAAGAAGTTCGGTTCCTTGGGGAGGCACATGAAGACCTGCGGATGCTCTCTCAGGTACTGCCACAGGCTTGACGTGCCCGCCTTCATGGCCCCGATCACCACGAAGTTCGGCAGGGCCCTCCGATCGTCGCTCATGAACGCGCCGCCCTGCGGGTCAGAAGATCCCCCATCCGTGAAACCGTTCTCCGAGGACTTCCCGGAGCCGGACGACGTCCTCGGCCAGCCGGCGCTCGAGCTCCCGGCGGAGATCGCCGGGGATGGAGGCGCTCTGGGACACTCGGTTTCTCCTGGCGACCCGCCAGTACGCCGACTTCACCCCTGGCGGCACCAAACGGGCGATCCGACGGTATCCGGTCAACCGCCTGAGCCGTCGGGCGAACGGCTTGGCATCCTGCCGATCCGTGACGTGCTGCTCGAACTCCAGGCTGCGGGGCGCCCACGAGGGGTCTACTCCCAGGAACTCGAAGACCCGGCGGACCGTGCGCCTCCGAGCATCGCGGAGGTCTTCGGAGGTCACCACGAGCAATCGATCTCTTGCGAACCAGTCGAGGTAGCGGTCGAGCTGAAACGCGTATCGACTGTAGGCCACGTACCCCGGATGCTCCAGGACGGCTTGAGCCAGCGGGCGGTGCTCGAGCCCCCGATGGAGCGCCCACTCATAGTGGGATCTGATCCGTGCGATGGGATCGCGCACCACATAGACCAGGCGGGCCCCCGGGATCACCCTCGCCATGCGCTCCGGGACACCCGGGTGGATGGGGTGCTTGGTGTAGGACGTACTGGCCTCGCCGACCGCGATCGCCCCCCCTGCGTCTCGAAACAGGGACTCGTACCATCCCCGGCCGCGTTTCCAGGTCCCCGCCTCGCTGAAGAAGTTCGGTTCTTTGAGGGTGGCCATGAAGACCTGCGGATGCCCTCTCAGGTACTCCCACAGGCTGGTCGTGCCCGCCCTCATGGCCCCGATGACCACGAAGTTCGGCAGGCCGTTCCGATCAGTGGTCATGGAACGTTTGGGTTACCCCAACTAGCCGAGGGGTTCGACCTCCCACGTCGACTCGACCTGGACCGGAGCGAGCCGCATGATCCCCGGGGGGACGGGTTCGAGTCGGGGTCCGCCGATGTCGAAGTGGGCCACCGGGTGCCAGGGCAGGAGGTCGCGACCCCGCTTGTCGAGCACCGCGACCCACAGGGCAAAGCGGCCTTGGGGAAGCGGCAGGGAGGGGATCGACGCCCTGACCTCCGTCTCCCCGGCCTTGAGCGAAACGTCGCGCCGGAGGATGAAGATCGGTGTGGCCGGTCCCTCGCTCACCCCCAGGATCAGGCGCCCGGAACGATCGTCGGGGCTTTCGATGACGGCCCGCACCTCCAGCCGCCCATTCGATATCGGCATCCCCCCCTCCGGCCCGCTCACTTCAGTCTTCACCACCCGGACCACACCGGACGCCCGGAACGTCGTCTCGGCCCTCTCCTCGACGGATCGGCGATACGCGCCGAGCACCTCTCGGGCGGGCCCCATCTCTGCGATCGTTCCATCCCGCAGCCAGATGGCCTTCTCGCACGTGGCCTCGACGGAGGCCAGCTCGTGCGAAACGAAGATCAACGTCGTTCCTCCAGCCAGCAAGCTCCGGATGCGATCCAGGCACTTCTGCTGGAAGCTGGCGTCTCCGACCGCCAGCACCTCGTCCACCAGCATGATGTCCGGCTCCATGAAGGCGGCGATGGCGAACCCGAGGCGCATCGACATGCCGCTCGAGAAGAACTTGACCTGGCGATTGATGGCGTCCTCGAGCTCGGCGAAGGCCACGATCTCATCGAACCGCCGGGCCACCTCCTTGCGGGGAAGACCGAGCAAGGACCCGGTGATGTACACATTCTCCCTGCCGCTTAGCTCGGGATGGAGCCCAGCGCTGACCGCGATCAGCGCGCCCACCATTCCCTGGACCTCGACCCGGCCGGCATACGGATACATCACCCGCGCCAGGATCTTGAGGAGTGTCGTCTTCCCGGAGCCGTTCGGGCCGACGAGACCGATCGAATCCCCGGGGTCCATCGAGAAGTCGATGTCCCGCAGCGCCCAACGCCAGCCCAGGTCTCCTTCTCCACGGAGCCGCTGACGCAATCGGTGGAATTCCTCGCGGAGCAGGGAACGTCGGGGATCCAACCGGAAACGCTTCCAGATGTGTTCGACCCTGACGGTGCCTCTAGGCGACATCCGCGAAGCTCGCCTCCATGCGCTTGAAGATCCTGAACCCCAGGAACAGGATCGCGAACGCGCT
>JBOGVA010000029.1:0-15939 GCA_050692195.1 Actinomycetota bacterium | reverse complement strand
CTTCGGGCCCTGGCTCGCCGGCATCGGTCTGAACCTCGCCCGTCGCAGGCTGCGCGAGCGCTCCAAGGATGCGTGGTCCTGGGACGCGCTGCTGGGAGGGCGGCTGGAGCCGAGAGCGCTGGTCGGGCCTTGGGGGGCAGACCCCGATCCGGCCGAGGTGGCAGAGGAGGCCGAACTGGCCTCAAGGATCCGCCAAGCCGTGCGGGGCCTGCCACCCGGTCAGCGGGCTGCGGTCGTGCTCTTCTATCTCGCCGGAATGACCACACGGGAGGTCTCCGGTGTGCTCGGGATCAAGGTGGTTGCCGTCAAGGCTCGGCTGCACAAGGGGAGGGCGGCCCTGCGTGAACGACTGTGGGAACTCTGGAAGGAGGAGGTCATGGGCATCGACGAAGAGACTGGGATCACCCGCATGCGCGTCGCGGACGTCCGGCGGGGGCCCGGGGAAGGCACCGGCATCCAGCAGCACGTCGTGTTTCTGGAGGAGGTCGGGGGCGAGCGTCGGCTGCCGATCTGGATCGGTTCGTTCGAAGCCACGGCTCTTGCCATGGCCCTGGAGCACACCCAACTCCCGAGACCGGGGGCGTATCAGTTCATGACTCAGCTGCTGCGGGCCGCCGGTAGCCGATTGAAGGAGGTCAGGATCAGCCGGCTCTCGGAGGGCACCTTCTATGCGGAGGCACTGATCGAGTCCCAGGAGGGGGCACATGTGGTCGACGCCCGGCCCAGCGACGTGCTGAACCTGGCCCTGATCGAAGGGAGCCCGATCTTCGTGGTCGACTCCGTGCTCGAAGCGATGGAAAAAGAGGCCGTCCGGCCCCTGTCCCCGGCGGGAACGAAGGCGGCCTTTCCCGATGGCCCGAGCCAGATCGTGGCGGAAACCCAGGCGAAGCAAGCCGAAGCGCTGAAGGCCCTGCGCCATCGCCCACAAGCCCAAGAGCCTTGAACCGTGATAAAGTGACCACCTGGGTAGTCACTTTGCAAGGGAGCACTGAGAGCTTCAGTCATGGCCGAGATCGGAGTCAAGGAGTTGAAAGCTTCGGCGTCGCGGGTGATCGACGAGGTCGCGGCGGGGACGAGCTACGTGGTGACGAAGCGCGGGCGACCGGCAGCGGTCCTCATGCCGGTCGAGGAAGCTGAGGACTTGGTGCTGGCCAACGCCGCTGAGTTCATACGGCTTCGACGACGAGGTCGGGAGGAGTATCGCAAGGGCCGGACGGTTCCCCTCGAGGAGCTCGCCTGAGTCGGTTCGAAGTCCGACTCAGCTCCTCGGCAGAACGCGCATACACGAGCCTCCAGCCATCGGAGAGGGCCAGGATTCGTCGCACGCTTCTTGATCTGGCTGCTCAGATGAGCGAACGAGGGCGGGGCCGCGGCAAGAAGGTGAAGACGATCAGGGGGACGGCCGACTCCTTCCATCGCCTTCGTGTGGGCGACTACCCCGTGATGTACGACGTGATCGAGCGGGATCGGGTCCTGCTCGTCCTCGGCATCGTGCATCGGCGAGATCTGGAGCGGTGGCTCCGTGGTCGGCGTCCGGCGCCGCAGCGTCCGCCGTAAGCTGGAGCGGGGGAGAACCGAGGAGACAGGCGATGGAGCAGCCGAGCGGAGGTTTCAGGAGGGAGTCCGACAGCATGGGCTCGATCGAGGTGCCAGCGGACCGGTACTGGGGCGCCCAGACCCAGCGTTCCCTGCATCATTTCTCGATCGGCGACGATCGCATGCCCCTGGAGGTCGTCCGGGCGTTCGGCATCCTCAAGAAGGCATGCGCCCTGGTGAACGCGGAGCTGGGTCTCCTCCCGCGGGACAAGGCGGACCTCATCGTCCAGGCCGCAGACGAGGTCATCGAAGGCAAGCTCGACGATCACTTCCCGCTGTACGTGTGGCAGACGGGATCGGGCACCCAATCGAACATGAACGCCAACGAGGTCATCTCTAACCGCGCGATCGAGCTGGCCGGCGGAGAGCTGGGGTCGAAGAAGCCCGTCCACCCCAACGACGACGTGAACATGTCACAGTCCTCGAACGACACGTTTCCCACGGCCATGCACATCGCCGCGGCGACGGCCGTCGTGGAGCGGCTGATCCCGAGCGTTCGGGAGCTCCGGGGCGCGCTCGAAGAAAAGGCCGGCGAGTTCGCCGAGATCGTGAAGATCGGGCGGACCCACCTCCAGGATGCGGTCCCCATCACCCTCGGGCAGGAGTTCTCTGGATACGTCGCTCAACTCCAGGACGGCGTAGCCCGGATCGAGCAGGCCCTGCCGGGAATCTACGAGCTGGCGATCGGCGGGACCGCGGTGGGAACGGGCCTGAACGCACCTCCGGGGTTCGGAGAGAAGGCCGCGGCCAAGATTCGCGAGCTGACGGGCCTGCCGTTTACCTCGGCGCCGAACAAGTTCGCGGCCCTCGCCGCTCACGACGGGCTGGTCCATGCGCACGGGGCCATCCGGACGCTGGCGACCTCGCTCATGAAGATCGCCAACGACATCCGCTGGCTGGGCTCCGGGCCGCGGTCGGGCCTGGGCGAGCTGGAGCTACCGGAGAACGAACCGGGCTCGTCGATCATGCCGGGCAAGGTGAACCCGACCCAGTCAGAGGCCATGACCATGGTCTGCTGCCAGGTCTTCGGCAACGACGTGGCGATCACGCTGGCCGGGTCGCAGGGGAACTTCGAGCTGAACGTGTTCAAGCCGGTGATGATCCGGAACTTCCTGCACTCGGTGACGATCCTGGCCGACGTGTGCCGGACGTTTCGAGAGTTCTGCGTGGAGGGCATCCGGCCGAACCGCGAGCGGATCAAGGAGCTGGTCGAGCGATCGCTGATGCTGGTCACGGCGTTGTCGCCGCGGATCGGCTACGACAAGACCGCGGAGATCGCGAAGAAGGCCCACCACGAGGCCAAGACGCTCAAGGAGGCGGCCCTCGAGCTCGGCTATCTCACCGAGTCGGAGTACGACGAGGCGATGCGACCGGAGAGGATGGTGCGTCCCGAGTAGCCAGCCGGCTTACTTCGGCTCACTGCACACAGAACTCGTTGCCCTCGGGGTCCTGCATCACGACCCAGTACTCGTCTCGCTCCACACTGCCGGGTCGGAACACGGTTGCTCCCAAGCCAGTCAACCGCTGCACCTCGGCGTCTACCGCGCGCTGTCGTTCCTCCAGCGGCACCCTGCTTCCGCCGCTGACGTTGAGGTCCAGATGGACCCGGTTCTTCACCTCCTTGGACTCGGGGACCCTCTGGAAGTAGATCCGGGGACCCCCGCCGTCCGGGTCCACCACGGCGCTGGCGGAGTTCCATTCGCTCTGGGGGACACCTTGGTCTCGCAGGAAGTCCTCCCAGCTCGCGAACCCCTGGGGCGGGTCCTGGAGCTTGTACCCGAGCGCCTCCGCCCAGAACTCCGCCAGGCGGTCGGGGTCCGCGCAGTCCATCACGACCTGGATCGACGTGGCCATCTCAATCTCCTTTCGCCTACCGCCCCCAGCCTTCGTATTGCTCGTGGAGGCCGGGCTCCACGAACCAGTACTCCCGGCTCTCCCTCACCAGTCCGTCGGGGTCGAACCGCAGCATCACGCAGCCGACCAGCGTCACCTCGTGTTCCTCCTCCATCATGGGGACCCAGTACTCGATCGCGGCACTCGAGCCGTGGGCCACGGGGTCCCCGAACCGCGGGTTCTGGTTCCGCTCGATGCCGAAGTTCTCGCGCGTGTATGCGAGCACCTCATCCCGGCCACGGTGCGGCTCCCGGAACGGATGTGAACGGTAGACAACGTCCTCTGCGTACAGCGCCGCGGCTGCCTCGGCGTCCGGGGCTCTCCAGGCGCGCTCGTAGCCTTCGGCCCATCTCTGAACGTGCGCGGCACCGGCCCCCCCGGCATCGACGTCGACCTCGCCCCACCCTTCCGGCGGCGGAGTGCGGCCCTCGGCTTCGTCCCAGGCCTCGCGGAGCTCCGAGCAGAGGCCGTCGTCGTCGAACCGCAGCACTAGGACTCCCGCGAGCGTCATCTCGCGACCGTCGGTGGACCCCATGGTGGCCCACCACTCGACGGCCACACGGGGTCCCTCGATGAGCGGGCCGCCCCACCGAACGTCGACATCGACCTGGTCGGAGGTCGCCCGGGTCCAGTACTCCCGCACTCCGGCCCGGCCTTCATGAACAGGACGGAACGGATGCGAGCGGTATCGGGCATCGTCGGAGAAGAGCGCGGCCGCGGCTTGGGCGTCGGCCAGTTCCCACGCGCGCCGGTACGCCACGAGCCAGCGGTTCAGGGCGAGGGCCTCCACGAGGGTGCATGGTAGCCGCCGCTCCCAGCGGAAGGTGCTTGACTCGGGCCGAAGGCCGGGGCTAGCTATGCTCGAATCGTGAAGCAAGACCTCCGCCACAGAGCTCGTCACTCGATGGGAACAGCCCAGCGGACCGCGCGACCTCAGCGGTCCCGGAGGCCCACCATCGCTCCCTTCGTTGGGCTCGTCGTCACTCTGATCGTCCTCACCCTCAGCGCCGGAATCTGGGCGAGCAGGCTCCTCGATCGCTCCCCAGCGGGGTCGGCTGCGGCTGCCACCCAGCGGACCTCGGCGCCAGACGCGCCCCAGGTCCAAGCGCCGGCTCCCGCCGATCTTCCTCGCCATTCGCTGAGGGTCACCACCCATCCGCCGGGAGCCAGACTCACCATCCTCGCCGCGGACGGCTCGGCGCGGACCGGGCGCACGCCTTTCAGAGGCAGGGTCGCCGAGGGAAGGGTCAACCTGACCCTCGCCCGCAATGGCTACAACCGCCTCACTCGGGTCGTTGATCTGGACGGGAAGCGCACGCTCGACCTGTGGCTCGACCCCAAAGGACTTCTCCACCACAAGCTCCGCGAATTCGCCACAGGCCCGGCCCCGAAACAGGTCGTTTTCTCACCCGACGGCAGGGAGATCTGGGTCAGCGTCCTGGGCGGGGCCGGCGTTCAGGTCTTCGACGCCCGCACGTACCGACGGATCGACGCCATCAGGCTCGGCCGGCACGGGGCCGTGGAGGTGATATTCACCGGCGACGGCTCGACGGTCTACGCGAGCCAGATGCAGACCGCCTCGGTGTTCGAGATCGACCGGGAGTCCCGCGAGGTGCGCAGGCAGCTGTTCACGACGGGCACCTGGAGCAAGGTCATGGCCCTTTCGCCCGACGAGAAGACCCTGTATGTGTCGAACTGGGTGAGCGACGACGTGTCGGAGATCGACCTCAGGACGGGCAGGGAGGTCCGCCGAATCCCGACCGTCGACACGCCTCGCGGGCTCTATGTGTCGGCGAATGGCAGGCGCCTCTACGTGGCTGGGTTCGAGAACGGCGAGCTGGAGCGCATCAACCTGAAGTCCGGCGCCTCCAAGGTCCTGCTGAGGACCGGGGGAGCGATGCGGCATCTGGTGGGCGACGCGGCAGGCGGCCGCCTCTACGCGGACGACATGGCGACCGACGAGGTCTACGTCGTCGACCTGGCGACGGGGAACGTTCACAAGCTCGCCGATACGGACAACACGCCCAACTCGATGGACCTCTCTCCGGACGGGAGAGTGCTGTACGTCTCGAACCGCGGTAGGAACAACCCCGTCTCGTACTACATCCCGGGACCCGAATGGGGCTCGGTGCTGGCCATCGACACGGCGACCGGCAGGATCCTGGACGCCATCGTCGGCGGCAACCAGACCACAGGACTCGATGTCTCTCCGGACGGCCGGACCCTTGCCTTCTCGGACTTCCTGGACGATCGGGTCCAGATCTACGCCCTCCCGCCGTTCGCCACCCTGGCGAATGGCGGCGGTGGCCGGGCAGGAGCCCATCTCGCCGATCTGCAGAAATAAGTCGTGAAGCCCGAGCCGATCGGCGGTCGCGGGAGCCTGTGGCGGCATCCCGACTTCATGAAGCTCTGGTCCAGCCAGACGATCAGCCAGTTGGGCACCCAGGTCACCCTCCTGGCCTTGCCGGTCACCGCCATCCTCATCCTTGGGGCGAGCCCGTTCGAGGTGGGCCTGCTCGGCACGTTCGAGTACCTTCCGTTCATCCTGGTCGGCCTCCCGGCCGGAGTGTGGGTGGATCGCCTCCGCAGACGCCCGATCCTGATCGCGGGTGACTTCGGGAGAGCAGTCCTGCTCGGTTCCATCCCCATCGCCTACGCCTTGGACGGGCTGACGATCCTGCACCTCTACGTCGTGGCGTTCCTCACCGGAATCTGCACGGTCTTCTTCGACGTCGCCTACCAGGCCTACCTCCCGGCACTGGTCGATCGGGACCAGCTGGTGGAGGGGAACTCGAAGCTCGAGATCAGCCGGTCCGGCTCGCAGCTGGCCGGACCCGGCGTGGCGGGCGGATTGATCGAGCTCCTCAAGGCACCGGTGGCCATCGCCGCGGACGCACTCAGCTTCCTGGTGTCACTGGGCTTCCTGTTCGGGATCCGGAAGCCGGAGCCTCCCGTGGCCCGGCACGCCGACCGAGACAGAGCGTCCATGCGCCGGGAGATCGGCGAGGGGCTCCGATATGTGCTGGGCCACCGGCTGCTTCGGCCCATCGCCATGTGCACGGCCACGTCGAACCTGTTCGGCGGAGGCATGCTGGGCGCGGTCCTGGTGCTGTTCGCCGTTCGGGAGCTGCGCCTGTCCCCCGGACAGATCGGATTGGCCTTCGGGATCGGCAACGCGGGGTTCCTGGCCGGCGCGTTCGCAGCTCGCCGGGTCGCGGACCGAGTCGGGGTCGGACCGGCGATCGTCGGCGCGGCCCTCGTGTTCGGCACAGCCGGATTCCTCCTCCCCATGGCCACACCCGAGACCGGGATGGCGCTCATCATCGCTTCCATCGCCATCGTGGGGTTCGGGGGTGCCGTCTACAACATCAACCAGGTGAGCCTGCGCCAGGCCATCACCGTCCAGAGGATGCAGGGCCGGATGAACGCCACGATGCGCTTCCTCGTGTGGGGCACCATCCCGATCGGCTCGTTCACCGGTGGGATCCTGGCCAATTCGGTCGGACTGCGACCGACGCTGTGGGTGGTGGCCATCGGGAGTCTTCTCGCATTCGTGCCGCCGTTCCTCTCGCCGGTCCGAACGCTCGAACGCATCCCCGAGCCAGATGGGACCGACTAGGGGGAGGGACGGAAACGCCCTCCACCGTCGCGCCGATACGATGGCGGCATGCCGGTCATCCGGATGGGATCGTGAGCCCGCGGCAGGGGCTCGATCCGCTGCACGACGCAGTGGGGGCGCGCCTCGAGGCAATGGCCTCGGAGGACGTGGTGGGCCGCATCTGGCGCAGGGACCACACCGTGTGGAAGCCGGAGCCGACCGAGATCACCAACCGGCTGGGATGGCTCACCGTCATGCAGGCCATGCGGGAGAAGCTGGCCGAGCTGGAGGCGTTCGCCACGCGCGCCGCCGCCGACGGGTACTCCCGGGCGGTTCTGCTGGGGATGGGTGGGTCGAGCCTAGCCGCTGAGGTTCTTCGGGCATCCCTCGGAATCGCTCAGGGCAGCCTCGACCTCACAGTCCTCGACACGACCCACCCGGCAACCGTGGAGCGCCTCACCGAATCGGTCGACCCGAACCGGACGCTGTTCGTCGCGGCCAGCAAGTCGGGCACGACCGTCGAGACGCTCGCGCACCTGGCCCACTTCTGGGACAAGATCGGCCGGGGAGACCAGTTCGTGGCCATCACAGATCCGGGAACGCCCCTCGAGGCGATGGCTCATGAGAACCAATTCCGGTCGGTCTTCTTGAACCCCGAGGACATCGGGGGGCGCTACTCGGCCCTGTCGAACTTCGGCCTGGTGCCGGCGGCTCTGATCGGCACCGACCTGACACGGCTGCTGGACGCGGCCGAGGAGATGGCCGCAGCCTGCCTTGCCGGCCCGGCCGACAATCCCGGGGCCCGTCTGGGGGCGGTCATGGCCGAAGCGGCCTTGGCGGGACGGGACAAGCTGACCCTTGCTCCCCTGCCTGTGATCACGACGTTCGGGAACTGGGTCGAGCAACTCATCGCGGAGTCCACGGGGAAGGAAGGCAGGGGGATCCTTCCCGTGATCGGGGAAGATCCGGGCCCGCCGGGTGTCTACGGAGAGGACCGCCTGTTCGTGACGACCGGCGAGGACCCCCGGCTCGGACCATTGGAGGCCGCCGGGCACCCGGTGGTTCGGCTGGCCGACGGAGATCCGATCCGGATCGGCGCGGAGTTCTTCCGGTGGGAATTCGCCACGGCGGTGGCCGGCCACGTCCTGGGCATCAATCCATTCGATCAACCGAACGTGGCGGAGGCGAAGGCGGCCACCGATGAGATCCTCCAGTCAGGCGAAGCGGAGGATCCAGGTCTGGACGATCTCGCCGGTCTCCTGGGTCACGTGAAGGCCGGAGACTACGTGGCGATCCACGCCTACCTGGATCCAGCGCCCCGGACGGTCTCCCAACTTCACCGGATCCGCCTGGCCATCCGGGATCGTTTCAAGGTCGCCACCACGGTCGGGTTCGGCCCTCGCCTCGTGCATTCGACCGGCCAGTTCCACAAGGGAGGACCCAACAACGGCGTGTTCGTCCAGGTGGTGGACGAGGGGCGGAGGACCGACGCGCCCATCCCGGGCGTCCGCTACTCGTTCGGGAACCTGATCGACGCCCAGGCTCTTGGCGACCTGCGTTCGCTGCGCAAGCGGGGACGGCGAGTGGGCCGGGTGACACTGGAGCGGCTCCTGGAGGTGATGTGAGTGCAGCTTGGGATGGTTGGACTGGGCCGCATGGGAAGCGGAATGACCGAACGGCTCCGCCGCGGCGGCCACGAAGTCACCGGCTACGACCGCAACCCGGATGTGTCCGAGGTGGATTCGCTGGAGTCGCTGGTGAACGAGCTCAGGCCGCCGCGGGTCCTCTGGATGATGATCCCGGCCGGCGAGGTCACCGAGCGCACGGTCCGTGAGCTGACGGGGATGCTCGAGCCGGGCGACGTTCTGGTCGACGGAGGGAACTCGAACTTCCGAGACTCCATCCAACGCGCCAAGGCCCTGGAACGAAAGGAGATCCTGTTCGTCGACTGCGGGACCTCGGGCGGCGTGTGGGGCCTGAGGCGAGGGTTCTGCCTCATGGTGGGAGGCACCGAGGAGGCATTCGCCAGGCTCGAGCCGATCCTTCGCACCCTCGCCCCGAAGGACGGCTACGCGCACGTGGGTCCGTCCGGTGCAGGCCATTTCGTGAAGATGGTTCACAACGGGATCGAGTACGGGCTGCTCCAGGCGTACGCGGAGGGGTTCGAGATCCTGAGAGGCTCGAAGCTCTTCCCCCACCTCGACCTGCACCAGGTCGCCGAGGTATGGCGCCACGGATCGGTCATCCAGTCTTGGCTGCTGGACCTTGCCGAGCGTGCCCTGGCCGAGGACCCCGAGCTGGCCGACATCACAGACCAAGTGGAGGACTCGGGCGAGGGACGGTGGACGGTGCTCGAGGCCATCGAGGAGGACGTGCCCGCTCCGATCACGGCGATCTCGCTGTTCAGGCGGTTCGCCTCGCGCCAGGAGGAGTCCTTCGCCCTCAAGATGGTGGCCGCTCTGCGGAACCAGTTCGGCGGGCACCCGGTGAGAAGGAAGTAGGAATGCCGCTTACCGAACGAGCGCGCATCATCGACGTCTCGTTGCCGATTGGGCCCGACCTGCTGGTCTGGCCGGGCGACCCCGCCCTCGAGATCCACCGTCGGCGCAGCCTGAGCGCTGGGGACGGCGCGAACGTATCCGAGCTGCGCCTGGGCACGCACACCGGGACCCACGTGGACCCTCCCCTCCACTTCATCGACGGCGCGCCCGGCGTCGACCGGGTGCCGCTCGAGGTGCTGGTGGGGCGGGCCGTCGTGGCGGACCTTCGAGGCAGACGAGGGCCGATCGGGGCACAGGAACTCAATGCTTTGGGGTTGCCGGAAGGCACCGACCGCCTCTTGCTGAAGACCGACAACTCCTCGCTGTGGCGATCGCTGCCGGTGGAGTTTCCCGAGGAATACACGTCGGTCTCCACCGAGGGCGCGAAGTGGGTCATCGAGCGGGGCATCCGGCTGGTGGGCACGGACTTCCTCTCCATCGAGCAGCGCGGAGCCCCCGGCCACCCGACCCACCGGGCGCTCCTCCAGAACGGGGTGGTCATCGTGGAAGGTCTCGACCTGGGAGATGTCGAGCCGGGCGACTACACGCTGGTCTGCCTCCCGCTCAGGCTGCTGGGCGGAGACGGAGGGCCGGCCCGGGCGATCCTTGTCGAGCGGTCAACCGGGGACAGCGACGAGCGCCAGGATGGTCTTCTGGAGCAAGGCAGGCCGTTTGGCTCGTCAGAAGTGGGGGAACAATCGATCTGAACAACCGTCGCCCCCTGAAAATGGATATGGAGGCGACCGTTGCCCCGGTGCCCTGTCTGTGAGTCCCTGTACATCCGCGTCACCTATGGCGGCGACGTGTGCAATGGCGCGTGCTCCGAGTGCAAGGCGACATGGCTGCAGAATCCCGAAGGAACCGACCACTGGTCCATCCATCCCGGAAACGTCGCGCTCGACGAAAGCCCCCCGAAGGACTGACCCCGCTCAGCCTCCGTGCAGGTGAGGCAGCGGCCTGGATTCCTCGAGTTCGAACAGCAGGCATGGGTAGCAGGTGGCGACGCTGCAATCGGTGGACTCGCAGAGGGCGCAGGCCTCGACGGCCTTTCGACATCCCGAACAGTAGAGTAATCCCGGCACCTTCCCAGGGCCCTCCTCCCTTTCTTTCCCGCGCTCACTCATGGCGGGACCGGGCCGATTCGTGCAGAGCATGAGCCGCTCGCACCGCATCCTCCAGGACCAGCAGGCCAACCAGCCTGCCATCCGAGGTCGTGACCGTTGCGTTCTGAATGCCGTGCCCGGTCATGAGATGTGCCATCTCCTCTATGGGCACGTTCGGCCTGAACGTGCTGGGACCGGGACGCATCGCCTTCTCCGCCGTCCGCTCGCCCTGTTCGTCGAAAGCGTCGTCTCGCAGGATCCCGAAGACCACCCGCTCTTCGTTCACCACCAGGCACACGTCCCACCCGGCCGTCCGGACCCGTTTGCTGACCTCCGCCATCGAATCGCCGAGGCCGCAGGTGGGGACGTCCTTCCGGCACACGGTGCCGGCCCGCGGAAGGTGCGCCTCCCTCCCTTCCGGCGGGAGGCCTGCGGCCAGCCAGTCCTGTTTCCCGGACGTGTAGTCGTACACAGGGTCGAAGCCCAGGGTCTCGAGCCGCCACGCGGCTCGTGCGCTCATGTCTCAGGCCGGATCCCAGCAGTAGACGACGACCGGACGACCCGGATCGAGCAGTTGGCGCGCCTCTGCGTCGATCCTCCTGAGCGGGATGTTGATGGCCCCCGGGAGGTGCTCTTCCTCGTATTCCTCGGGAGGTAGGACTTCAACGAGCTGGGCGTCCTCGCCCAGCAGGGTCCGAAGCTCGTCTCGATCGATGTCCTTGGGCACGGGAATTCCTCCGGTCATCGGATATACCCTTCGCGGCTCCGCTGTCAACGGGCTTCACCTATGCAATACCATGGCGTAGCATAGGTCTTGATGAGCGTGCCCAGCGGGGAGAGCCCCGAACGCCTCATGAGAGCGAGCGAGGCGGCTCGGGCGATGGGGATCAGCCTGGACACGCTTCGGCGGTGGGACCGGGAAGGCCGCATCCGGGCGGTCCGAGACCGGTCGAACAGGAGGCAGGTGCCGGTGTCCGAGGTGGAGCGCCTCTCGGGCCGGGTGCCGCACGTGCGGACCGGCGCCAACCTGTCGGCGCGCAACCGCCTGTCCGGCGTGGTCCGAAGCGTCGATGCGGACGGGGTCATGGCCCTGGTCGAGATCGAGGCCGGGCCGTATACGCTGGCTGCGGCCATCACCCGGGACGCCGTGGAAGAGCTGGCGCTGGCCCCGGGCGTGCCTGTCGTCGCCACGATCAAGGCCACCTCGGTCATGGTCGGACGGGAGGGAGGGCCGGCCAGGTGAGCGGGCGCCGGCTCCTCGCTCTCGTGGCGCTTGCCATTGCGGTGTCCGCGTGCGGCGGCTCGAACGGCCGGCCGGGCTCGGGCAACGGGGTGACACTCACTGTGCTGGCCGCGGCTTCGCTGAATCAGGCCTTCCCGCGGATCGCCGAAGCGTTCGGGCGACGGGATCCATCCGTCACCGTGCGGTTCTCGTTCGCCGGCACCGACTCGCTCGCCGCCCAGATCGCGCGGGGAGCACCGGCGGACGTGTTCGCCGGGGCCGGCATGAGCTACGGCGACCAGCTCGTGAAGGACCACCTGATCGAGACGCCCGCCACGTTCTGCTCGAACGGCCTGGTGTTGGTGCTCCCGCAGGCAAACCCGGCGGACATCGGATCGCTCGAGGAGTTGACCCGGCCGGGGGTCAAGCTCGTCATCGGAGGTGAGAGCGTGCCCGTAGGGACCTACACCCGTACGGTGCTGGCGAATCTCGACGGGATCTACGGCGAGGGCTACTCTCGGAGAGCGCTGGCCAACGTGGTGAGCAGCGAGGAGAACGTCGAGGCCGTCCTGGCGAAGGTCCGGCTCGGCGAGGCGGACGCTGGATTCGTCTACGTGACGGACGCTCGGGCGGCCGGACCTGCGGTCCGGGCGATCGCGGTTCCCGCGGAGGCCCAGGCCGTGGCGAGCTATCCGATCGCGGTGGTGAAGGCCAGCGTGCACCCGAGAGAGGCCCAACGGTTCGTCGATTTCGTACTCGCGTCCGAGGGCCAAAGCATCCTGCGCGAGGCAGGCTTCGGGCCGCCTCCTTCGTGAAGCATGCGCCGCTCGGACCGAGTCCTCGCCGTATGCGCCGGCGCAGCGACGTTCGTCCTCGCCGGGTTCGTCATGCTGCCGATCTCGGCCATCTTCGTGCGCGTGCCTCCCGACGAGCTCCTTGCGCAGCTCGGCTCCCCTGTGGCGCTCGATGCCCTGGTGGTCAGCGTGAAGACGAGCTCGATCGCGGTCCTGCTGATCGTCATCGTTGGGACGCCGGTCGCGTATGTCCTTGCCACACAGCCGTTCCGCGGCTCGGCGGCGGTGCTCACGCTGCTGGAGCTCCCGCTGGTCCTGCCTCCCGCGGTCGCGGGCATCGGGCTGTTCGCGGCGTTCGGCAGGTTCGGTCTGCTGGGATCTCCGCTTCGCTTTCTGGGGATCTCCATCCCGTTCACGCAGGTGGCCGTGGTGATGGCCCTTGCCTTCGTAGCCTTACCCTTCTACGTCCGTCAGGCGGTCGCGGCGTTCGCCTCGGTGGATCGGCAGCTCCTCGGAGCTTCCCGGACGCTCGGGGCCGGCGCCGGTGGGACATTCGTGCGAGTTGGCGTCCCCCTGGCCCGGCCTGGGCTGTCCGCGGGAGCCGCGCTGGCCTGGGCGCGGGCGCTAGGCGAGTTCGGAGCCACCATCATGTTCGCGGGGAGCCTCCAGGGCAGGACCCAGACGCTCCCTTTGGCGATCTACAGCCAGTTCTCCGCGGGGAGCTTCGAGTCGGCCCTGGCCATGTCGGCACTTCTGGTGGCCGTCAGCGCGGGGCTTCTGGTGGGGGTCGGGGCGGTCTTGCGGAGCCACAGGGCGGAGGAGGTGAACGTCCATTGGATCCCGTCCTCCGCATCGAGCTCCGCCACCGTTTAGGCCGCCTCGACCTGGGGATGGAGCTTGCCCTCGGCCGAGAGACACTGGGCCTGGTCGGGCCGTCGGGAGCGGGGAAGTCGTCGATCCTGCGGGCCATCGCCGGACTGCTCCGGCCGCACGCGGGCACCGTCCACCTGGATGGGCGCACGCTGCTCGACACGGAAAGGGGAATCGACGTCCCGCCCGACCGGCGGCACGTGGGGCTGGTCTTCCAGGAGGGGGCGCTCTTCCCCCATCTCACGGTGGCGGGGAACGTGGCGTACGGGCTACGGGGACGTGCCGACCGCCGGGAACGAGGGATTCGTGTGCGGGAGACGCTGGAGCGATTCGGGATCGACCACCTCGCCGGCGCCCAGACCACCCTGCTCTCCGGGGGCGAGCGCCAGCGAGTTGCCCTGGCCCGAGCGGTGGCGGCCGATCCGGCCGTGCTCCTGCTGGACGAACCGGTCGCCGCTCTGGATCCCGCCACCCGGACGGCGGTGGCCACCGAGCTGGGTGCGCACATGCGGGAGCTCGGCCTCCCCACGATCCTCGTCTCCCACGACTTCGCCGACGTGGTGGGGCTGTCCGACCGCATCGCGGTGATGGAGGCCGGCCACATCGTCCAGGAAGGCACCGCGTCCGAACTGCTCCAAGCCCCGGCATCCCCATTCGTGGCCGCGTTCACGGGGGTGAACTACTTCTCTGGGGTGGCAGCACGGCGGGGGCACCTCACTGAGGTGCGATCGGCCGCCGACGAGACCCGCTTCCTGAGCACCGACGAGCTGGAAGGCCCCGTCGGCGCCGTGGTGCCGCCGTGGGACGTCGCCCTGTCTCGGGAGCCTCTCGGGGGCTCGGCGATGAACACGCTGGAGGGCCCGGTGGTCCGGGTCCTGGCTGTGGGCAATCGCGTTCGCGTGACCATCGGGAGCCGGCCTGCGGTCGTGGCCGAGATCACCGAGGACTCGGCTCGGCGGCTGGGCGTGGCGCCCGGTGCGCGACTGGTCGCAACGTGGAAGGCGACGGGCACGCGTCTGGTCCCGCGAGGCCGAAGAACTGCCTGAAGGTCGGCCTCCGAGGCTCAGGCCGGCGAGGCTTCCTGGGGGGCGAGCTCGCGGCTCGGACCGGCCCGGGTGGCCCGCTGCACGATGGCCGCCACCGACGTCAGCACCACCGCACCGCCGGCGACGGCGAGGGCGGTGATCGGTTCCCCCAGGAAGACCAGGGCGGCGACCGCCGAGACGACCGGCTCGGCGAGGATCAGCAGCGAGGAGACCGAGACATCCACGTGAGCGTGGGCCCAGGCAAGCAGGACATGCCCTCCCTGGGCCCCCGACACGAAGAGCCCCAGCCACAGCCAGTCCTGGATCCGCAAGCCGCCGAGCGGCTGGCCGGACAGCAGCGCAACCGGGGTGATCACCACGGCCGCTACCAGCGTGACCGTGGTCATGTACTCCACCGCGGGCACGTCTTGGCGCACCCGTTTGGAGACGAGGAAGTACACGGTCCACACCACCAGCGCGCCGACGGCCAGCAGGTCGCCCCGGAGGCTCCACACGGGAGTACCGCTCTGCCCTACGGTGACCAGCACGACCCCGGCGAGCGACACGACGGTCCAGCCGACCTCGTGGCGAGTGACGCGCTCGCCGAACAGCGGCCCCGCCACCATCAGCGTGAGGGCAGGCTGGAGCGCGGCGATGATCAGCACGTCGGCGATGGCAGTTTCCTTGATGGCCAGGAAGAACAGCAGGATGTTGAAGCCGAACAGCAGGCCGCCCGGCACCGATGCCCTGACCTTCTCCCAGCTCAGCCGGCGGCGGCTCACCAGCAGCACAAGGACCATCACCGCCGCACCGAGCCACAGCCGGTAGAAGGCGAACGTCACCGCGGGGATGCGGACGATCTTGACGATCACGTTGAGCACCGAGAAGGTCGTGATCACACTGAGGACGGCGGCGACCCCGAGGGGGGCGGCCTTCATGCCCGGGCGGATGGCCGTGGCCATGCGGTGATTCTCGCAGGAGGCAGGGACGGTCTTTCGGCCGGCCGGCGGTAGTCTCGCCATCCGATGGGCGAGCGGCGCACGATCCGGTTGGTCCGCGAGGGCTTCCCCGACCCGCCGGCCATGGACACGGCGGTGTCACGGGCGATCCTCGAGCGAGTCTCAGCAGGACTCGACTCCGAAACGCTCCGAATCCATCGGCCGGGAGCCATCGTCGCCTTCGGACCCCGCGACCGCCTGGCCACCGGGTTCGCGTCGGCCGTGGAGGCCGCCCGCGAGCGCGGGTTCGACTCCATCCTCCGGCTGGCCGGCGGACGGGCCGCGGTCTTCCACGAGGGA
>JBOGVA010000028.1:0-10752 GCA_050692195.1 Actinomycetota bacterium | reverse complement strand
CCCCTAGACTGCTCCTCGGGATGCAAGGGAATGCGGCCCATGGACTTCCTTCACTGTAGCGCGTGATTGAGGCAAGGCCCGGATGACCACCTCCGTCCGGACCGGGGGCCGGGACCGACGTTCTCCTGCCGCTCTCGATATCCTGGGTTGGCCATGTCGAAGCCGCTCCGGTTCCCTGTTCCCGCTTTCCTCGCGATCGTGATCCTGCTGGGCGTGGCCTGTTCGAGCGGTGGAACCACCGATCAGGCTTCGGAGCCCCCGCCCCAGGGATCGATCGCCGCGCTCAAGTCCGGGGGGACCCCCCTGAACCTGCTGTTCGCCCAGAGCGAGCTGACCACGGGGAAGGCGATCCTCACATTCGGCCTCGCCAACCAGCAGGGGCAGTTTGCGACGGGGGGGACGCCTGGGGTGTGGGTGGCCAAGGACGATCGGAGTCCGGCCCTGGGTCCCTTCCAGTCGACCTTCTACGACTTCTCGGCTGGCGAGAAGTTCCCCAACGAGGCTCCCAGGACCGAGCTGCCGGGATTCTTCGCCGCCCAGGTGGACATCCCGGAGCCCGGGAACTGGGTCGTCGCGGCCATCGCCAATACCGGGTCGTCGAGGCTGGTGGGGATGGGGACCATGAAGGTCGTTGCCGAGCCGGCTGCCGCGGCGATTGGAACCGAGGCCATCTCGGCCCCCACGCCTGTGGCCACGACCGATGCCGAGCGGGGCAAGGTCTGCACCCGGGCCCCCCCTGATCCGATGCACCTCATCTCCCTGGAAGAGGCCCTGAGGAATGGCAAGCCCACCGTGGTGACGTTCTCCACGCCGGCCCTATGCGAGAGCCGGATGTGCGGGCCCGTGGTGGACGAGACGCTTGCCGTCTATGAGAAGGTGGGGGCCAAGAAGGCCAACTTCATCCACGTGGAGATCTACCCTGAGCACGACCAGAGCAAGCCCGCAGAGGCCTTCGTGAAGTGGGGGTTCCAGTCAGAGCCCTGGACCATCGTCATCGACAAGGATGGGGTGATCAAGGCCGGGTTCGAGGGCCCCCTGGCGGCCCCCCTGATCGAAGCTGAGTTGCAGCCCCTGCTCTGAAGGCCGAGGGCGGCACGCGGGGGAGCGGCCCGCCGTCGTTCGTTTTCAGCGCAAGTGAAACGATGGGGAGCGCTATCCGCGGCCGCGCCGGCGAAATAGATACAGAGCCCCGAGGGAGAGGGCGGCAAGGAACGGCAGCAGGAACACGGCGAGCGCCCATGAGCCGTCGGCGGCCGATGCCAAGACGGGGAGCACGATCATCGTCACCACGAGGGCGCCAACCGCGAGGATCGGGCGAAATCCGTCGCGATGGCGCCCCGCGCCCGTCGCCGGTTTGGGTGTGTCCTCGCCTGGGCTGGAGACCTCAGGAGCGGGCCGAGCGGATCGGGCGGTCACCTCGGCGGGTCCAACCCCGGAACTCAGCACACCGAGTTCAGGTAAGGGTAGGGGTCTACCGCCGCCCCGTTCCCGGGGTGCCACTCGAAGTGGTCGTGGGGCGAGGCCCCCTGGGCGTTTCCGGAGTCACCGACGTATCCGATGACGGCTCCGGCCGAGACCTGGCCAAGGGTTCCGATCGCCGACATGTGGGCGTTGTACACGTACCCCTTGCTCCCGAACACCTTGACCGAAAGGCCGCCCGTGTCGTTGCTCGCGTCGACGGCCGTTCCGGCGAAGGGAGCCCGGATGGGAGTGTCGTAGGGGGCGAGGATGTCATTGCCCTGGTGGAGGTGGTCCCAGCCAGGGTGGTGATGGGGCTGGCCGAAGGTCGAGGCGTACGCTCGTGGAGGATCGACCGGGCACACCTCCAGCACTCCGTCGATCGAATCCCCCCCGTGGCCCTGTTGCTCCAAGGCCTCGGCCAGGCGCCGCGCCTCCTCGATCTCCCGATTCCGCTTGGCCTCGAGCTCCTTCACCAGGTCCTCTGCCTCGGCCTTGTCGGCGTTCAGCCGATCGAGGGTCTCCTGCGCGGACGCGAGGTTGGCTTCGAGCTCTTCATACTGCGACTCCAGCCCAGCCTGCTGGGACCGCAGGTCGGTCCGGAGCGCCTCGAACTCGTCTTGCTTGGTCTGCAGCAGGGTCCGCCGGACCGTAAGCTGGTCGATGAGGTCCTGGTCGCTCTGGGCCGCCGCGTTCACGAACTCGACGCGGTCGGCGAGGTCTGAGAGCGAGCTCGCCCCCAGCAGGAACTCCAGGCTGCTCGCGGGACCGTTCTCGTAGGCCACGTGGGCCCGCTGGTCGAGCTGCTCCTGGGTGGCCTGCAGCTCATCGGTCGCGTCCCGGATCTCCTGCTGTTTGGCCACGATCTTGGCCTGCGTCGCAGCGATGCGGGTCTCCACCTCCGTGATGTCGGCGAGCAAGGTGTTCGCTTCCGATTGGAGAGCGTTTAGCGTCGCGGCTTGGTCCTTGATCGTGTCGATGAGCTCATTGAGCTTGGCGCTAGCGGCTTCCAGTTCGGTCTTCGTGTCGGCGTTCACGGGAGCAACGGAGAGAGCCGCGAGGAGGGCCGCGGCAAGGAATGCCGCCGCCCCGCGCCCGATACATGCATGTCGAACTCGCTTCACGGGAGGCCCCATGTCTACCGGCGCTGGCCGACCACTGTCAAGTCGGCTCAAGCCTGCCGTGGCGAGCGGACGAGTTCAATCATCATCAGTCACCAGTTTCGGCCGGGAGGGTGAAGCGGTTGAGGCGATCCGGCTACAAGATCCAGGCGCTTTCGATGCACGGAACCTACCGTTTCTTAACCCGAACTTTGGTCGCTCTTGGAGGACCTCGCCTCACGCCTTATCGGAGCCGTCGCTAGCGTTGTTCTGGCTGACTGCCGGCCTAGCGAGGCCTCGCGCGTATCGGTGAGGAGGCCGGTCCCATTCTGCGACCGAACCGTGGTGAGAAGTCGCCGTGCTGGCCTTGGGGCTGAGACGCTTCGTCGGAGGGTGACCGGGTGACCCTGGATGATCTCCACCGTTTCACCATAGACACGCTGGACCGTGTCGTGGCCGACTATCCGCTCGAGTTCGGGTACGACCAGGTGGCTTCGTCCGGCGAAGGCGACAACAGGATCGTCTTCTCGCGGAAGGGATCAGCATGTCGTCGAATCGCCTTCAACTTCGACACGCGAGAGGGAATCCTCGATGTATTTCAACTGACGTCTGCCCATGGTGACCCTTTGGAGGCCGAGCGGCCACCGCGCCGTGTCGATCCCGCTGCGCCAGGCGCGACGGCGGAGATCGTGGACGTTGTCTGTTGGGTCCTGGTCGGCGCGGCCGATGCTCTGTAGTTGCGTATGGGGCTGTTCGGCCACCGCGAATATGGGATTGTCGAGCCACCGCACCGTCACCGCGGCTACAAGGCTTCACTCCCCCTCAGTGGGCGGAAGAGTGACCGCCACACCCACCGCGGTGCACAACCTGGAGCACGGATACGTCCTGATCTACCACCGGCAGGATGGTCAGCAGGCGCTCCCCGCTCCGGTGATGGACTCGCTCGAGCGGTTGGCTGAGTCGGAGAGCAACGTGATCTTGCCTCCTTACACCCAGCTTGAGGAAGGCGAGGCGTTGGCCCTCGCGGCCTGGAACAAGCTCCAGGAGTGCCCCTCCAGAGTTGGCCCCGAGCAGGCCGACACCCTGGCTCGCGCGTTCATCGCGCAGTTCCGGAGGGGAGGAGAGGCCCCGGAGCCCGCGGCGCCATGACCGACGAGCGCGAGCAGTCCACGGGGCGCGAGGCCGAGGAGCCGACCCCCAGATCGGGGGCCGGGGGGGAGGGCACTGCCGCCGGGTATCGGCACGCGCACCGGCGGGATGGGACGTCTCTCGATCATCCCTCTGCCCTGCCCGGGTCGTCCCGGTTACCCCGACGGCAGATGCGATGGGTCATGGTGGCTGTGGTGATGGCGGCCGTCGTGCTGGTGGCCTCGCTGCTGGCGTTCGGTCTGTCTCGCGATCCGACTCTGATCGGCTCGCCCCTCGTCGGTCGCCGGGCTCCCGACTTCGCCCTCCCTACCCTGGAGGGCGGCAGGACGGTCCGGCTGTCGGACCTCCGGGGCCAGGTCGTGGTGGTGAACTTCTGGGCCTCGTGGTGCGCCGCCTGCCGGGAGGAGCACCCGAATCTGCTCGGGGCCTGGGAGCGCTACCGGGATCACGGCGTGGTCCTGGTGGGCATCGACTACCAGGACTCCCGCCGGGCGGCCCTGGATTACATGGCGGAGCTGGGAGGGGACTGGCCAGTCCTCGACGACCCCGGTGGGCGGACGGCTCTCGCCTACGGCGTCTACGGAGTGCCAGAGACCTTCTTCATCGCCCGCGACGGGGTGATCGCCTACAAGCGGGTCGGCGCGTCCTCATACGAGTTGCTCACCGAGCAGATCCAGGGACTGCTGTCGCGGGGGGATAAGGGGGGCCGATGGCCACCTTGAGCTCTCGCCTCCTTGCCGAGAAGGTCCCGGAGGCCGCAGGGGTCAGGGACCGGTACGGGCCGCAGTGGCGGACCGTTGCCCGAGCCGCGGCCGTCCTCACCCTGATCGGTTCAGCGGTCATCCACTTCAGCCAGGTGGGGATCCACCTTGAGGAGTGGAGCCCGGCCGGAATCACCTTCGTGGTGCTGGCCGGGGCCGAGCTCGTCCTCGCCACGGCGATCCTGGTCGGTGCCTCCCGTCCCGCGTACCTGGCGGGGATCTGGGTGAGTCAGGCCACCATCCTGGTGTGGCTCCTCTCGAGGACGGTGGGGATCCCGTTCGGCCCGGAGGCCTTCATCCCCGAACCGGTGGGCAGACCCGACCTTATCGCGAGCGCCCTGGAGGCCATCACGATGGGGACCCTGTTCGCCCTGTTCCTGTCGAGGCCGGCCGGAGGCAGGGCCCTTCACCTGTCTGGTCGCGGGTACCTCGCCGTGGGGATGATGGCCAGCCTCGTGGGCGTGTCCTCGTGGTTCGCGGTCCTTCCCGAGGGCGGATGCGAGGCCCACGGGGCTTCGGAGTCGCTGACCGGTCCTCTGATCCCGATCGACGGTCACTCCATCCTCGGCAGAGACACGCCGGTAGCCGAGGCGAACGCAGGTCAGGAGGTCGGGCTGGTCGTGGGGCTCCTGGACAACTGCGGGTCCTCGACCCTCACCATCCGTAGCGCCCGGCTGACGGGAGCGACCAACTTCAAGAAGGCTGCTCGGCCGGTGTCACTCTGGGTGGTGCCTTCCTGGCTCGCCCGGCCGGGGCGGATCATCCCCGCCGCCGTGCTGAAGGGGAACGGCACGCCGCTCCCGGGTGAGGTCGAGGTGGAACCCGCCGGAGATTCGACGAAGTATCCGGGACTCGTGCTGCTCCTGAATGCGGCCCCGGTGGGAGACTTCTGGGTGAACGCCATCGAAGTCACCTACACGGCGGGTGGCCGCACGTACGTGTCCCCGTACGCCACCATCGCCAGGCTGCGAGTATCTGAGACGAGCGGAAAAGGCGTGAGAACAGGCATGGGACAGGATCGAGTCGTGGAAGGAGGACGGATCGATGCTCGCGTGTGAGATGGGATCGATGTCCATGATGCCCATGTGGGTGGGCGGTTTCCTGATCTGGGGAGCCCTGGTCGGAGTCGCCGTGTGGGCCGTCCTTCGGCTCACCGGTCGCCCCAGAGCTGACGGGCAGAGGATCTTGGAGGAACGGTTCGCTCGGGGCGAGATCGATGCCGAGGAGTTCGGGCGGCGTCGCGCGCTCCTGGGAGGGTCGTCATGAGGCGCGGAGCTGCCATGTTCCTCGCCGGAGCCGCCGTTGTGATGCTCCTCGCCACGGCATGCGGGGGCGGCACGGGGCCCGGCAAGGCCACCGGCGAGACGGGCCCGGTCGGGGTGGGATCTGCGGCGGCGGACTTCACGCTGCCATCCGCCCAAGGTGGGGAGGTCTCGCTGGCCGACTTCCGGGGGCACCAGCCCGTGCTGCTCTACTTCAGCATGGGGCCCGGTTGAGCGCCGTGCATGCAGCAGGTAGTTGACCTGCAGAACAGCACGGAGTTCCAGGCCATGGACGTCGAGCTCCTGAGCCTCTCGCCGGATCCCGTGGATGCATGGGCCAAGGAAGGGGCGGACCTCGGCATCCGGACCTCGCTGCTGTCCGATTCGGGGAATCAGGTGGCGGAGGCCTATGGGGTGATGCGGTGGCAGATGGCATCCGGGGAGCCGGTCACACCTTCGTCCTGGTTGACGAGCAGGGACGGGTGGCGTGGATCCGGGACTACGGGGCCCCCGAGAACGGCGGTCTCATGTACGTAGAGCCGAGCGCGCTCATCCCCGAGATCGCCGAGCGCCTAGAGGCGGGTTAGTCGGGAATGATGTGGAGGTGTGTCGTCGTGCGTTCCCTATTGGAGATCCCGGGGGAGCGTCCTCACGATCTCTCAGGTCGTGTCTAGGGTGGCTCGCGTGCCGTGCGGCCCCGGGCTCGGGATGTCGGCTTGATCGCCGAGATCGTGGACGTGGGGATTCGAGCCTGGTGGGCGCCCGCGCTGGCATTTGCCGCAGGCATGGTCTCCTGCGCCTCGCCCTGCGTCCTCCCACTGATCCCGGGCTATGTGGCCTTCGTCTCCGGCGGACACGTACCGGAGGAGGGGAGAAGAGCCGCGGCCGGCCCGATCCTGCTGTTCATCCTCGGTTTCACGATCGTCTTTACTTTCGTGTTCGGCTTCGCGGCCAGCTCGGTCAGCCGGTGGCTCCGCCTGCCGCTGGGCCAGCGTCTGGCCGGCGCGTTCGTCCTCTCCTTCGGCCTGTTCATGCTGCTGTACGCGCTCCGGGCGCGGGTTCCCTGGCTCTACCGGGAGGGCCGTCCTCTCCTGGCCCGGCTTCGTCCGGGCAAGGCAGGTGCCCTTCCCCTGGGGATGGCGTTCGCCATCGGGTGGACGCCCTGCATCGGCCCGGTTCTCGGCGCCATTCTGACCCTGGCCGCAGCCCAGGGCGCGACGGCGAGAACCTTCCTCCTGCTCTTCTTCTACTCACTGGGGCTGGGCTTGCCCATCTTCCTGCTGGGGATGGGGATGCGCTGGTCGATGGGGGCCTCCCGGTTCATCAGTCGGAACTACCACTGGTTCGCCGGGGTGGGGGGAGCGTTCATGGTGACGATCGGCGTGCTCTTGATCAGCGGGCTGTGGGTCCGCTTCCTCGTGCCCGTGCTCCGGCTGGTGAACCGGTTCACCCCCGCCATCTGATGAGACCTCGTACGCTCCTGACGAACTCGTTTCCTCGGCAATCTCTGAGGTCTGAGTGGGTCGCTCATGTCCAAGGTCGACCTTCTTCGAGTGGGCAGGCCCTTCAAGTGATCCACGCCGGAAGGCCGCTCCGAAGGGCCATTCTCCCGGCCTTGCTGGCCGTTGCCCTGGTCGCTGTGGGGTGCTCGGGGGGAGGGAGCGACAGGAGGACCACCGGCGTATCCGGAACCGTCCCTGTGGACCCCGCGATCGTCGCCACGAAGGCGGTGAGCATAGAGATCCTTCCCAGGGACCGGTTCGCCCTCCCCACCTTCGACTTCGAGCAGTTCCAGGGCCTCCTCAGGCAGCTCGCTGACAAACGTGTACCGGTCGTGGTCAACATCTGGGCTTCGTGGTGCGGCCCGTGCCAGGTCGAGTCACCGAACCTCGTCGAGGCCGCGAGGCGCCATGGGACCGAGGTCCAGTTCCTGGGAGTCGACATCCTCGACCAGCGGACGCCTGCAAGGGCGTTCATCCGGGAGGAGGGCTATCCCTACCCCAGCGTGTTTGACCCGACGGGGGAGATCCGCGATCGGCTCGGATACATCGGGCAGCCGGTGACGATCTTCTACGATGCCGCAGGCCGCAAGGTCGCCGAGTGGAGCGGTGCGATAGGGCTGCCGGAGCTCCTCGACCGCATCGCCGAGATACTGAACTCCCAGGTGACTTCGTCGGCCTAACGGCTGGCCTTGCCTCCCGTCACGCAGGCACTCGCACCGATCGCTGGTTTGCAGCCCGAGGAAAGCACGCCATATGGTCGTCGACCGTACGCGATCCGGTTTGCGGCATGTACATCCACCCACCGACGGCGGTGAACTAGTGAAGCATATAGGGGATACGACGTACTGTTTCTGCTTGCCTGGTTGCCACGAACGGTTCAAGGTAGAGCCCAAAAGGTACGCACAGGCACGAAGACTAGCTATTGGTCGGCGGTATCTGGAATCCCCGATCTCGCGTAGCTCCCCTCTTCCACGTTCCGGTCGATCGAACCGAGCATCGCCTCGAGTGCTCATCTGGCCTACCTCCGGCCTGCCGACGGTTCGACCGCTGTTCAATCGCGGAGGCGAGGGTTACAGCGTACGAACACCGGCGAGCCGGGTCGGGAGTTGTGGGTAGCTCCCCGTTCGTGGGGGGGGGCTTCTTGAGGCGACGCGGCATCCATGTGCCCGTCTTCAGGGCGGGCCGCACCGCCGTCCTTACGATGCGCCCTCTCTTGACCGGCCCACGTTTCCGAACCGCCGCAGGGCGACCCCGCACCAGATGATCTCGACCACCCCGAACGGCCACGCGCCGGACAGGAATCCATAGGCGCTGGAGAGGGCGCAGCCGAAAGCGAAGGCGAGGATGAAGCGAGGATCCCGCCGTTCGAAGGCGTACATGAGCATCATGAACGAGAGTGCCGCGATCCCATAGATCGTCACCGGGTCCATGGCCAGGATGATAGGGAGTCGAGGCCGGCCCTCAGCCGAGTCCTCGACCTCGGGAGCCCGGGCCCGGTGTTCTCGGGCGGCCTCGGTTTGCCCGACCACGGTGGGGCTCCGTGCCCCCTGGGTGAGGGTGCTGCCCCCCTCCAGGGTCTCGCAATCGCACGCGAGCGCGCGTTCGATCAGCCGGCGGGTCTCCTGCGCCTCGGCGATCCTGGCGTCGATCTCCCGCAGATTGAGTTCGGCGAGCGGGCGCCACCGTGTCGCGCCGTGCCGCCCGCTAAGAGCCGGCGCATCTCCTGGATCGTGAACCCAGCATCACGCCGGGGTCAACCGTCACTGGCGCCGCCAGAGCTTGCTCGAGGGACGCTCCAAGAGGAGGGGAGAGAAATGGGGGAGTTACAGGAGAGCCGTCAGGGAAGGCACAGTCAGGGAAGGCACCAAGAGAGGCGAGCCAAGGCAGGAGGTCACGAGAGAGGAGTCCGGTGAAAAATTTGACTGGGGGGAACACTCAGGCCCGAGCCGTTCTCTCCATCCCGGCATTCCGACCCCCTGAGCGGCTGATGGTGGCCGAACGACCCCAAGGGCGCGATGCGTGCCACGTACGTGCCGCAGGAGGAGTACAAAAAGGTCCGAACGCATGGCAACAGTGCTAATCGTTTTCGCCGTCTGACGAGGGCTTTTCCGGATCGCCGCTGCTAGGAGCCTCGTCTTCTTCGCCCTTACAAGGCGGAGTTCATCGGCTCGCGACCGCCCCCGAGTGCATCCGTCCCGTCACTCTTCGGGCCCGGTCTCCTGAGTAGGGAGTCGGCGGGGCTGAACCGCTGATGCTGAGCTTTCACGTTCACATCAGCAAGCTCAACGTAGCGGCGGACCATCACCAGGGTCGTGTGGCCGAGGAGCTTCTGAAGGGTAAACACGTCGCCGCCGGCAAGGATGAACCGCTTGGCTCCGGTGTGTCGGAGGGTGTGCGGGGAGCACCGCACTCCCGCGATGCCTGCTGCGCTGCCATGCTGGGCGATCATCATGTGGATCGCCCACCTACTCATGCGACCGCCGTAGCGGGTGATGAAGAAAGGATCACCCGGTCGGAGGTCCTCCACGGCGCTCCGGTACCGGCGCAGGGCCTGGGCCACGGCGGTTCCGAACGGGACCTGGCGTTCCTTTCTTCCCTTGCCCATGACCCGGATCATGCCTTCCTCCAGGTCGACATCCTCCGCGTCAAGCCCAACCAGCTCCGAGACCCGAATCAGGGTGTCCAGGAGGACGAGAAGGATAGCCCGGTCGCGGATGCCCACCCAGCTCCGCCGGTCCGGGGCTCCAAGGAGAGCCTGGAGCTGCTCGTCGGTGAAGGTGGCGACGATGGTCTTGGGCACCCGGGGCATCTCGAAGCCCGCGGTGATGTCCTCGGGGATGTAGCCCATCCGATGGCCCAGCCGGCAGAGGGTCTTCAGGACCTGGGCGTAGCCGTGCACGGTGTTGGGGCGAACCCTTTACGACGACGATCCAGCACGAACTCCTCGAGGTCGGACCACCGAAGATCCGAGGGCACCGTGATCCCTCGGTCCGAGCACCAGTCGGTGAACCGCCGGGTGCGGTCCGCGTACCACTCGAGGGTTCGCCCGCTCAGGTTTCGGGCCTCACAGTGCGCCAGGAACTCCTCCCGGAGGTCCTCCAGCGAGTCGGCCCTCCTGGCCAGTGGTCGTCCAAGGGGTCGAACCATGACGCTTCCTCCCTCTCCTTCCCGAGAGGACGGCGGCTGAAGACTTGTCCGGTCTTCTGACGGCCGGTCAGAAGACTTGTCCGGTGCCGGGCGGAGGGAACACCGAAAGACTTGTGTGGTAGAAGCGGTCTCCGGGGCTCGAACCGAGCCCCTCCCGCGGCCACCTCACGCCCGCCACGGCGCATCGTCGCTGGTCAGAGGGCACTTTCAGCAGCGGAGGCGGACGGGAATCGAACCCGCCTGCCAGCTCTCGCCGGCACACCGGTTTTGAAGACCGGGGGGCCCACCAGGCGCCCTGACGCCTCCACCGCCCAGGATAGCGGGCAGATGTCGGGCCGCCGACGATGGGGGCTGCGGTCAGGCTCGGCAGAGA
>JBOGVA010000027.1:0-41677 GCA_050692195.1 Actinomycetota bacterium | reverse complement strand
GTCATCGGCCTTCCTCCTCCGGTGCGGCCGCCGAGTCGGCCTCGGTCGGCGAGCCCTTCGATGCCGGTTGCGACCCGACGGTGTCCGGTTCAGGTTCCGGGCCCGCCGTCTCCGCAGCAGCCTCGTGGCCAGGACCCGGCTCCGGTTCCGCAGGCTCCATCTCCGGCCGGGGGCCATCCGTTTGCGCTCCCGCGCCCAAACCCTCCTCGACGCTGGCGCCGAGGAAGGCGGCCTCTTCCTCCGAGAGCCGCACCCGAGGCTTGACCTGCTGCGCCTCCTGGGGCTCGAAGCTCATGGCCGCCTCCGGCTCGAACTCCGGCTCCTCGGTACGGCGCTGCATCCCCTGGTAGGCGATGTACTGTCCCTCCTGGATCGCGTCGGCAATCACCTTCGTAACCAGCGAACATGCCCGGATGGCGTCGTCGTTACCAGGGATGACATAGTCGACCTCGTCGGGGTCGCAGTTGGTGTCCACGATGGCGATCAGCGGGATCCCCAGCTTGCGCGCTTCCTTGACCGCGATGTGCTCGCGCTTCGTGTCGATGACGAAGACGGCGTCGGGGAGGCGCTCCATGTCCTGGATGCCTGCGAGGTTCCGCTCGAGCTTCTCCTTCTCGTGGCGGAGCTTCAGCACCTCCTTCTTCGGAAGGACCTCGAAGGCGCCCGAGCGTTCCATCTCGCGCAATTCCCTCAGCCGCTTGAGACGCCCATGGATGGTCTGGAAGTTGGTCAGCATTCCGCCCAGCCACCTCGTGTTCACGTACGGCATGCCTACGCGGCCGGCATGCTCGGCGACGGTTTCCTGGGCCTGCTTCTTCGTCCCGACGAACAGGACCACTCCGCCCTGCCGGCCGATGTCGAGCGCGAAGTCGAAGGTCTTGCCCAGCCCGTCCAGCGTCTTCTCGAGATCGATGATGTAGATGCCCGAGCGCTCCCCAAAGATGAACCGGCGCATCTTCGGGTTCCACCGTCTGGTCTGATGGCCGAAGTGAACGCCGGCCTCGAGGAGCTCCCGTCTGGTGGCGACGGGCATGACGTTTCCTCCTTCCGGTTAGGCCCTCCGTTCGGCTCGTCCCCGCCCCGGCCTCCAACGGAGGACCTCAGGGCGGGTCCCCGAACGTGCGTATTTGCCGGGCATGGCCCGGCGATCCACGAGTCTAACAGGGGGTCCGGGGGGGAGCAGTCCGCGGAGCTGAGCGGAGCGGATGCGGACCCCTGGCGGCGAGCGGTCCGCCAGAGATCGAACGGGTCACGCTCCGCGTGCCTTCTTTGGGCGCATGGAGCCCGGCGACCGGTGTCCCTCTCCCTCTTGCCTCAGCACGTACTCACGAACGGCCAGCCACCGGTAGACCAGCGCCGCCAGGACCGAAACGTGGAGGAAGTTCACGAAGAGGGCGTAGACCCACACCGGGAACGACGGCGTCGCCTGGGCCCCACGGCTTCCAGGCACGGCCTGGGACACGAAGAGGGAAAGGGCGATGTACCCCATCGTGAACACCAGGTGGCGAGGTCCGGGGAGCCGGGCCGTCCGCAGAGCAAGCGGGATGCTCGCCCTCGCCGACCGCTGCTCGGCGACCGCGATGACCGGAGCGAAGACGAAGAGGTAGGTCCCTCCGACCAGGGCCACGATCACTCCGATCTGGCCGAAGGAAGCGCCGAGAAAGGTCCCGGCGATCATCAGCGACAGCAGGATGAGCGCGATGAACCCAAGCTCGATCCCGATCATTGCGGGCAGGCTCCGGGCCGCCCTGGCCCCGGCCTCCCGCAGCGAGTTCCGGCGAACCGGCCGGGGCTCGAGTGCGTCCAGGATCAGGCTGATCCAAAACGACGACAGGGCCGCCCGAACCACCAGCAGGCCGGCAGCAAAGGCCACGGGAACCGCGGCGGAGGTGGTCCGACCAGCGGCCAGGAATTGGATGTCCACCGCCAGCGAGTGCAACGGGGGCAGCGATTCGAACAGGACCATCAGCGCCGGAGGAACGGCGGCCAGGACGCCCACATACGCCGAGAAGGCCAGCCAGAACACCAGAACGCCCAGGAAGGAGCTGACCAGCAGGGCAGGGGAAGCGCCCACCGCGGCCAGCCCCCGGGCCAGCGACAGCGGGATCGGCGGATGGACGACCGGTTCCCTGTCCGATTTGGGCGGTCGCTTGCTCGTGTTGGCCAACGCCGTCGACTCCGAACTCGGCCGAGCGCGGGAAGGCTGGCCCCGAAGGGGGGCGGCGCGGCCCGATCGCGACGCGGGGCGACGGGAAGCCCGTCCTGAGCTCGGTGTGGCTGCCGGGCTTTCCGGAACCTCCGAAGGGGCCTCCGGAGAAGAGACCGAGGAAGGGCCGCCCGCGCTCCCCGACCGGCGGCGAGAGGCGCGCCGCCGCTTCTTCTTGCTCACCGGTCCTGTCCCTCGTTCCCGTTCGGCTCATCGGCGACCATGGACCCGCTCGGCGGCAGGGTCCCTTCGGTCTCGGACGGCCGGATCCGGCGGCGTGGCCGAACCACCATGCGGAACAAGCCGATCAGAGCGATGAGCATGACCGCGAAGCTCGCGCCGAAGTTCCGAAGAGCCGTGGGAAGGTCGAGCTCCGTCGGGGAGGGCAAGTCCACGAGCCTCCCGCCGGGATCGTGCTCGAAGGCGATGACTCCCCCTCTTTGCCCCAAGCCGGAGACGAGGAGGAGGTCCCCGGCCGGAGCGAAGGGACCGAGGGCCCCCAACCCCACCCGGGTCCGCCACACCAGATGGCCGGTGTCGACATCGATGGCGGCCGTCGTCCCGTCGTCGAGCCCGACGTACACGGTGCCGTCTAACACCAGGGGCGCGCCCCACGTCGCCAGCGCCGGAAACTGGTAGTCCCAGATCCTCAGGCCGGTCCCTCCGTCGAGGCGGTAGACGCCGCCCCCCCGATCAAGCACGAACAGGCTTCCGTCCGCAAAGGCCGGCGTCGACTGAGCGCTGAAGGGCCCGCGAACGCGCGTTGACCATCGGAGCCCGCCCGTGACGGCGTCGAAGCCGCGCACGGTGAAATCCCCGAACCCCGCGTACACCATCCCGCCGGCCACGGTCGCGGAGGAGACGCCCACCGTCACCCCCGTGGGAGAGAAGCCCCAAAGCGCTCGACCGGTGGCGGCGTCCAGCGCGTGCAGGCGTGATCGACCTGACGTCTCGTCCTCGGCGATCACGAAGACCCTTCCTCCTGCCAACGCGGGAGCCGTGTTCACCATCCCCTGGGTTCGAGCCCTCCAGAGCTCGCCGCCGGAATCGACATCCACAGCGAAGACCTCTCGATCGCGCGTGCCGACGAAGGCCCGGCCCTCCTCGATCGAAGGCGCTCCCCTCGCCTGCGCGCCGAGACCAAACTCCCACAGGCGAGCTCTGTCGGAAAGGTCGACCCCTACGAGCCTGCTGTCTCTTGGCCCGTTTCCCTCGATGAAGACCAGGATCCCTTCTGAGCCCGCCGAGGGGTCGAGAGCCGGAGGAGCCGTCGGTCCCTCCGCCCGCTCGAGGTCGTCCCAGAGGATCTCTCCGCTCGTCGGATCGAATCCCACGAGGCTGTTTCGCCCCGTGGACACGGCCAGGCTGGGCGTGACGACAGGGGCGGAGAGCCGAGAGTCACCCTCCGGGCCGACCCGCCAGGCAACGCGAAGGGGTGGACGGACGTCGACGTCCGCGGTCCCGAGATGCTCCGGCCCGCCCTGAAGGGACGTCCAGTCCCCGGCCGCTTGCGCCAGTACGTGCCGCGAGTCGCCGGCTCCCCAGCCCGCTCCCGTGATGGACGCGAGCATCAGGACGACCAGGATGAGCCCGCTCGGGAAGGAGAACCGCTTGACGCGACGGCCCGAACATCGGCGGTGGGCGCCCAAGACCGCTCATTCTAGGTGGGGGAGCGCATCCGGCGGGCCTCTGGCCCTGTGAGGACTCCGCACCGGGAAGCCGTGATGGTGTGACCGGCCGGCGAACCCGGGGACTGACCCAGGGACGTCAAGTGGTGCGAGGTGGATGAGCCCGACCACGCTTCCCCGCTCCAACAGGAGCATCGGGTCGATGTACGTCTTCCCCACTCTGGCTCCGAAATGAAGATGGGGGGCCGGACCGCCCGGGTGACCTTGTCCCGTTCTCCCGATCGCCTGCCCCCGGACGACCGCCTCACCCTTGACGACATCCGCTGCTGAGAGCCATGAGTACGTCGTTCGAACACCGTCCGCATGGTCGATCGAGATGAAGAGGGATCCATTGATCCAGCCGGCGAAGGCAACCGATCCATCTTGCGCCGAGAACATCTCGCTCCCGAAGAGCGCAGCGATATCGATACCACGGTGGCCCGGCCCGTAGGGATCCTCTGGAGGCTCGAATCCCCGGATCACCGGTCCCTGGACGGGCCAGCCATAGGAGCCGTAGCCCGGTGCGGGGCCGCGCCAGCCAATGACGCCGGAGCTAGCGGCCAGCAGAGCCCAGAGGGCCATCGAAAATCCCAGAACAGGCGTCACGGGTACTCCTGACGCCCAGAGGTCAGCGCGGCAGAGCGTAGCCGGAATCGCCTCGGCCCGGCAATGAACTAGATCACATCTGGGCCGGCCTGCCTCGTCCGTCCCTTCTTCCCACCAGGATCCGCGTCACGCCGCTCCCTCAGCCGGCGTCTTGATCATGCAAGTTGTTTCGGAGTTGGCCCACGGCCTTCGTGTGGATCTGGCAAACACGGGACTCGGTCACCCCCAAGACCTCTCCGATCTCGGCAAGGGTCAACCCCTCGAAGTAATACAGGGTGATGACAACTTTCTCCCGCTCAGACAGGGAGTTGATGGCGGCCGCGAGCATGGCCCTCGTCTCGCCCCCCTCCAGGCCTGAGGCCGGGTCGGCCGCAGCCATGTCCGCGAGAGTGTCCAGGAGCGAGACGGACTCACCTCGGTCCGCCCCCGACGTCACGACCTCTTCGAGCGCTGCCACGCTGACGAAGGAGATCTGGGTGACGATGTCATGCAGCTCCGGCAGGCTGACGCCTAGGTGCTCCGCGATCTCCCGGTCGGAAGGGGCCCGCTTCAGCCTCGATTCCAGCTCGGCATTCGCCTTCTCCACCTCCCGGGCCTTGAACCGAACCGACCTGGGCACCCAGTCCAGCGAGCGAAGCTCGTCGATGATCGCTCCCCGGATGCGAGGAATGGCGTACGTCTCGAACTTGATCTGACGAGAAGGGTCGAACTTCTCCAGGGCGTCGATCAGGCCGAAGATCCCGTAGGAAACGAGGTCCGCGTGCTCGACGTTGGCCGGCAAACCGGTAGCCACACGGCTGGCCACGTACTTCACCAGCGGCGAGTAATGGATGATGAGCTGCTCGCGGGCGTCCAGAGACCCGGACTCCTTGAAGCTCTCCCAGAGCTCCTCGAGCGAGGGACCGGCGTGTGACTCGGTGGCGGCGGCGCGGCGCGGCGACGTTGGCATCAGGCCCTCGGGTGGCTCCGCCGGTAGGCGTCGAAGAGCCGCCCCTTCGACACGTGGGTGTAACGCTGGGTGGTGGCCAGGCTGGCGTGACCGAGCAGCTCCTGGACGGCGCGGATGTCGGCGCCTCCCTCCAGTAGATGGGTCGCGAACGAATGACGCAACGTGTGCGGGCTGATCCGTCGCCCCCGAAGGATCCGGCCCACGTAACGCTCCACCATGGCGCGCGCGTCCCTGGGGCCCAGTCTCTTTCCCTTGCGGTTGAGGAACAGCGGCGTACCGTCACCGCCGGGGCGGCCCGTAGCGGTGGTGCCCTCGCCGGTCCCGGACCGGTTCGGAAGGAAGGAGGCGCGCCCGCGATGCAGGTAGTCCTGGAGGGCGAGGGTCGCGAAGTCGCCGAGGGGGACGACCCGTTCCTTGCCGCCCTTTCCGAAGACCCGCACTCGCTGCCCCTCCAGGTCGATGTCGCCCACGTCCAGCCCGCAGAGTTCGGCCACGCGAAGCCCCGACCCATACAGAAGCTCGAGAATCGCTCGGTCGCGGAATCCAACCGGGTCGCCGAGCGGAGGCGCCGTCGCCAGGAGCTCGGCCTCGGATGTCTTCAACACCGTGGGCAGGCGAGAGCGTGCCGCCGGCGCCGACAGCAGAGCCGCAGGATTCGCTTCGATCAAATCCCTGCGAGAAGCCCAGCGGAAGAAGGTCTTGGCCGCGGCGGCCTTGCGGGCGAGGGACGACCGGGCGTAACCGCGGGTCCGGAGGTGGGCGAGCCATCTGCGCAGCATCGGATACGCTGCCTCTAGCAGCCGCGTTCCCCCCCTGGCCAGGAACACGGCCAGCGAGGTCAGGTCCGCCCGGTAGGCCTGGGCGGTGCGTGGAGAAAGGCGGCGCTCGAGACTGAGGTGGTCCACGAACGCGCTGATGGCACGGGCGTCCTCTGGCGCTAGACGATCGGTGGTCGAGCCCGTGTGCGTCCTCCCGCCGGTAGAAACGCCGCCCGACTGCGCATACAACCATACCAACCCTCAACGTCTTGTCAGGCATCCAGGCCGTCTCTCGTACAGACCACCCAGTCGACGGACACGCCCTTGGAGCTCCAGGCTCACCAGCGCCGAGACGACGTCCGGCAGCGGAAGACCGGTGCTTTCGGCCAGCCGGTCGGGTGTCGACGTGGTGGTCAGCGCGGTCCAGACGGCCAGCTCCGATGGGGAGGCGCGAGCGAGGTCCGCCACCTCTGGGCCCTCCGGGATGGTCCCGCCTCCTGGCGGCCTATCTGCCACTCCGGTGTGGGGCGTGGGGCGCGCACTGCCCGACAGGCCCAGATCGTCCAGGAGATCCTGGGACCCACGGATCGGTACGGCGCCTTCCCGGAGGAGCGCGAGGGGGACGGTCGCCAGCTCACTGGTGATGGCCCCCGGGACGGCGAACACGTCCCGCCCCAGGTCAAGCGCATGATCCGCCGTGATCATCGAGCCGCTCCCGGGGCCTCCCTCCACGACCACAACTCCCCGGCAGAGCCCCGCCACGATGCGGTTTCGAGCGGGGAACCGGAACGGCTCGGGCGGCGTAGCGGGCGGGTACTCGCTGACGATGGCACCGGAATCGGCGATGCGCTCCAGCAAGCCTTGGTTCTGTCGGGGGTACGCGACGTCGATGCCGCTCCCGAGGACCGCAATGGTGACTCCTCCTCCCAGCAGCGCCCCACGGTGAGCGGCCGCGTCGATCCCTCGCGCCCCACCGCTCACCACGCAGACCCCCGCATCGGACAGGGCTCGGCAGAGGTCGCCTGCCATCTCCCGCCCGGCCGGGGAACAGTTCCTTGCGCCCACGACCGCCAGCCGTAGCTCCGGGTCCGAGAGATCCCGTCCTCGAACGAACAGCCCGGCCGGCGGGTCGAAGAGGTCGAGGAGCTCGTGCGGGTACTCGGCGTCGTCGGTGGTCACCAGCCGCGCGGCGCACTCGTCGAGTCGCCTCTTCACCTCCTTCGGATCGATCGCCTCGGCGAAACGGCGGTCCCCCGCGCTTCCTGCCTCTCCTGCCCGTACGGCCGCCAAGCATGCCGTTGCCGTGGGGTAGCGACTGGACAGCTCGAGCAGCCGGCGGGGGGTGAGCGATGCCAGGCCGAGGAGGACCAGGAGCGCCTGGCGATCTGCCGGGGACGCCGCGAAGCCTCCCGGCCAGCCGTCGCCGACCACGGCCCCCCGGCCGATCCTCCCGTGGGGGCGGGCGTGACCCTCTCGGGCCAGATCGGATGGTCTCCGCATCTTGACAACGCCGGACCCCGCTACCCCACCTGCGCCACCTCCTCGAAGCATGAGAGCGCCCGATAGCTGAGAGCCTCAGCCATGTGGTCCGCGCCGACGCGGTCCTGGCCGGCCAGGTCGGCGATGGTCCGGGAGACCCTCAGGGCCCGGTCGAATCCCCTGCCGGACAGCCCCATGGCCTCGACCGCCGAGGCGAGGAGCGAACCCGCCTCCTCGGTGAGCCGAGCATGATGCCTGGCCAGGGTGCCCGGCACCTGGGCGTTGCAGCTCCACGGCGTGGTCGCCAGCCTGGCCCGCTGGCGATGGCGGGCCTCCTGTACACGGCTCCTGAGAGCGACCGACGGTTCGCTGGGCTGGCATCCGAGCAAGTCGGCTCGCGAGAGCCGCGGCACGGTGAGCTGAATGTCCACTCGATCCAGCAGAGGACCCGACAGCCGCTGCTGATAGGCGAGCAGTCGGTTCGGCAAGCAACGGCAGGCCCGTCGATGGTCACCGTGGAACCCGCAGGCACACGGATTGGACGCGGCCACCAGGGCGAAGCTCGCGGGGAACTCGACGGCCCCTGAGGCCCTGGCAACCACGATCCTTCCGTCCTCGAGTGGCTGCCGGAGCCCCTCCACCGCATCTCGCCGGAACTCCGTGAACTCGTCCAGAAAGAGGACGCCGTTGTGGGCGAGTGAGGCCTCGCCGGGCCTCAAGGAGCCCGAGCCGCCCCCCAGCAGCCCGGCGGGCGAGATCGAGTGATGAGGCGCGCGGAACGGCCGGGTCGTCACCAGGCCTCCGCCGGCGAGGATGCCGGCGACCGAATGAAGGCGCGTCACCTCCAGCGCCTCCCGGCGGGTCATGGTGGGCAAGATGGTGGGCAGGCGCCTGGCAAGCATGGTCTTGCCCGCGCCAGGCGGCCCGACCATCAGGACGTTGTGGCCGCCGGCCGCTGCTACCTGAAGGGCGCGTCGGGCTGCGCCCTGCCCCCGGACCTCCGAGAAATCGAACTCGGCTCGAGCCTCGGCCTTCGCCGTCTTCGAGCCCGGAGTAGGAGAAGCTGGAGTCCACTGCCCCCGGAGGAAGCTCACCACGTTCGCCAGGGAAGGCGCCGCCACCACATCGAGTCCCTCTACCAGGGCGGCCTCGGCTGCGTTCGCTTCGGGGACTACCACTCCCCGAAGGCTCGCGTCCGCCGCGGCGATGGCCACCGCCAGGATGCCCGGGCTGGATACGAGCTCCCCTTTCAGGGTGAGCTCTCCCGAGAACGCGTACGAAGAGAGCAGCCGACGGGGAACCTGGGCCGATGCCGCCAGGATCCCAAGCGCGATCGGCAGGTCGAAGCCCGGGCCTTCCTTGCGCAGGGCAGCGGGCGAGAGGTTCACCACGACCCGCCGCAAAGGCCACTCCAGTCCGGAGCTCTCCACGGCCGGGCGAACCCTTCCCCTGGCGTCCTGAACCCCTGCCCCGGGGAGGCCGGCCAGGGTCAGGGCCGGGAGCCCGCGCCCCACGTAAGCCTCGACCGCGATGAGGTGTCCCCGCACCCCGAGCACGGTGACGGTGAGCACCCGCCCGTACATCACCAGGAGGCTAGGCGGAGCCACCGACACCGGCCGGGCGCGGCACCGGTACCAGGGGCGATCCCCTGAACAGGTGCAAGCCGATCGCAAGGGACGGAGCCTACCTGCCCCAGGCGGCGAGGCTAGAAGGCGTCCTCGAATACGAAGACCGAAGCTCCACCCTTCGGGACGGGGGTCACGCTCGCGACGTCGAAACGAACCTCCGGGACATCCTGGGGCCGAACCTTCAGAGCCGCCAGGAACGCCTCGGCCAGGACGCGGAGCTTTCGCTGCTTCTTCCAGGCGACCGCCTCGTGGGGGGCGCCGAGAGCGGACCCACGACGTGTCTTCACCTCGCAGAACACCAGGACCCGGCCCCGCGACAACACCAGATCCAGCTCGCCCAACGGACAGCGCCAGTTGCGAGCCACGAGCCGGTAGCCGGCACTCTGGTAGTGGGCCAGAGCTGCCTCCTCGCCCACCCGCCCCAGCTCCAGGTGAAGGCGATTCGCTTGCACCGACGGAGTGTGGCGCACGCCACCGACAACGCGTGGGATGCGGCCACGCAGGAGCGCGGACAGGATTCGGAGCGGCCCCCGGGTCAGGGCTGGCTGATCTCGTCGGTGGAGCCCAGTCTCTCCTCCGGGCCCCCATCTCTGTGAGAGAGCTCCTCGATGTTGACGTCGCGGGTGGTCACGACCCGAACCCGGCTCACGAACCGGGCCGGGCGGTACATGTCCCACACCCAGGCGTCCGTCAGCTCCAGCTCGAACCAGGTCCCCCCCGCCGCCTCGTGCTTCTGGAGATCGACGGAGTTGGCCAGGTAGAAGCGCCGCTCCGTCTCGACGACATAGGTGAACATCGGCAGGACGTCGCGGTACTCCAGCCACAGGCGGAGCTCCATGTCGTCCTCGAGGCGCTCGATGTCCTCGTCGCTCACGAACCCTCCGTTCCGCCGGGGATGACTGTGACCGGCGAGGGCCGCCCGCGGCCGTACATGCGTTGGTATCGTCCCCGATCCTCCGCGTAGAGCGCCATGCCCTTGAAGGACAGGCGGTGGATGGCCGAGGGCCCGAACTCCGCGATGGCGGCCCGGTGCGATGCCGTCCCGTACCCCCGGTGGCGGTCGAAGCCGTATTGCGGATATCGGCGGGCGTACCGGTCCATGATCCGGTCGCGGGTCACCTTGGCGATCACCGACGCCGCGGCGACGGACGCCGTGACCGCGTCTCCCTTCTTGATCGAAAGGTGCGGCAAACGTAAGCCCGGCAGGGGGAAGCCGTCGGAGAGCACGAAGTCCGGACGGACGCCGAGCGCCCGGACGGCCAGGCGGAGAAGGGCCAGATTGCAGACATGCAGTCCCCGGAGGTCGATGTGGCGAGGGAACGTCTTTCGCACCGCGATCGCCACGGCCGTCGCCACGATGCGCTCGAACCAGTCCGCTCGCCGCTCCGGCGTCAGCGCCTTCGAGTCGGCCAGCCCCTCAGGGTCGAAGTCCACCGGGAGGATGACTGCCGCCGCCACCAGGGGTCCGGCGAGCGCTCCGCGGCCAGATTCGTCGACCCCGGCGACCAGCCCGAAGCCTTCCGCGTGGAGCCTCCGCTCGTAATGGTCGATCGGCTTGGTCATCGGGGGGTGCGCGATTCGGCTGCTGGGCTTCACGGCCCGGGGGACACTAGGTCCCGCCCAGCCGCCCGATCCTCGACGGCGGCCAGATGACGACGAAGGCCCTCCCCACCACCCTGTCGTAGGGGATGAAGCCCAGCCCTCGCCGCGAATCGTTCGAGCTCGTCCGGTTGTCGCCCATCACGAACAGGCTATCGCCAGGGACCGTCACGGGTGGAAAGTCCGAGAGGTCCTCCAAAGAGTTCAGGTAGGGCTCGTCCAGCCTCGCTCCGTCGACGAACACCTCGCCTCGCTTGATCTCGATCGTCTCGCCCGGGAGCGCGATCACGCGCTTGATGAAGTCCTTCTCCGGACCGATTGAAAGGCCCACTCCCTCGGTGAGCCAGTGCCAGAAGGCTGAGAGTGGATTGCGATCGGGAGCCGTCCCCGGGTTCGGGTCCGCGAACACGATGACGTCCCCCCGGCGCGGCGGGTGCAGGTGATAGACGACCTTGTTCACGAGCACGCGGTCGCCGGCTCGCAGGGTCGGGTCCATGGACTCCGAGGGGATGAAGAAGGCTTGGAGGAGAAAGGTCTTGATCAGGAGCGCCAGGAGCAAGGCGATCGCGATTAGCACCGGGAGCTCGGTCAGAAACGCCAAGGGGCTCCTGGCCCTCCGGACCTGCTTCGCCGCGCCTTGCTTTGAAGTCGCTACCGAGCCCGTCGAGCCGTCGGGAGTACTTCTCGAAGCGGCGCCTCCCGGGTGTACGGGCGGCACGGGGGTTCTGTCCTTCGACAACCCACTTCGCTCCAGGTCGCGAGGTCGTTCCATGGGGCTGGTCGCCATGCCCTAGCCCTGCCCGCCCTCGGCTCCCTGCTCCGCTTCCTCCGTTACCTCGCGTGACGCAACGGGTTCCCTCCGCTCCCGGATCCTGGCCCGCTTCCCCCGGCGCTCTCTCAGGTAGTAGAGCTTGGCCCGGCGAACGCGGCCCCGTGAGACCACCTCGATTCGAGCGATCGTGGGCGAATGCAGCGGGAAGCTCCTCTCGACGCCGACGCCGAACGAAACCTTTCGAACCGTGAAGGTCTCCCGGAGGCCGCCTCCCTGCCTCCTGATGACCACGCCCTGGAATACCTGGATGCGCTCCCGGCCAGCCTCGGCCACCCGCACGTGGACGCGCAGGGTATCGCCCGGCCGGAAGTCGGGCAGGTCCTCACGCAGACGCGTCTTCTCGACGAGATCGACCCTGTTCATTGCTGTTGTCCGGAACCCGCCGGAAGCGGGGCGCCAATCATAGCACCGGGCTATTGGGCCAACGGAGGACTACTCGCCGGTGTCCCTCTCCTCGGGCCGCTCAGGTGCGAGCAGGTCCGGCCGGTTCCTTCGTGTCTTCTGGAGCGCCGCCAGGCGGCGCCATTCGGCGATGCGGGCGTGGTCTCCGGAGACCAGAACCTCAGGGACCTCCATCCCTCGATAGGTCTGGGGCCGCGTGTAGTGGGGATGGTCGAGCGACCTGGCCTCGAACGACTCCGGAGCGAGCGATTCTTCGTTCCCCACCACACCAGGGACCAGCCTGGTGACGCCCTCGAGGAGAGCCAGGGCCGCCACCTCGCCTCCGGCCAGAACGAAGTCACCGACCGAGATCTCTTCGGCAGGTAGCCCCTCCACCACCCGCTCGTCGACCCCTTCGTACCGGCCGCAGATCAGGACGAGCCAGGGCTCGGCGGCAAGCTCTCTCACCAGGGACTGATCCAGCCGCCGCCCTGCGGCTGACAGGAGGATGATCCGCTTCGGACCTTCCCCCAGGGACTCGACGGCCCGGAACACGGGCTCTGGCTTCATCACCATCCCGGGGCCGCCGCCGAAGGCGTAGTCGTCCACGCGGCGATGCCGGTCGTCGGCATGCTCGCGGATGTCGTGCACGCGGACCTCCACGAGGCCTGTGGCGATAGCCCTGCCCAGCAGGCTCTGCTCGAGAGGACCGCCGAACATGCCGGGGAAGATGGTGAGGATGTCCACCCGCAAAGCCGGCCGAGGCGCCGCCGATCCCGTCACGGCGCGATGAGGCCGGGGACGTCCCGGACCACGATGGTTCGTGCCTCCAGGTCCACCTCCTTCACCACGTCCTTGAGGGCCGGGATGAGCACCTCGTCCTTCCCGGTCGCTCCCTCGGCGGCCCACACGTCGTTGGCGGGCGTGTGGATGACCTCTTTCACCTTCCCCAGGGAACGCCCCTCCTGCGTCACCACCTGACACCCCACGATCTGATGGGGCCAGTACTCACCCTCGGCGAGGGGCGGCGCCGAGGAGGCCGGGACGAACAGATAGGTCCCTCGGAGGGCATCGGCCGCGGCTCGATCGCCGATCCCTTCGAAGGCCACCAGGAGCCGGGCATGGTGGGGACGCGAGGCCAGAACCACGAGTGGATGGTCGTCGCCCACCCCGGCAAACAGACGGGACCCGGGCTCGAATCGGGAACCCACCTGCGACAGGGGCTGCACCGCGACCTCACCCCTCACACCGTGGGCCCGGGCGATGCGACCCACCGCGATCCGGTTGGGGCTGCGGTTCACTCCACGATCTCGACCACGGTGGTCACGCCCGACCTGGTGCTGGCCGCTCGCACGACATCACGGATAGCTCGGGCCGTCCGCCCTCCCCTTCCGATGATCTTCCCCATGTCCTCGGTCGCCACCGACAGCTTGAGAACCACGGCCCCGTCCCGCTCCTCTTCGGTGACCTCCACCGCGTCGGGCTCATCGACGAGGTTCCGCGCGATGTACTCCAGAACCTCCTTCACGGCGGAGTCAGGAAGTGTCGTCCCGATCGGGGGGCGGGGTGGTGGGCGTGGCAGGTGACGCCGGGCCGGTCCTCGAAGACTGGAATCGCTCCCAGATGCCCTGTTTCTGCAGGAGGTTGCGTACCTGCTGCGTCGGTTGGGCTCCCTGGGAAAGCCAGTAGAGGGCGCGATCGGCGTCGATCTCGATCAGGGAGGGGTCCGACAGCGGATGATACTTGCCGATGTTCTCGATGAACCGCCCATCCCTCGGGCTTCGAGCATCCGCCACCACGACCCGGTAGAAGGGACGCTTGGCCGCTCCCTTTCGCATCAGCCTGATCTTGACCATGGTTTCCTCCCATCCGGCATCTGGCGCCGGGGAGTCTCTCGTCCCTACGGCCCTGGCAAGTTCGGGATCCCGGGGATCTTCGGAAGGCGCACCCGGCCGCCCTTCCCCCCGATCCCGGCCATCCCCATCACCGACTTCATCATCTTGCGGGCCTGGGCGAATTGCTTGAGAAGCGCGTTGACCTCTTGCGTGGTGGTGCCAGACCCTCTGGCGATGCGCAGCCGCCTGCTCCCGCCGATGATAGCGGGCTTCCGTCGCTCCTCGGGCGTCATGGAGCAGATGATGGCCTCGGTCCGGGCCATCTCGCCTTCGTCCACCTGGACGTCCTTGAGCTGCTCCTTGCCCCCCGGGATGCCGGGTAGCATCGACAGCAGGTCCTGGAGCGGGCCCAGCTTTCGGACCTCCCGCATCTGGGCCAGGAAATCCTCCAGGGTGAACTCGGCGCGGGCCATCTTCTCGGCGGCCTCTTTCGCCTTCTCCTGGTCCATCTCCTTCTCGGCCTTCTCGATGAGCGTCATGACGTCGCCCATGCCCAGGATCCGAGAGGCCATCCGGTCCGGGTGGAAGGGCTCGAGGTCCGCGAGCTTCTCCCCCGTCCCCGCGAAGAAGATGGGCCGTCCGGTGACGCTGGTGATGGAGAGGGCCGCCCCGCCCCTGGAGTCCCCGTCGAGCTTCGTGAGGACGAACCCCGTGACGTCCACCTCGCGCATGAACTCCCTGGCCTGGATGACGGCGTCCTGCCCGGTCATGGCATCGCAGGCCATGAGGACGTGATGGGGCCGCAGCGCGTCCTTGACCCTCTGGGCCTCCTTCATCATGTCTGGGTCGACGTGCAGACGACCGGCGGTATCGACGATCACGACGTTGCGGCTTTCCCGCGAGGCCTGCTTGACGGCGTTCCTCGCCACCCTCGGAGGGTCCTTTCCCTCGGAGAAGGCCGGGACACCGACCTCCCCGGCCAGCGTGAAGAGCTGATCGACCGCGGCCGGGCGCTGGAGGTCGGCGGCCACCAGCAGCGGCTGCTTTCCCTTTTCCTTCAGATGCAGGGCCAGCTTGGCGCACGCGGTCGTCTTCCCCGATCCCTGGACGCCGGCCATCATGATGACGACTGGGTTGGCCCCCGGGAAAGCGAAGGCCCTGTGCTCTCCTCCCAGCGTGGTGGTGAGCTCGTCGCGCACCACCTTCACCACCTGCTGGGCCGGGGTAAGGCTCCGCATGACCTCGTCGGAGAGGGCTCTGGAGCGCACCCTGGAGAGGAAGTCGTCCACCACCTCCAATGCGACATCGGCCTCCAGGAGGGCCATGCGGATGTCCTCCAGGGCCGAGTCCACCTGCTTCGGATGGAGCTTCCCCCGGGATCGGAGCTTCCGGAAGACCGCGTTCAAGCGGCCGCTCAGTGCGTCGAACATGAGATTTGGGTAGACAGGCGCCGCGTATGCTAGCCGAGAAGCTCATTGTACCTGCCGCATCGGACCAACTGAACCGGAACGGAGGCTGAGCGGTGGAGGGAGCCCCGCGAGAGCTCGAACGGGCCAGACGCCTCGAGCACGGCCTGGTGCTGGTCCGGTGGTTCGGCGTGGTGCTCGGCGTCTATCTGGTCTCCGAGACGAACTCCGGGACTCCTCCCTATGCCTCCGGCAGGGTCGTGACGTTCGCCTACGCCATCATGGCCTTCCTGGCCCTGGGGAACCTGGCCATCTGGCTCGCCGCTCGGCGAGCGGTATCGCTCCAGGGCATACGGAAGATCGGGGTCGGAGCGTTCGTCTTCGACATGCTCATCACGTTCTCGCTGACCTGGGCGTTCAGCTACGACCCCAAGGGCGCCACCTGGGTCGTGCTGTACATCCTTCCGCTCGAGGGAGCCCTTCGCTACCGCCTGGGAGGAGCCATGGCGGCGGTGGCCCTGACCCTGGTCAACGAGGTGGTTCGCGAAGCATATCTGGCCGCGCGCTTCCCCCAGGCCCTGCCGGAGCAGTTCATCCCCGAGTACGACTTCCAGGTGGCCAATGTCGCCTTCCGCGTCGGCGTCCAGGCGATCATCGCCCTGGTGGCCGGGTTCATGGCCCGGTCGCTGGCCCGGGAAGCCGACCGGGCCAACCAGCAGGCGAGCCTGTTCGAGGAGGCGGCCCGAAGAGAGTCGGTGGCCCGCCGCGAGGTGGCGGCCTTCAACACCGCCATCCTGACCGGAGTGGCGGCGGAAGACCTCGACACATCCCTGCCGCTGATGGCCGGCGCGGTCGGCCGGGACCTGGAGTTCGAGACCTTCTCGATCCTGCTCCGCGAGGGCGACGAGCTGGTGGTGAAGGGCATGTACGGGATGCCGCTCTACGAGAGAGGTATCCCGTTGGGCCAGGGCGTCACCGGGATGGTGGCGGCCACCGGGCGGCCACTGCTCGTGCCGGACGTGAAGGCGTTCCCGGGCTACATCGAGGCGGACCCGGAGGTCCGTTCGGAGATGGCTGCCCCGCTCCGCATCGGGGACGAGGTCATCGGGGTCATCGACGTGGAGAGCCGCAGTGAGGACGCGTTCGACCAGCCATCACTGGAGCTTCTGACGAGGTTGGCCGACCAGATCGCGCTGGTCGCCCACAGCAATCGCCTGCTCTCCCAGCAGCGAGACACGATGAAGCGACTGCGCGAGCTGGACCAGATGAAGTCGGACTTCATCTCGATCACGAGCCACGAGCTCCGTACGCCTCTCACGGCCATCCGGGGATTCGTCAAGACGCTGATCCGCAATCGCCCCCGAATCTCCGACCAGCAAGAGATGGAGTTCATGGCCATCATCGATCGCCATAGCGAGCGCCTGAGCCGACTGGTCGACGACCTGCTCCTGGTCACCCGCATCGAGTCGGGCACGATCCGGCTGCAGGTCGAGCGCGTTGAGCTGGCCGCCTTCGTCCACCATATGGTGGAGTCCTTCGGCCCAGACGAGCGATCCCGGATCCGCGTGGAGGTGGACGCCCATCCTGGACGGGTGATGATCGATCCTCTCCGGGTCGACCAGGTCCTGCGCAACCTCGTCGGGAACGCGCTCAAGTTCTCGCCCGCCGGATCGCCGGTGTCGGTGGCTGCCACGGCCGACAACGGGTGGTTGCGCCTCTCGGTGGCCGACCGAGGTGTTGGGATCTCCGAGAGCGACCTGCCCCACATCTTCGACCGGTTCCACCAAGCGGGGCCGGTCCTCACCCGCGAAGCCGAAGGTGCGGGGCTGGGCCTCTACATCACCAAGCGGCTGGTCGAGGCGATGGAGGGCAGCATCGAAGTTTCCTCGACGCCCGGGGAGGGATCGACGTTCCTGGTGAGCCTTCCGGTCACCGTCGGCGCCGCCCCCGCTCTCGACCACCCGGAGACGAACCCGGCTGCGGCCCGGGAGGACGTCGCCGGCTGACCTCACGGCGAAGTTCGGCGAAGGCCTCCGTCAGTTCGGCCAGCCGGTAGTGGGCATTGAGCCCACTCGGGTTGGGCAGCAGCCAGACCCTCGAGGCACAGATCGCTTCCCGCTGATCGCCTATGGGCGCCCCGGGCCTGCCGAAACCGACCCGGTAAGCGCCCAGGCCGAGCACGGCGACGATGGAAGGACGGAAGCGGCACACCTTCCGCTCGAGGCGCCGGACCCCCTGGCGGATCTCCTCTCCGCTGAGCTCCTCGGCGCCGGCGGTGGCTCGACCCACCAGATTCGTGATCCCCAATCCGTACGACAGGAGCCTCCCCTCCTCGAACGGAGACAGCAGCTCCTCGGTGAACCCGCTCGCCTGCAACGCCTTCCAGAACCGGTTGCCTGGACGCGCGAAGTGGTGGCCCACCGCGCCGGAGTACAGACCCGGGTTGATCCCGCAGAAGAGGACCTCGAGGCCCGGGCCGACGACGTCGGGAACGGTCTTGCCACGAGCTGCGGCGAGCTGCTCCCGGTTCGGGCGCCACGGGGGGAAGAACGAGGTGAAGGTGGTCAACGTCGCAGGTAGGTCCCCAGACCCTCTCGGAGCGGGGTCAGCTCCAGGTCGAACTCCCGAAGGAGGGCCGAGGTGTCGGCAACGGCCTCGGCTGTGGCGAAGTCCACGGCGGCAGGCGAGAGCGGGGGCTTCGGAAGGGCCTGAAGGAAGAAGCCCGCGAGCTTCGGCATGAACACCGGGAAGTGAACGAGCGGCTTCACCCTGCCCCGCACCTCCATCATCGTCCTCAGCACGTCGTTCATCGTCATGGCCTCGGGGCCACCGATCTCGAACGTGCCGGAGGGCCCGTCGAGACGGGCCGACTGGACGAAGCACTCGGCGACGTCGTCGACGAGCACCGGCTGGAGGCTCTGGCTGCCGTCGCCCACGACCGGGACGAACGGCAGCCATCGATGGAACGCGACGAACCTGTTCAGCGCGCGGTCCTCGGGACCATAGGCCCAGGACGGCCGGATGATGGCATGGTCGATCCCCGTCCCGCGGATGGCCTCTTCCCCTGCCCACTTGGCCGTGTAGCGGGCCTTCGCCGGGTAGGGAGCGGCGCCCACCGCCGAGGAGTAGACGTACTTCTTCGCGCCCGCCCCGGCAGCCGCCTGGACCAGCCGGTCCGTCCCTCGGTGATCGAATTCCTCGAACGTGTACCTGTGCCGAGGCTTCTCCAGGGGGAACGTGGGGAACGTGAGGGCCTGGACGACCACCTCCGCGCCCCGCACAGCCGAGGCCAGGGACTCCGGGTCCAGCACGTCCCCCACGACCATCCTCGCCCCCAGGCTCTCGATCTTCGACCGGGAGCGGTTCGGGTGTGCGGTCATGACGGCGACCTCGGCGCCGTCTCGAAGGAGCCGGCGAACGACCGCCGACCCGATGAACCCGCTGCCACCCGCGACCAGGATCAGGTGACCACCTCGCCCGGCCAAACCGTCATGCCACGAGCCTTCGGGCGAAGGCGTCGGGGTCGAAGGGGACGAGGTCCTCGGGCCCCTCGCCGATGCCCACGAGCTTGATCGGCACTCCGAGCTCCTCGCGGACGGCCAGGACGATGCCCCCCCTGGCCGTGCCGTCCATCTTCGCCAGCACCACGCCCGTAACCTCGACGGCCTCGGTGAACGCCCTGGCCTGGGCGATGCCGTTCTGCCCGGTCGTGGCGTCCAAGACGAGCAGGACCTCATCGACCCGGCCCCCGGCCTTCTCGAGGACCCTCTTCACCTTCTTGAGCTCCTCCATGAGCGGCTGCTTGGTGTGCAATCGGCCCGCGGTGTCCACGATGAGGACGTCGCTCCCTCTGGCCCTGGCGGCCTGCACGGCGTCGAATGCGACCGCCCCCGGGTCTGCCCCGCGGCCCTGCCCGACGAGGTGGGCCCCCGCTCGAGAGGCCCACAGGTCGAGCTGCTCGCCGGCCGCTGCCCGGAACGTGTCGCTGGCGGCCAGGCTGACCGACCGGCCTTCCCTGGCCAGGATGTGAGCCAGCTTGCCGATGGTGGTCGTCTTCCCCGTCCCGTTCACCCCCACCACCATCACGATCCCCGGTGAGCCGGCCGGGGCCGTCCAGGGACCATCTCCTTCGAAGATGCGGACAACCTCCTGCATCACCACGGCAACCGGGTCCGCCGGCGGGGCGAAGCCGTCGCGCACCCGCGCCACGATCCTCTCCGACGCCTTGGGGCCGACGTCGGCCCGGATCAGCGCCTCTTCCAGCTCCCGCCAGGTCTGCTCCGTGGGGGCGCCGGCGCGAAACAGCCCACGCACCCGGTCGGCGAATCCTCGCTGAACCGGTCCGTACGCGGTTCGGTCGACCGAGGGTGCCTCACGGACCCGAGCCGGCCTCCGGGCGGCCCGCCGGGTGATGACCACGCCGGCCACGCCGGCGATGAGAAAGGCCAGGACGACCAGGAGCGCGAGTTCGATGGTCGCTCCCCTCAGCCGCCGACCACCGAATACACGCGCCACGCGCCGGGGAGGCCCTTCAGCTCGTGCTCGCCTCGATCGTGGAACGTGAGCCCCGAGCCCGCCACGAGGTCCTTCACCGTGCTGGACACGAGCACTTCGCTCGGTCCGGCCAGGGCTGCCACCCGAGCCCCGATGTGCACCGCGATCCCGCCGACCTTGCCTTCGACGACCTCACACTCACCCGTATGCAGACCCGCGCGAACCTCCACCCCGAGATCTGGCATGGCTTCGGTGATCGCACACGCGCACCGGATCGCGCGAGCCGGCCCGTCGAAGCTGGCGAAGAAGCCGTCTCCCGCGGTATCGATCTCGCGGCCGGAGAAGCGAACCAGATGCCGCCGCACCACCGCATGATGCTGCTGGAGAAGATCGCGCCAACCGCGGTCGCCCAGCTCGGCCACCTTGGCGGTCGAACCGACGATGTCCGTGAAGAGGACCGTGGCCAGGACTCGGTCGTTCTCGACCACGTCCCACTCGCCGCGGTCCCAGATGCCGCGCAGGAAGCCTTCGACCTCTCGGGCGATGGGATCGGATTGAACCCACCAGCCATGATCCTCCCCGGGCAGCTCCACCATCTCTGCGCCGGGGATCCTCTCCGCCATATATCTCCCCTCGGCGATTTCCACGACCTCGTCGCCGACCGGATGGATCACGAGGGTGGGGACGCGGATCGCCGGCAACGTGTGACGGGCGTCGATCTCCACGTTCATTCGGGTCAGGGCCACGACAGCCCCGGGGCTGGCGCTCGTGAGCACCCACCTCCGCCACCAGCGCGTCGCCTCCTCGTCCCCGGCCAGGCTCGGCGCGAAGCGCTTGAGCTGTTCGTCCAGCCACTCCTGAGTCCCAGCCCTGCCGGATATCTGCCTGACCCGCTCAGCCGCCTCCTCGGGACTGTATCCCCACGGATAGTCATCGGCGCGGACGTTCGACGGACCCGTGCCGTAGAGGATGGCGGCGGCGGTCCGCTCCGGGTAGGTCGCCGCGAAGAGCAGCGTCATCGGTCCACCCTCGGAGACGCCCATGATGGCCGCTCGCTTCGATCCGGCGGCGTCCATCACGGCGCGGATGTCGTCCATCCTGGTCTCGAGGTCGGGGACGCCGGTTGCGCGATCGGACATGCCCGTTCCCCGCTTGTCGAACAGGATGAGCCGCGAGAACGAGGCAAGGCGGCTGAGGAGGTCTGCCGCCGGTCCCTCCCAGGCGGACTCGAGGACGGAGAGGACCCACCCGCTCACGAAGACCAGATCGAACGGCCCGTCACCCACCACGGAGTACGCGATGTTGACGTCCCCGCTCTTGGCGTAGCGAACCGGGGGAGCCTCCACGGCTCACTAGTTTGGTCCCCGAGGCCACGCGGCGGCAACGGGGCCGGCCGAGAGCCCAGACTCTAGCCGACGGCGACTTCCAGCAGCCGCTGTGAGATGACGGTGGACGCGCCGTCCCGGCCTATGGAGACCCCGTACAGCACATCGGCCATCTCCATCGACCGCTTCTGGTGGGTGACCAGAAGGACCTGCGAGTCCTGGGCGAACGCCCGGACCACCTCCAGGAACCGGTGGAGGTTGATGTCGTCCAGAGCCGCCTCGACCTCGTCCATCAGGTAGAAGGGGCTGGGGCGGGCCCTGAAGATGGCGAACAGGAACGCCAGCGCCGCCAGCGAACGCTCCCCGCCGGACAGCAGCGACAGCCTCTTGACCCGGCCCCGTCCGGGCCGGGCCTCCACCTCGATCCCGGACCCGAGGAGATCGGCTGGATCGGTCAGCGTCAGGCGGCCCTCCCCGCCTGGAAACATCAACCGGAACAGGGCGGAGAACTCCCGGGCCACGTCCTCGAAGGCCGCGGCGAACAGCTCCGCCACCCTCTGGTCCACTTCCCTGATGATGCCCTGAAGGTTTGTCCGGGCTCCCTTCACGTCCTCCAGCTCGCGGCGGACGAAGTCGTACCGCTGCTGCACCGATTCGAGCTCGCCGGTCGCAAGCAGGTTCACCCTTCCCACCAATCCGAGGCGCCTGGCCACCAGGTCGGAGCGACGCTGCAGCTCCCCGAGCGTCTCTTCCTCCGAAAGCCCCTCCACAGCCTGGGAGGGATCGGCCCCGTGCCCCTCCGCCAGCAGGCGCTCCGCGTCTGCGATGCGACGCTCCAGGTCGTGACGCTCCCGATCCTCCTCCTCGTTTTCCTGGCGCAGGCGCTCCACCTCGGCGGCCTCCACCCTCCAGGCGCGGCTGGCCTGGGCATGCCCGTCCTGGATCGCCCGAGCCGTCTCGGTGGCCGCTCTGTGGGCGGTCACCGCCCCGGCCAGGTTCTCCTCCGCCTTCCGCACGTCCTCTTCGGCGGCGACCCTGACCTGCTCAGCCGCCCGCACGGCTTCGCGTAGCTCGCCGGGATCCTCCCCGTCGAGCGCCTCGATCTCCCGTCGAGCCCGCGCCACCCCTGCCTCCAGCCGCGATCGTTCGCGCCGGAGCGCCTCCACCTCGACGCGAAGCTGGACGGGTGGCTCAGCGAACATTGGGACGCCAGGAGGCTCCGGCACTGGGAGGGGCGCTCGGGCGAGCGCGTCGCGAGCGCCGGCGGCAGCAGCTTCCACGGAGGCATGGCGTTCCCTCACCAGCTGCTCCTCTGTTCGGAGCGAGGCCAGCTCCTTCTCCAGATCGGCCATCTGCTCGGCCGCGGCTGTGATGAGGCGATCGGCGCCGTCGAGCTCGGTGCCAACCACCTCGGCACGACCCGAGATCTCCTCTAGGCGCGCACGGCTCTCGCGGAGCTCTCGGTGGACCGCTCCCATCTCCCGATCGATGGCGGCGGCGTCCCGGCGGACCTGCTCCATTCGCTCGTCCTGGCCCGGAGACGTCCGCACGAACCACGGGCCGACCATCGTTCCTTCGGGGGTCACGAACCGCGCCGCCGGATGCACCCGGTGCTTCGCCGCCGCCTCGGCAAGGCTCCGTACCAGATACGTCTCCTCCAAAAGGCGAGCGGCCAGCAGCCGGACCCGTGGCTCGGGGCGCACCGCGTCGAGCAGGCTTCGTTCGAACGGGATCGAAGGGGGCGGGGACTCCGCACCTTCCGTCGCGGCCAGCGTCACGCCGGCTCCCTCCCCCGCTGCCGCGTCGGCCAGCGCCTCGGCCTCGCCCGAGTAGACGATCGCGTCGGCGAAGGGACCGAGGGCGGCGTCGAGGGCTGCCCTGATGTCCTTCGGAGCCTCGATGAGTTCCCGAAGCAGCCCGATCGCTCTCCCGCCGTGCCGCCGGGCGAAGGCAGCGCCCGGAGACTCGGAAAGCTCAGCCCTCCTCGCCTCGAGCACATCCCGTCGGGCCCGCAGGCCCTCGCCCCGAGCGTCCAGCTCGGCCAGCCTTCGCGCCAGCTCGATCCGCTCGCGCTCGATGGCGGCCTGCTCGCCCGAAAGAGGCGTCTCGAGCGCATCGAGCCGCTCGACCTCGGCGGCCAGCTCGGCGGACCGGGCTTCCGCGTCGCCCAGCCGCCCCCGCAGATCCGCCTGGATCGCGGACAGGCGGGAGAGTTCCGCCTCGTGCCCCGAGAGGGTTCGGCTCAGGGCCTCCGCCTCGGCCTTCCTGGCAGCAGCCTCCTCGCTCAGGCGGCGGCGTTCGCCCTCGGCGTCCTGGCGGGCCTGCTCGGCGCGCCGAAAGGCCCGTTCGGCCTCGTCCAGCTCCCGCTCCCGCTGCTCCGCCGCGCGGCGTACGTCCACCACGGCGCCCTCGGTCCGATCCAGCTCCTCCTCCAGCGCGAACAGCCGGCCGGACCTGTTCGCGGCGGCGGAGAGCCGCTCACGGGCGCGCGCCTCATCCCGGACGGCCAACCGCAGCCGGCCTTCCGCCTCGGACTTCGATCCCACAGCCTCCGTCCGTAGGTCTTCGGCTTCCCTCTGCGACGACTCTGCGCGGGCGCGGTCTTCCTCGATCGCGGCGATCTCCGCGTCCAGCTCCGCCAGGCGGGCCCGCGCGGCCGACTGGCCGCCCTCGGCTCGCTCCCATGTCGGACGGCGACGGTTCCGGTCCCGGTAGAGCTCGCGGAGCCGGGCCGCCGACAGCCGCAGTGCAAGCTCCGTCGCTTCCCTCGTCAACGCCTCGTGGCGCTCGGCCAGCTCGGCCTGCTGCTTCAGCGGCTTGAGCTGCCGCTTGAGCTCTGAGAGGAGGTCCTGGATCCGGAGGAGGTCTCCCTCCAACCCGGCCAGCCTCCGCTCGGCGCGCTCCCGTCGCCGCCGGTGCTTGGCGATCCCGGCGGCCTCTTCGACGAACTGCCTTCGTTCCTCCGGTCGGGCCGCGAGGACGGCGTCGAGCTGCCCCTGACCGATGATCGTGTGCAGCGCCCGCCCGATCCCGGTGTCGGCGAGCAGCTCCTGGATGTCGAGCAGGCGGCACGGCCGGCCACCCAACCGGTACTCGCTCTCTCCCGAGCGATACACGGTTCGGCTGATCTCCACCTCCGAGGCGGGCACGGGGATCAGGCCGGCCGAGTTGTCGATGACCATGCTGACCGAGGCCAGCCCGAGCGGGGGGCGGGCGGGGCTGCCGGCGAAGATGACGTCGGCCATCTGGGCTCCGCGCAGGGACCGCGGGCCCTGCTCGCCGAGCACCCATGCGATCGCGTCCACGATGTTCGACTTCCCGGAGCCATTCGGCCCAACGATGACGCTGACGCCCGGAGTGAACTCGAGCGTGGTTTTGCCCGCGAAGGACTTGAAGCCGCGAAGGGTCAAGGACCTGAGGAACATTGGGACTCGATGCTAACCGGCGAACCCGGCGGGACCGTGGAGGGCCGCGAAGAAAATTTCAGCGCTGTGATTCCGGTGGAGAAAGCGTCAGCGGGCGATCCGAAAGTCTCGGTCCCCCAGGGGAGGCTCCTCGGCGACCTCGACGGACTCGACGCGCGCCAGATCCGGCCCTCTGCGACACCAGGCGACCATCCGGTCCACCTGGTCGGGCTCCCCTTCGAACACGGCCTCGACTCGGCCGTCGGGAGTGTTCCGCACGAATCCACTCAGACCGAGCGACCTGGCCCGCGATGCCGCCTCGACCCGAAAGAACACGCCCTGGACCATTCCCGACACGAACGCGTGCACCCGCTTGGTCGGCATGCGCGAACGATAACCTCGATCGCTTGGCCGTCGCGGGCAGGTGCTCCGGCGAGGTAGACATCGAAGAGGAGAGACTTCTGGGCACACGGGCCATCGCCGCAAGTGCCCGCTGACCATTGAGTTGACGAGCCCGAACTGTCGGAGCGGAACAGCGAACGACCGAATCAGCGTTCGGTCAGCTCTGGCACTGCGGGCAGAAGTACGAGTACCGCCCGCCCAACTTCACCGCGTCGACCGAGGTACGACAGCGGCGGCAGGCCTCGCCTCTGCGACCGTAGACCTTGAGCTCGTTCTGGAACTCGCCCGGCTTCCCAAACACGTCCAGGTAGGCCTCGTCGTCGAGCGTGGTCCCGCGGAACCGCACCGCGTCCTGGAGGACCTCCCGCATGGCCCGGTACAGTCGCCGCACTTCCTGGGACGACAGGGAGTCCGACAGCCGGTCGTACTTGAGGCCGGCCGCGAACAGGACCTCGTCCGAGTAGATGTTGCCGAGACCGGAGACGAACTTCTGGTCCATGAGAAGCGACTTGAGCTTGGTGGCCCGCCGCGCCAGCTCGCCTGAGAACTCTTGCCACGTGAATGTGTCCTCGAGAGGATCGATGGCCACGTGGTCCAGCTCCTTGATCTTCCCGAGGTCATCGGCGGCAGTCATGAACATCTCGCCGAACGTCCGCGGGTCCACGTACCGCAGGTCGCCACCCTGGACGAAGTCGATCACGACATGGGTGTGCGTCGGCAGCGACTGCCGCTTCGTTCCTCGGAGGAACTGCCCGGACATGCCGAAATGCACCACCAGCACGCTGCCGTCCTCCAGATGGAGGAGCACGTACTTTCCCTTGCGGTCGACGCGGGTGATCTTCTTGCCGGCCAGGCGGTCGGCGAACTCCTTGCGCCTGGCGTGGCGGCGAATGACCCGCATGGCGTTGCGGTGGGGCCGGACCTCGACCACCTTCACCCGCTTGCCGACGACCTCTTTCTCGAGGTCCCGGCGCACCACCTCCACTTCCGGCAGCTCCACGTCGCCCCTCAGCCCCAGTCCCTTCTCAGTGTTCCTTGGCCATCTCGGCCGCATCCTCGGTCAGCCGATCGAACGCCTCGCGGGCCGCCCTCTGCTCGGCCTCCTTCTTCGACCTGCCGGATCCTCTCCCCAGCTCGCGCCCGGAGATAGAGACGGAGGCGGTGAACTCCTTCTGGTGGTCGGGACCGCTCTCGGCAACCCGATACTCGGGCAGCCGTCCAATGTCCTGGGCGGCCAGCTCCTGCAGGATGGTCTTGTAGTCGCGTCCGCCTTCGCCCCGGACGTACGCCTCGATCCTCGGGCGGAAGAGGCGCTCGATGAGCCTGTGCGCCGCCTTGGCGCCCTGGTCCAGATAGACCGCTCCAAGGACCGCTTCCAGCGCGTCGGCGAGGATGCTGGCCTTGTTCCGTCCGCCCGAGAGCTCTTCTCCCCTTCCGAGCAGGACCTCCTCACCCAGTCCGAGATCCCGGGCCACCTCGGCAAGCGTGGTCATGTTCACCATCGCGGCCCGAAGCTTTGCCAGCTCGCCTTCGGACCGATCGGGGAAGGCCCGATAGACCAGATCGGTGACCACCAGCCCGAGGACCGCGTCGCCCAGGAACTCAAGTCGCTCGTTCGTGGGAAGCACTCCGTGCTCGAAGGCGAAGGACCGGTGGGTAAGGGCGGCGTCTCGAAGCTCAGCGTTCTTGAAGTGGGTCCCCAGGGCCCTCTCCAGAGCGGTCCGCTTGCGTGGCAACGAGGGATCCTCGGCGGTGCTCCGCTACTCGACCTCGACCGCCTGGCGGCCGCCGTAGTACCCGCAATTCCCGCACACTCGATGGGGCAGCTTGGGCTGGCGGCACTGCGGACACTCGGCATACGTGGGCGGGGCGGATCGCCAATGGGCCGCTCGATGCCTTGACTTCGACTTGGTGGTCTTGCGTTTCGGGGTCGGCATGGTCCTACTCCTTCGGGTCTCTAATGTCTCTGCGCGGGGCCGGGCCCGAGGTCCATGTGCGTGGGGCCCTCTTCCAGGTGCAGGCCGATCAGCGGCGACCAGCGGGGGTCGACCTCCGGGGGACACGAGCACTCTCCGGCGTTCCGGTCGCCGCCGCACCGCTCGCACAGTCCCAGACAGTCCGGGCGGCACAGCGGGGCGAGCGGCATGGAGAGCAGCACCGCATCCCTGATCATGGGCTCCAGATCGAGGATCCCTTCGACCAGCGGGTACTCGTCGTCGTCGGCCGTGACCCCGGGGGCGAACAGCTCCTGGACCTCGACGCTGAACTCGGTCTCGGTCGTGGCCAGGCATCGGGCGCATCGCAGGACCATCACGCCGGACAAGGGACCGCTGGCCAGCACTCCCTCCACGACGCTCTCCATGAGCAGGCGGCCACCGAGCGGCCGATCCTCGGGGACGTAGGCCAGCTCCGTTCGAAGCCCCCCGATCGCCTCGGCGAACTCCAGGGTCCGCGACGAACCGGGGTGTCGCACCAGGTCCCTCACGTCGATCTGGACGGTCATGCCTGCTCCTGCGCCGGTTCTGCCGCCCCGAACTCCTCCTGGGCCGGCGAGACACCCCGCAGCTTGTCCCGGCCCCGCCGGACCTGGGCGATGGAGCGCTCCAGCTCCGTGTAGGTCTTCTCCAGAACGATCTCGTATTGGGCCAGCTTGGCGTCCACGTAGTCCTCCGCCTCAAGGCGGATCTGCCGCGCCATCTCCCGCGCTTCACCGAGGAGCCGATCGGCCTCCTCGCGGGCCGCCCGGGCCACCTCCTCCTTGGACAGCAGCCGGGCCTGCTCCGACTGGGCCCTCTGCACGATGGCCTCGGCGTCGTGGCGGGCCTTCCCCAGCAGCTCCTCCCGATCCTTGACCACCCACCTGGCCTGCTTGATCTCCTCGGGAAGCTCCTTCAGCGCGGCCTCGAGGATCTCCAGGATCTCCTGCTGGTTGATCAGGACGCTCGAGGAGAGCGGCATGGACTTGGCGCTCTCCACGAGCTCCATGATCTGCTGGAGGCGTGCGCCGACGTCCACGGCAGCTACTGTGCCTCCCCGGGCTCCGCGAACTTCTCTTCCAGTCGCTCCTTCACCACGGGGGGCACCAGCCCGGACACGTCGCCCCCGAAGCGAGCGACCTCCTTGATGAGGGAGGACGAGAGGTACGACCACTGAGGGTTGGTGGGGACGAAGAAGGTCTCCACGCCCGCCATCCTGTTGTTCATCTGAGCCATCTGAAGCTCGAAGTCGAAGTCCGTAACCGCCCGCAGCCCCTTCACGATCACCCTCAATCCTCGCCTCCGGGCGTAGTCCGCCAGGAGGCCCGAGAAGGACTCCACCTCCGTGTGCTCCAGGTCTGCCACCGCCTCCTTGAGCATGGCCACCCGTTCGTCCGTGCCGAACAGCGGCGCCTTGGCGGGATTCTCCAGAACCGCAACCACCACCTCGTCGAAATACCGGCTGGCGCGCGCGATGATGTCGATGTGCCCGTTGGTAGCGGGATCGAATGTCCCCGGACAAAGGGCTCCCAGCCCCATCCCGATAGCCCTCCCGTTATCAAGGGGTACGGAACACCAGGACGACCGCGTCGCCGTAGGAAAGCCGCCTTTCCAACCGCCAGTTTACCGGAATGACAGGCGTGTAACTTCGGCTCGAGCGGGTCAGGACGACCCTAGAACCGGCTGCGGCAACGCCCTGACCTGCGACTTCGCTCAAGAGGCCGACCAGGATCTGCTCCGGAAGCCGGTAAGGAGGGTCGATCAGGATCAGGTCGAATTGCCCTGGTTTCTGGCGAATCGCACGAAGAGCGTCCTGGTGGCGAACGGTCCCCTTCTTCGCCAGGGCCGTCCGGCGGAGGTTCTCCCGTATGGTCCTGTCCGCGGCCGGGGCCGAGTCGACGAACAGCGCGCTCGAGGCGCCCCGCGACAGTGCCTCGATGCCCATGGCTCCGGTCCCGGCGAAGAGATCCAGCACCCTTGCGCCCTCGACCTCCGGCCCGAGGCTCGAGAACAGCCCCTCCCTGGCCCGGTCCGACACCGGGCGGGTCCCCGCGGGTACCGGCGCGAGCCTGGTGCCCCTGGCCGTCCCGGCGACCACCCTCATTCTTCTCGGAAGCGCCCTGCCTGCGGCAGGCCCCTTCCGGCAGGGGGACTGCAGCAGCTCATCCGCTTCGCTTCGCTCGCGGGCTGCTGCCCCCCTGCACCCCCGGTCGCCACCGTCAGCTGTGGAACAGCCAATCGATGGCGTCCCCGGTGAAGGTTCGGCGGAGCAGCTCGAGCAGGTCGGGGTGAGCGTCCAGGCTCGGGTCGGCATCGACGATGCCGAACGCACGGTCCCGGGCCAGGCGGACCAGGTCGCCGTCCTCGGCCAGCCGGGCGAGCTTCAGGTCGGGAAGACCGGACTGCCGGATGTCGAAGAGGGTTCCCTCCCCGCGCAGGCGGAGGTCCTCGTCGGCCAGCTCGAAGCCGTCCGTGGTCCGCTCCATCGCGGCCAGGCGGCTCCTGGCCTCCTCGTTCCCGGGGACGCTCTCGTCGAACAGCACGCAGTGTGATGGGTACCCGCCGCGACCGATCCGCCCCCTGAGCTGGTGGAGCTGGGCCAGCCCGAACCGCTCGGCGTTCTCGACCAGCATGACCGTCGCGTTGGGTACGTCCACACCGACTTCGATCACCGTTGTGGAGATGAGGACGTCGGACCGACCTGCTCGGAATGCTTCCATCGCCGCCTCCTTGTCCGCGGGACGCATCCTCCCGTGAAGCAGGCTGATACGAAGGTCGGGGAAGACCTCGCTTCGCAACCGTTCCGCTTCCTTCTCGGCCGCTCGCACCTCCAGCCGGTTGCCCTCGTCGATCGCCGCACACACGACGAATGCCTGCCGCCCGGCGGCGACCTGGTCGTGGACCAACCGGTAGGCGATCGACCGCTGGGCGGACGTCCGGGCCACGCTCGTGGCCACCGGCAGCCTCCCGGCAGGCATCTCGTCGAGGACCGACACGTCGAGGTCTCCGTAGTAGGTCAGGGCGAGCGTCCTGGGGATCGGGGTCGCCGTCATGATCAGCACGTCCGGGTGCGCGCCCTTTTCCTTCAGCGTGATGCGCTGGTGAACGCCGAAGCGATGCTGCTCGTCGATCACCGCCAGGGAGAGGTCGGCGAATTCGACCGCCTCCTGGACCAGGGCGTGCGTGCCGACGACCAGGTCCACTTCACCCGCGCGCACTGCGTCCCGCACGCGCTGGCGATCCTTTCCGGTCACGGCCGCGGTGAGCAACGCGTACACCAAGCCCTGGCCATTCGCCGCGTTCTGCTCGCCCGGTGCCAACGGGCTCGCGCCAAAGAGATCGGGTTGGTTCAGATCCGCCACGGGTGGGGAGGAGAGCAGATCGACCGCGCCGACAGGGGGCAGGAGGTCCGCCATCGTTCTGAAGTGCTGTCCGGCCAGCACTTCGGTGGGGGCCATGATCGTGGCCTGGTGGCCGGACTGGATCGCAACCATGGCCGCGTAGAGCGCCACGACGGTCTTCCCGGATCCCACGTCTCCCTGCAGCAGCCGGTTCATCGGCCTGGGCTGGGCCATGTCCTCGGAGATCTCCTTGATGGTGCGTCCCTGCGCCTGAGTGAGCTCGAACGGCAACCCCCCCAGGAACCGTTCCGCCAGATCTGCCCTGAGGTCGTGGGCGACGCCCCTTTCGGCTCGCTCCACCCGACGCTTCCGGTATGCCACCCCGAGCTCCAGGGCGAAGAGCTCGTCGAACTTGAGCCGCTGCCTGGCCCGGTCCAGCACCGCAGGGTCGTCGGGGAAGTGGATCCCTCTGATGGCCGCGTCCTCCGGCATCAGTTCCTCGGCGCCGATCAGCTCGGTGGGAAGCGGGTCCGGGATGGGACCGAGCTCCTGGAGGGCCCGGAACACCAGCTCTCTGATCGTTCGGCCCGTGATCCCCTCGGTGGCGGGGTGGACCGGCGTGATGCGACCCGTGTGGACCGTCTCGCCCTCGTCTCCCCGCAGGACCTCGACCTCTTGGTTGGCGAGCTGGAGCCGTCCTCGGTAGGTCCCGGCCCGTCCCGAGACCGCCAGCTCCATGCCTTCCCGGTACGCCGTCGCCGCCCATGGCTGGTTGAAGAAAGCCAGGTCGAGATAGCCGGTGCCGTCGAACACCGTGACCGTCACCATCGACTGACGCCGTCGCGTCAGCCGCTTGCCGACCCGCCTGACCCGTCCGATCACCGTCGCCTCCTGACCGAGGCGTAGATCGCGGATCCGAACGGTGGCCGAGCGGTCGATGTATCGCCTCGGATAGTGACGCAGGAGGTCACTCACCGTACGAATGCCCAGGCTCTCGTCCAGCACCTCGTGCGCGGGAGGGCCCTTGGTCCGGAACCCCACGCGTCGGTTGGCGACACGGGGGTCGATCTGGAGGATCGGGCTGTCGAGCGAGAGGGAGCTCACTCGACGGTTATAGCATCGGCCGCTTCACGCTTTCGGCTCCAGTCGCGCACAATTGACGGGTGACATCGATCCGTGTCGGCCGGTGGCGGCTCGCCCTCGCTCTCGCGGCGGCCCTCTCGCTGCTGCTGGCGGCCTGCTCCAGCGATAGCCCCACCGTGAGCAGCGGCGTCGGCGCCGGGTCGTCCCTCCTGCCGGAAAGCCCCACGGCCCTGCCCGAGTTCACCCCGGAGCGCTTTCAGTCCTTGCTTGCAGAACTCGAGGGGAGGCCGGTCGTGGTGAACTTCTGGGCTTCCTGGTGTGGCCCTTGCCGGCGAGAGGCCGCCCACCTGGCGAAGGTCGCCCGGACCTTCGAAGGAAAGGCCCAGTTCATCGGCGTGGACGTGGAAGACCAGCGCCCCCCGGCCCGCGAGTTCATCCAGGAGTACAGGTGGACCTATCCGAGCGTCTTCGACCCCAGCGGGGCGATCCGAGATTCCCTCGGATACGTGGGCCAGCCCACCACGGTGATCTACGACGCTTCGGGCGAGCCGGTCTTCGAATGGACGGGTCCGGTCTCTGCTGAGCAGATGAGCGAGGAACTGCTGAAGCTGGTCGACCCGTAAGCCAAAGCCCTACGCAGGCTCTCCGGCCTCCCTTTGGTGCGACTCGTCCGACTCTCCCCCGGAGTCTTCCTGTTCGCCCCAGGAGAGGACCGACTCGTCCGCCCACATGCCCTCCGACTCGCCCTGGTCTTCGGAGGCAGCCTCGGCGGATGGCTCGTAGGCGTCCTCTGCCGACTCCTCACCGGTCTGATCGCCCCGGCTCATCGAGGCCTCCCCCCGCGCGGACTCCAGGCCCGAGGGAGTGAGGAGCAGAGGGAGCTGGGACGCCACGTTCAGCTTGGCCATGCCCGTGTCGACATCCACCATCGCCTCGACCGCAGGGGCCAGGGCCTCCTGAACGCGCTGAGGGACGTCCTCGATCTTGGACCGGGCCTCGTGGATGGCGGACTGGAGCGCCGAAACGATCGACTCCGCCTCCTCCCTCCAGTCAGCGAATCGGACGGCTTCGCCCTGGACCTCCCGCCAGAGTCGGTCGGCCTCCACGATCTGGTCCCTGGTGGCGCTCCACGCGCGCTCGATGATCTGGCTGGTCGACTCCTCGGCCGCCACCACGATCTTCGAGAGCTCTTCGGTCATGAATCGGGGCGTGAGAGGAGTTTGCTCGTGCTCAGTCTCTACTGTCCCGGCCGGCTCCTCGCGCATGACCTCGACCTCAGGCCTGGTCTCCAGCTCCGTCTGGAGCTGGGACAGGAGCTGATCGCGCGCCCTGAGCTGCTCCTCCAGCTCGCCGAGCTGGGATTCCGCCTGGCGGATGCGGTGCTCGGCCAGGCCGAGCATCGAGTCGCGTTCCGCGATGAGGCGCTCAACGGCCGCGGGGTCGTAGCCCAATGGCTTACGCGGCAGCTTGGGAAATTCGCTCATCGGAGCCCTCCTTGAGGGGGAAACTCAATCCGGCGATGTGAGTATCGGCATTCCCGGTGGAGCGTTCAACCGCATCAGGCTAGTTACACTCCTGTGATTCACGGGTTCCAAGAGGAGGCCACGTCAAGGACGCCCGCTCCCCGGTCGATGTGGATATCGGTCTCTCGATGATCGGGCCCGAGCGAAGATAAGCGAGAATCGAGTGCGGATCGCCCAAGTGGACACGCCGACCGAACCGAACATCCCCCAGTGGGTCACCCTGCGCGAGGCCAGCCTCATCACAGGGGAGCCCCAGGAGTCCCTGCTGCGGTCCGCCGAGTCCGGGCTCGTCTCCTCCGATCCGGTCCTGAGCCGTCGGCTGGGCCCCGGGTTCCTGCTGCTCAACACCGACGATCTCTCCCGGGCGGGGATGCTTCGCCGGGTGAGGCTGCCGGAGGATCAGGTGGCGGTCGTGGAGCCCCCAGCCCCCGCACCACCCCAGGAAGCAGGAGACCTGTCCGCGATGCCACTTCCGGAGTGGGTGACCCTCAGGGAGGCCGCGTTCATCACCGGGCTCGATGATCAGTCGCTTCAGCGGCAGGCCGAGTCGGGCCTCATCGCGTCCCACTCCCTCAGCCGGAGACGAGGGTCGGGATTCCTGCTCCTTCGTTCGAGCGACCTGGCTCGGGCCACCCGGCTGCACCAGGAGGTCGAGGTCGAACCGGCACGAGCTCCCGAGGCGGTCCCACTCCTGATGGCCCAGCCCGCGGAGACCGCCCAAACGGTGGGCCCGGTACGGCGGTGGGGCGTGCGCGCCGCACTGTGGGCGCTGCTGGGGATCTGCAGTGTCCTGCTCCTTCTGGTCAGCGTGCCGCTCGCCTTCGGCTACCACACCACCGCGGTGAGATCCGGCGACATGGAGCCGGCGTTCCGCCGCGGCGACCTGGTCATCGCCAAGACGGTGTCGCCAGGTTCCGTCCGTCGTGGTGACGTGGTGACGTTTCGAGACCCCGCCGACCCGGATCGCCTCACGATCCAGCGAGTGGAGAAGGTGGACGCGTCCGGGGGGACCGTCCGGTTCACGACGAAAGCGGACGGGAGCGAAGCAGCTCAGGGTTGGAGCGTTCCGTCCGACGGACGTGTCGGCCTGGTCGCCCACCGGGTGGGCCTGCTCGGCCACATCCTCACGTTCGTGCAGACCAAGCTCGGGCAGGTCGTGTTCATCGTGGTCCCCATGCTCGCCCTGGGTGTCCTGCTCCTGATCCGGACGTGGCAGCGCCCCCGCGAGCAAGCCGAGCCGGGCCGAGCCACTCCCTGAATCGCGAACCCGCCTGTTACGGTGGATCGGTGCGCCCGCGACTCCGATCCGTCGGTCTGGTGCTCGGCATCTTCGTGCTCGCTGCCTCGCCGTTCCGCGTTCCCGCGGGCATCCCTACGGCCTCCGCGCAGGCCCTGCCGAGGGTCAGCTTCGTGGCCTCACCGGGGGCGAGCATCCTGGTCCACGGGGAGTATCCAAGGGCAGACTCTCCGTGCGTCAGTCCCGTGCAGCCTCGCCTGCACGCCAGGTACGAAGGGACCATCGAGGTGGGCAAGGCCTCCGACGGCAGGCTGTTCGTGATCGGAGTGCTGCCCTTCGAGGAGTACCTGAAAGGGATCGCCGAGGTGCCGAGGACGTGGCCCATGGCGGCGCTCAAGGCCCAGGTCGTCGCGGCGCGTTCGTACGCCCTGGCCCACATCGACAACCCGGATCCGACCGGCCGGGCCCTCGGGTATCAGCTCTGCGCAACGACGGCCTGCCAGGTCTACCGGGGCCTGGGGATCAGCGCCGGGCCGTACGGGGACCGGTGGGAGAGGGCGGTCGAGAGCACCGCCGGCGAGGTCCTCCTGTATCGAGGCCGGCCCGCGGACACCCTCTATTCATCGACATCACCCGGATACACGATCGGCAACGACCAGGTGTTCGGGACCGATCCCCTGCCGTACCTTCGACCGGTCGAGGAGAACGACGACGGCGCGTCGCCGGTGTCGCGATGGCGGGTCCGGTTGCCGTTCGCGGACATTCGCCGGTTCCTCCGCGCCGCCGGGCACTGGGGAAGCGAGCCGGTCACCGCCGTGCGCCTGAGGGGCTCGAACGTCGTGGTCAGGGGCGGAGGCGCCTCCGAGACCCTGGACGTGGGCCACTTCCGGTCGCACATGAACTTCTGGGCTCACTGCCTGGATCCTGCCGGCTATCCGTCCATCGACACCGACGGCACCCGCCTGCCCCAGACCGTGCCGTCCATCTGGTTCGGTCCGTCCACCGAAGGAAGCGCGGCCGTGCTGGAGGGTCGCGGTTGGGGCCACGGGGTGGGGATGGTGCAGTGGGGTGCCTACGGGAAGGCCCAGCGGGGGCTCCCGTACCGGGAGATCCTGGCCTCCTACTATGGAGGCCTTCGACCACAGACGTATCCCATGCCCCAGGTGATCAGAGTGGGGATCGCGGTCGGCCTGCGGTCGGTGAGGATCTCCGGGAACGGACGGGTCCGTGTCGAGGGAAGGAATCCTGGCCCCGGTCCCTGGCTCGTCACGGGGGGAGAGAGGCTTCGGGTCAGGCGGGCCGGGCCTCCACCCACGTTCATCGCCGCGGGTGAGGTCAGCGATGCGCCTCGCCGGGCGAGGGTAGGACGAACGATCACCACGACGATCGCCGTTCCCCAGCTCTCCGTGGTCAACCTGGTGCTCAGGGCGCCGGGCCCCGACATCGAGGTGAGCGGGAGGACCACCTATCCACCTGGCGTGCACGAGATCAGGTGGGCCGTGCCCGACCTCCCGTCGGGCTCGTACCGGCTCCAGGCGGTGGTGACCGACGGGGTAGACATCGTGCGAACGCCCGCGCGGGACGTTCGAGTGACGGGAGGGACGGCGAGCCCTACCCCGACTCCCTCTCCATCGCCGTCGGCTACACCGAGAGAACCGACGGCACTGCCGACGACCGCGCGCCCGCCCGCGGCGGCTCCGGCTGGCGGCTCGAGCTCCGTGCCCGTGCTCCCCCTCGCGCTCGCCGCCTTAGTGTCTGTGGCCGCGGCGCTCGTGCTGCTCGTGAGGTGGAGTAGACGAAGCGGCCCCCGCGTGGGCTGAGGCGTATACCGCTGCTACCATGCAGGAGCCATGGCATCGGTCTGCGACATCTGCGGGAAACACCCCGGCTTCGGGATGAAGGTGTCCCACTCCCACCGGCGGTCGAACCGCCGGTGGAACCCGAACATCCAGAGGGTCCGGGCTCTGGTGAACGGCGCCCCCAAGCGCCTGAACGTCTGCACGTCCTGCCTGAAGGCCGGCCGAGTCTCCCGCGCCGGCTGAGGCTGCCCGGCTCCGGATCTCGCTAAGCGCTCCTCCCCTCCTCGCCGGCCTGGTGCAGCACCTCGGCTGTCTTCCGGGCGGTTTCGGGCCAGGTGAACCCCGTGGCGCGGGCGGTGCCGGCTTTCGTCAGCTGCTCTCGTAGGTCCGCGTCTCGGAGCAGCCGCCCCAGCCCATCGGCGATGCTTTCGGCGTTGCTGGGATCGACCAGTAGCGCGGCGTCCCCTGCCACCTCGGGGAGGGCGGAGACGTTGGACGTCACGACCGGCGTCCCGCAGGCCATGGCCTCCAGGACGGGCAACCCGAAGCCCTCGTAGAGCGAAGGATAGGCAAGGGCTACCGCTCCTCCGAGCAACCCCACCTTGTCGGACCCCGACACGTAGCCGGTCAGGACGATCCGTTCACGAACCCTCCGAGGGACCGCGCTCAGTGCCGATTCCAACAGCCGCCTTCCCTGCGGGTTCCACTCCACTCCCGCGCCGGCGATCACCAGCCCGGGACGGATGTCGTCGGGCAGCGCGTCGAACGCCCGGATCAGGTTGGGAAGGTTCTTCCTCGGCTCAATGCCCCCAAGCGACAGTAGATAGGGTCCGTCGATCCCGAACCTGTCCTTGGCGGCCTGGACCGCCTCGGGAGGCGGGGGACGGAACACCTCTGCGTCCACCCCATGAGGGATGACCACAACCCGGCCGGGTGAGACCTCGTAGAGGTCGAGCAGGTCCTTCCGGGTCGCCTGGGAGGGGACGACGATGCGGGACGCCCTCTCCAGCGCGCGATCGATCCGCCGGAGCCACCATCGAGTGCCGTGCGGCGCGGTCTCGGGAAAGCGTCGAAAGGCGAGATCGTGGACGGTGACGACCAGCGCTCGGGAACGGGTGGGCGGGGGAACGAAGTTCGGGGCGAAGAAGACGTCGAACCGGACGAACCATTCGACGCGGGGCAGGTCGAAGCGCTCGGACGATCGCTCGAACCATGCGGACGGGATGGGCGCCCACCGTTCGGCGAGGTTCGGTGCGCGAAGCTCTGCCAGGAGCCTCCTCGGCCCGCCCACCAGGGCTCGGGCGTTCAGGTACCAGGCGACGTAGCGGGTCTGGGGGTCGACGGACGGAAGTTGGCGCAGCAGATGCCACGTGTAGTGGCCGATGCCCGTCTTCTGGGGGAAGACGGCCGGCCTGGCGTCGATGGCTACGCGCACGGAGCCCTGGCGCGGAGGCAGGTCAACGCAATCAACGCCGGCTCACGGTGGTCCCTCCAGCTGTCGCCACGCGGGGCTCGCCGGCCCGACTCCCCCACCCAGACCGAGGCCGTGGCGGATGGACTGGGTGACGAACTCCTTCCCCTTCCGGGCCGCGTCGAGCAGCTCGTCCCCGCGGGCCAGGTGGGCCGCGATGGCTGCCGAGAGGACGCAGCCGGTTCCGTGCGTGTTGGCCGTGTCGATCCGCTCGGCCGGCAGCCACTCCGATCGTTCTCCGTCCACGAAGAGGTCGTCGGAGCGGTCCGTGCCGAGGTGCCCGCCCTTCACCAGGACCGCCCGGGCCCCGAGCTTCAGGATTGCCTCGGCGGCCCGCGGCATGTCCTCCCGGCTCCCCACGTCGAAGCCCACCAGCCCGGACGCCTCGCGCAGATTCGGGGTCACCAATGTGGCCAGCGGGATGATCCGTTCGCGAAGCTCGGCGACCGCGTCCTTCCGCAGCAAGGGATCCCCGTGCTTGGAGACGAAGACCGGGTCCACCACCAGGTTGGGAAGCCGGGTCTCCTCGACGGCGTCGGCCACAGCTCCGATGATCGCGGCCGAGGAGAGCATCCCGGTCTTGGCCGCGTCGACGCCGATGTCCGTCACCACGGCCCTGATCTGGGCGCCGACGATCTCGGGGAGAACGTCGGACACGCCGGTGACGCCCCGGGTGTTCTGCACGGTGATCGAGGTGACCGCGCTCATGCCCCACGTCCCCAGCACCGCGAACGTCTTGAGGTCGGCCTGGATTCCGGCGCCCCCGCCCGAGTCCGACCCGGCGATGGTCAGCGCCCGCGGAACGTCAGCGGGCAAAGTGATCCCACCCCGCCGGCTCCATGGGCCGCTCCGACCCGTCCTCCTCGATCGCCACCAGGCCTTCCCCCTCCCTGACCTCCCCGATGTCGGTGAGCTGTGTGCCGAACCGCTCGGCCAGACTCGCCTCCGCGTCGCTCACCGCTTCAGGCGGGAGCGTGGCCAGGAGCTCGTAGTCCTCCCCGCCTCGGAGGGCCAACTCGAGAGGGTCGATGGGCACGACACCCTTCAACTCGTACAGCCCGAGGGCGACAGGAACGGCGGCCAGCTCGATCGCCGCCGATACCCCGCTCTCTCTGCACAGCCGCCCCAGGTCGATGGCCAGGCCATCCGAGATATCGATCATCGCCGTCGCACCCGCCTGGGCGAGCGTCTGCCCCTCGCCCACCCGAGCGACCGGACGGACGTGCGCCGAGATCAGGCTACGGCCCCACTCTGAGACAATCGCGGCGGCGACCTCCTCCGGTGGAGCCTGCGCCAGCCACAGCCCTCCCGCGGCCGCGCCGAGCGCGCCCGTCACGACCACGCGGTCCCCCGGCCGCGCCCCAGAACGCCTGACGGCCCGATCCTTGGCCACCTCTCCGGTCAGCGCCACGGAAACGACCACTCCATCCGCCAGTGACGTGTCCCCCCCGACCAGGGACACCGCGTACTCGGCCGCGGCGTCGCGAAGGCCCGCGTACAGCTCGACCACCCACCCGGCCTCGACATCCGAGGGGAGTCCGAGCGAGACCAGCGCGTAGCGAGGGCTCCCCCCCATCGCGGCCACGTCGCTCACGTTGACGGCAAGCGACTTGTAGCCCAGGTCGTGTGGGGCGGTCGTCTTTCGTTCGAAGTGGACCCCCTCGACCAGCATGTCCGCCGTCAGGATCCCCAGGTGGGATCCCATCTCGACCAGGGCGGCGTCGTCGCCCGGCCCGAGCGTGACACCGGGGCTGTCGCCTGAGAGGAGCCTTCGGATCACCCCGACCAGCTCTTCCTCGGTGAACCCGGTCACGGGGGACCCGCGCTCCTCGTCGGCAGGTGGACCATAATTCGAGCGTACAGAAACTGCCCGAGAGCCGCGCTGCACCGGAGGGAGGCCAACAATGCCGGTCATCAACACGATCGAGCTGGAGGGAGTGTCGGAGCGGTCTTGGGGCGACGCGGCCCGCGAGGCGCTTCGGGAGGCGGCCAAGACGATCAGGGGGATCAACCGGCTGGAGGTCGTTTCGACCGGCACCACGATCAAGGACGGTCGGATCGCCGAATATCGCACGAACGTCCGGCTGTACTTCATGGTCGAATCCGAACGCTAGGCTGCGGGCAAAGGTCGTTCGCTAGAATCGCTGCTTCCCCAAAACGCGAGGAGAGCGACGCATGAACGCCAAGAAGATCCACGACAACCCCTCGCCGGAGACACTCCGGAAGCTGACCGAGGAGATGCCGACGTGCCGGATCACCCAATTCGGCAACGTCAACGTCCAGACCCGAGTGACCTCGCGGAGCGCCGGCTCGACCTTCATCGTGACGGACGACGCCAGCATCACCGACCAGAAGACCATGACCCGCGCGGAGTACGAGAGCCTGGCCAAGACGCAGGACGAGCACATCGCGGGCCAGGAGATGGTGGTGGTCGACGGTCACATCGGCAACGTCCCGGGTTTCCAGACCGCTGCGCGGCTCAGCATCGAGCGGGCGAACGCCAACATCGCGGGGATGCAGCAGAAGCTGTACTACCCTCGCAAGGGCGGCGAGCCCGAGGTCCACGTGATCTACACGCCGAACCTGGCCGCCCAGGGCTACCCCGACGACCGCTGCATCGCCGTGGACCTGGACAACGGAGTGACCAGGGTGCTCGGCTCCGATTATTTCGGCGAATCCAAGAAGGGCGGCCTGCGGATGTGGAACCGCATCGTCTACGACCGCGGAGGCCTGGCGCTCCACGCCGGCTGCAAGGCCGTCCCGGCGAACGGGGACGAGAAGGTGTTCCTCATCATCGGCCTCTCCGGCACGGGGAAGACCACCACCACGTTCACCACCCAGAACGACTCACTCCCCGTGCAGGACGACTTCATCGCCCTCATGCCGGGCGGCAAGGTGTACGCGTCCGAGGACGGCTGCTTCGCCAAGACGTTCTCTCTCGACCCAGAGTTCGAGCCGAACATCTACGGCGCCGTCACCAAGCCGACGGCACACCTCGAGAACGTGTACCAGGACGAGAACGGCAAGGTGAACTTCTTCGAGACCTCGTACACGAAGAACGGGCGCGCGGTGTTCTCCCTGGCGGACCTGGGCCGGGTCAAGGATGCCCGCGACTTGGGCCCGGTCGATTACCTGCTGATCCTGAATTGGAACGAGAACATCATCCCCGCGGTGGCGCGGCTGTCCCAGGCTCAGGCCGCCGCCTACTTCATGCTCGGGGAGACCACCGGCACCTCCGCCGGAGGGAAGGCGGAGGAAGGGAAGTTCCTACGCGTCCCCGGCACGAACCCCTTCTTCCCGCTGCGCCATGGGCTTCAGGGGAACCGGTTCCTCCAGCTCCTCGACACGCATCCGATGGAGGTCTATCTCATGAACACCGGCCGGGTCGGAGGCAAGGAGGACGACGGCCGGTCGAAGAAGGTGAAGATCCCCCATTCCTCGGCAATCGTGAAGGCCATCGCCGAGCAGACGATCAAGTGGGGCGACGACCCGGACTTCGGCTACGAGATCGCCGAGGACGTGCCGGGCATCGACGACCCGGAGCTGCTTCAGCCCCGACGCCTGTACGAGCGCCAGGGCCGGATGGACGAGCACCAGGGCTTCGCCGACCGGTTCAAGCGGGAGCGGAGCGAGGAGCTCGCCAAGTACCCGGAGCTGTCCGAGGAGATCGTCCGCGCAGTGGCGTGAGTTCCGCTCAGCCGAGCGGAACCCGACCCGAGGCCCCAACCAGCACGGTCCTGTTCAGCCGGCGAAGCTGCCGGAGCTCGGCCAGCCTTAGCAGGAGCCACGTGCTCGCGGCCATGGCCGCCCAGGGCTTCCACCGGCCATCCTCGACGACCCTGGAGAGCGACTCGGCCCACCTCTCGGGAAGGACGTTGACCTCGGCCCGGACTTGCTTCTCCTCCTCCTTCTCCTTGCGGCGGTGGCGCCGGCGGAGGCGCTTGAGAGCGAACCAGAACACCGCTCCCCCGGCTCCGCCGCCTGCGGCCAGGCCCATCAGGCGCTTCGCCCACGTGGCCGGCGCGGGCAGTCGCTGCTCCAGTTCGCGGATCTCGGAGTCCAGGCGGGCCCTGGTCTCCTCGATCTCCTTCACCGTTTGAGCTGCGCTCGCGCCCATTCCACGTCCTCCTTCACCGTTCGCTTGGTCTTTTCCGGCACCAGTGTCCCCTTCTTCAGCGCCCGCATGCCCAAGACCGCGGCGAGCGCCGCCAGTAGCAGGAACGCTCCCGCTACGATCAGCCTGGACAGCCAGGGGGCCACTACGAGGTCGAGTCCG
>JBOGVA010000026.1:0-27490 GCA_050692195.1 Actinomycetota bacterium | reverse complement strand
CCCCTGGACCCCCTGCATCCGTCGGCGATCCGCCTACCGGCGGACCGCTCGCCGCCAAGGGTCCGCATCCGCTCCGCTGCGCTCCGCGGAGTGCTACCCCCTGGACCCCCTGCATCCGTCGGCGATCCGCCTACCGGCGGACCGCTCGCCGCCAAGGGTCCGCATCCGCTCCGCTGCGCTCCGCGGAGTGCTACCCCCTGGACCCCCTTCCCGCCGCGCGCTCCTTCCCCTTGCGGGCCTCACGCTCCTTCTTCTTCCTCTCGCGGTCGCGGGCCCACCTCACTCTCTTGCGGTCGCCTCTCCCCATCCAGATCCTCCTCAACGATCTTCGGGATCCTGGCCGACGGCCAGCTCCGCGCTCCGGCGGCAGGCCGCGTCGATCGCGTTGAGGAACGCAGCCCGCACGCCTGCCTCCTCCAGGTGTCGGATGGCCATGATGGTGGTGCCCCCGGGGGAGGTCACCATCTCCCGGAGCTCCACCGGGTGACGCCCGGTGTCCCTCAGCATCTTGGCCGACCCGACCATCGTCTGAATGATCAACTCCGTGGCGACGTCGCGGGACAGCCCGAGCAGGATGCACGCCTCGATCATGGCCTCCGCAAGAAGGAAGAAGTAAGCGGGCCCGGAGCCGCTGGTCGCCGTCACCGCGTCTTGATGCTTCTCGGGAAGGCGGATGACCCGGCCCACCGAGCTGAGGAGCTCATCGGCCAGCGCCATGTGCTTGTCCTCGGCGTCGGCCCCGGGGCTGATGACGGACATGGCCTCATCCACCAAGACCGGCACGTTCGACATCACCCGCACCACGGGCGTCCCCTTGGGCGCGTAGCGCTCGATGAACGACGTCCTGATCCCCGCGGCGAACGAGATCAGGAGGTGCTCTGTGGTCACCACATCGGTGATCTGAAGAAGGAGCGCCTCCATGTCCTGTGGCTTCACGGTGAGGACGAGCGTGGGAGCCCACCGCACCGCATCCGGGTTCGAGAGCGTCGTAGCGACCTCGAGACGCTCGGCCAGGTCGGCGGCACGCTCCTCGCGCCGGCAGGTGATCATGATTTCGTCTCTGGCACGGCCGGCCGACCTGATCAGGCCCGACACCAAGGCCTCTCCCATCCGGCCGCCCCCGAGGAACGCGACCTTGCGGTCGGCCGGCACCAGCCCGTCCACTGGCCGCGCTTCCTTCGTCTCCTCGCTCATCGACCCCTCCCGGCCGGCTTCACGAGCGTCCTCATCAACCCCGTCGCCGCAAGAGATTCGACAGGAAGAACCAGATGTTGGCGGGCCGCTCGGCCAGCCGCCTGGTCAGGTAGGGATACCACTGTGTTCCGTAGGGGATGTACACGCGGACCGGTTCGCCCTGACGAAGCAACGCGGACTGGAGGTCGCGCCTGATCCCGTACAGCATCTGGAACTCGTAGCGACGATTCGAGATGCTTCGGGCGCCTACGAACCTCTTCGCCCCTTCCACCAGGCGAGCATCGTGCGTGGCCAGGTGAACGACGCTCCCGGACCCCAGGAGCGTGGCCGAGAGGCGGGCGAAGTTCCGGCGCACCTCGCGCCGACTGCGATACGCAACCTCAGGATGCTCGAGGTAGGCGCCCTTGGCGAGGCGAACGACCGCCTGGGGGCCCGCGATCCTCTGCGCGTCAAGGGCCGTCCTGTACAGATAGGCCTGAAGGCACACCCCCAGGTTCGAATATCGATCGCGCAAGGCCAGGTAGACGTCCAGCGTCCGATCGACGTACTCGCTGGACTCCATGTCGATCATCACCAAGATCGACCGATCGGGCCCATTCGCTGCCTGGAGGACTCGTTCCATGTTCTCCGCGCAGAGGCCGGTCGACAGGTCCATCCCCAACTGGGTGAGCTTCACGGAGATGTTGCAGTCGATCTCGGGAGCCTCTTGGATCCTCTTCAGCGCTCGGACGTAGTTGTCGGTGGCCTCTCCCGCGTGGGCCGCCGATTCGACGTTCTCCCCCAGGTAATCCAGCATGGCGGCGATCCCCCGCCTATCCAGGGCATGGGCGGCGGCCAAGCCCGCCTCCAGCGTGTCTCCGGCCACGAACCGGCCGGCCAGCCGGCGGCCGACCTTGCGCTCGGTCACGAGGCGACGCACGAGCGGACGCTCAGTGAGCCAGATCGTGGGTGCCCTCAGCAACGTCGCCACAGGAGTTCGTCCTCCCTGCTCACGACGGCAGTATAGGGATCGAGACGAGGGGTTAACTAAAGGCCCGAGGGACCGCCGGCTCGTCACCGACCGAAGCCGGCGACCACCGTTGGCCCCTCGGGCCTAGTGCTCCGAGCAACCTACGCCGCTGTCTCGGTCTCCTTATGGTGACCCCGGTCGTTGGGCTTTGGGGCCTCCCGAACTGCCCCACCCGCACAGCTAGTTGGCCTTCCCAACCGTACGAGCAGGTTCGCCCAGTTGACCTTACAGCTTTCCCAGGGGGTCCCATTCGGTACCCTGACTCAGCCGCTCCGGCTGCTCGGAGCAACCCGTATCTTATGGATGCCGTTCCGCGCGTCAAGGTGACAAAACCGCACGTCACCGTGAGTTCTCCCAGGTCAGACGCGCTGTGATCCTGAGTGACAAAAGTCAGAGCCCCGCATCCCCCGCCTCCCAGGCGGCCAGAGCGTCGCCGAAGCCTTCCCGACTCACGCTCATCACCACATGGTCGATCCACCCGCCCTGCTTGAAGGACCTCTCCGGCAGACGACCTTCCTCCTGGAAGCCGCACTTTGCGTACGTAGCGATGGCGCGGTCGTTGTCGCCCAGCGACCAGAGCTCTACCCGAGACAGGTCCCACCGGTCGAACGCGTACGCGAGCAGCGTCATGGCGGCGTCCCGCGCATACCCCTTCCCCCAGAACGCCGGTTCCCCGATGAACATGTAGAACGAGCAGATGCGGTCCCTCCGCCGGAAACGATTCAGGCCGATGCGCCCGATCGGCCGGTCGTCCACGACGATCGTGAAGGGGTGGCCGTCCCGACGGCTCCGCTCGACGTCCTCCTTCACGTCGGCCAGCGAGTAGGGCAACTCGTAGTCCATGTAGTGCCATACCTCGGCGTGATTCATCCATCGGTGAATCAGGGGGATATCGCCGTCATCGACCGCATGCAGGAGAACCTTCTTGCCCCGGATCATGCGCCCGGGCGGGCCAGCAGCTCCCGGTACACCTCGCTTATGCGAGAAGCGGTCGCGTCCCAGGAGAAGCTGCCCGCATTCCGGACCGCCTGCCGGGCGAGCCGGGCGGCCAGCTCCGGGTCACCGAGGACTGCGATGATGCGATCGGCGTAGGTGGACGGATCGTGGTCCTCCACCAGGAAACCGGTCTCCCCGTCCCTGACAACGAAGCTCAGCCCGCCTCGAGCAGTGCCGACGACCGGGGTCCCGCAAGCCTGCGCCTCCAGGGCCACCAGCCCGAATGATTCCGACCGTGACGGAACCAGCACGGCTTCCGCCGCGGAGTAGAAATCGACCAGCCGCTCATGCGGCTGTGGCGGCAACACCATCACCCTGTCTTCCACACCCAGCCCGGAAGCCACCTCCTTGAGGTGGACCACTTCGTCGCCTGCCCGACCTCGACCCGAAGGCCCGCCCACGAGCGCGAGGACCACATCCCGGGTGAGCTCAGGTTGCCGAGCCACGGCCTCTGCCAGGGCCCGCACGGCCACCCTCGGACCCTTGAATGGTTGAAGCCTGCCGACGAAGAGGATCAGGCGCTTTCCGGCAAGTCCCAGCCGCGCTCGGGCCTCTCCCTTGGATCGCGGAGCGAAGATGGAGCGGTCCACCCCCGGCGCCACGACCCGGATCCGCTTGGGGTCGGCGCCATACAGGCTGACCAGGTCCTCCGCCTCCACTTTGGTGGGCGCCAGGATGCGGTCCGCTCCCTCTACCACTCGCTGTTCCCCCCGCAGACGCACGGGAGGCTCGGGCGGGTCACCGTCCAGCCGGGCGGCGTTCTTCACCTTTCCGAGCGTGTGGAAGGAGGCCACGAGGGGGACGCCCCAGATCTCCTTGGCCCGGCTCCCCACCCATCCGGAGAGCCAGTAATGGCTGTGTACGACGTCGTACGGAGAGTGCCTGTGAGCCCCGTGCTCAAGAGCGGCCCGATCGAGCACTCCGCCGAGGAACGCCGGGAGCAGTCCAGGCAGGTCCTCCTTGTCTACCGGGGCGCAGGGGCCCGCCTGGACCCGGATCAGCCGGCTCCGCGGACCGATCTCCTCGACTTCGGGACCTCCCTGGCCCCGACATCTCGTGTAGATATCCACCGCGATGCCCTGCTCGGCAAGTCGCTGAGCCACCGAACGGATGTAGACGTTCATCCCGCCCGAGTCGCCCGTCCCCGGCTGATCCCCAGGGGAGGTGTGCACGCTGAGGACTGCCACCCGAGCCTGGTCGCCTCGATCTCCATTGGCAAGGTTCGGGCCCTCGGCCTGCCGGGCTCGCACCCGCTGGCCCTCTGGCTCTGGGGAAGCGATGCGATTCTGTCTCATGTATCCGTATCCCATGGTAGACGACGACTTGCATCGGCAAGTCCGAGGCTCTTGAAAAGGAAAACCCGCCCCGAGGGGCGGGTCTTCCCGAACGCGATCGAGGGCCACCGCCCTCGCCTGCCTATCCCACCTTCTTGGCCGCCGCCTTCGTGGCGGTTGCCGTGGTACCGGCCGCCTTGCGAAGGCTGGTCGTCGCGGCTTTCGTCTGCGAACGGGCGGTCTTCACTTGGCCCACCGCCGCCTTGGTGTACGCCGACCGGCGGATGCTCTGGGTGAGCTCCTCTCCCCGGTGGGCGAGTCCCAGAAGGGCCTGCATCGTCGTCTCGCGAGGACTGCGTGCGATCGTCCACGCCTTCCCGAAGAGCAGCCTGGCCTTCTCCACGACGAGCTGTCCGGCACCGAGCGGAACGTTCACCGAGTAATCGAGCAGAGCCTTCCTCGCGTCGTACTTCGGTTTCTTGGTCGCCATGTTCCTCACACCCCCTTTCGTGCCGTGCCTGCGGGCCGGCGCTGTACCCGTGCCCGTGACTTGGGCCGCTTCGCCGGGGCCGGCTCCTTGGTCCGGCTCCGGCCGGTCTCCTCCTTGAACGCTTCGTAGATCTGAAGGAGCGCCTGCTTCTGCCTTTCCGTGATGGTGGGGTCCGACATCACCGCCGTGACCGTGTCCGGAACGGGGCGATCCTCCAGGATCCCCGCTTGGACGTACATCGTGGCGGCCGAGATCTGGAGCGCCTTGGCGATGGCCTGAAGGATGTCCGCGCTCGGCCTGCGGAGCCCCCGCTCGATCTGGGACAGGTACGGAATGGACACACCTGCCAGGGCCGATACCCCGCGCAGCGAGAGGCGGGCGCTCTCCCGCTGCTTCCTGATGTATCGCCCCACCTGCCGTACGTTCATCGAGCTTCACCCTACCAGCGTTGTATAACACTTGCAAACGGACTGATAACTGAAGCAAACGATAGCCGGGGGGCGCCGGGGGGGTCGACTACCTGGGGTCAGGCCCTGGTCAGAGTGAACCGGGCCACCAGCTCACCTACCGGCCGGCCGCCGCCCAGTACGGGAGGCCGCGCGAACGGCTCCAGGCGGGTCATCGCAGCTCCCTCCAGGACATCCAGGGCGGCCAGCGCGTGGATCATGGCGAGACCGGATGCACGATGGCCGCCGTCGCGCACCTTGACCGCAACTCCGAGGGATCGATCCAGGACCGCCGCGCACATCAGCCCTTCGGCTCCTCCTTTCACCACCACGTCCTTGACAGCCTCCATCACCGCCGTGTCGGTCCGGTTTCGACCCGCCACCAGATAGGGCTCCTCCCGCATCGCCCGCACGGCCCGCGACACGTGCGCCTGGAGACCGCTCCATCGCTCGGGCGTGCTCAGGCGGGCGTAGATCCGCGCCATGGAACGCAGCGCCATGCCATGAACCGGGACACCACAACCGTCCACCCCAACGGAGACGGACTCCTGCCCGGTGACACCAAGGACGGCGGAGAGCACGGATTGCTGGAGCGGATGGGCTGGTTCCAGGTAGGTCTCCTCCTGCCAGCCCTGGCCCCGGCAGGCGGCCAGCATCCCGGCGTGCTTGCCCGAGCAATCCGAGTTGATGCGGAGGCGCCGGGGGGCCTTCGAGGAGGACTCCTCGTCCCACGGCCGGACCGCCGGACACCGAAGGGCCGACTCCGGCACTCCGGCCCTGGCGAGCAAGGACCGGACGGCCTCCAGGTGCACGGGCTCACCGTTGTGGGAGGCGCACATGACGGCGATCTCCCGGGAGGTGAAGGACAAGGGAGCCAGGGAAAGCGATACCGTCGCCTGGAGCGGCTTCATCGACGAGCGGGCGAACAGCATCCGCTGGGCGTCCCCGGCGGAAGCGACAAGCCGCCCTTCCGCGTCTACCACGGCGATGTCACCGACATGAAGGGATTCCTCCAGGCCGGAACGGATGACATTGACCAGCGGGACCGAGGACATGAGCGGAGCCTAGAACTGGCGCGGGATCTGCGCAGGGTCCTCCCGATAGCGGCGCTTGATCTCCTCCTGCAGCCGGTCGTGTACTCGCATCACGGCGACGCGATCGGCCGAGACCCTCCGCTCCGCCTCGACCAGGGACTCGAGCGTCACCTCCAGTGGGGCGTCCGCGAGGTCCTCCGGGCTGACCAGGGCGGCCTCCCCGAGGATCGCATCCAGCTGTCGCTCGGCCTCGTCGATGTCGGCCTGGACCAGGGACACCCGGATGGCTTCGCCCCGCGCCCTGCCCCCCTTGGGGCCCTCCGACAGCACGGAGGTGAGTCGCTCCATCAGCGGCTCCCGATCGGCGCCTGCCCTGCGCCGAGTCCGCTCGGCGCTCAGCAGGGCTTGTCTGACCTGGATGAGGCGGCGAAGGTAGGACTGGAACTCGCGTTCGGCGAGCGCCTCGTCTCGTCTGCGACGGATCTCCTCGATGGGGAGCCCCTCCAGGGCCTCGGCGAAAGCCGGGTCCAGGATCGTGGTGATCCGGGAAGAGCTGGGCGCTCCTGCAGGATCCGTCATGTCCCTACCCCCAGCCCGGGGTCGGGCTCATCCGTTCCCCGGCGCGGCCTGAGATCAGAGATTCAGTCTATCGGAGCGCGCTGCGCCGGAAGCTCAGCCGCAGACCGCGACGAGCATCTGGTAGGGGTTCGTGGCCCCGCCCCCTCCGGGGTGGTACTCGAAGTGCAGGTGGGGGATGCCTCCCTCGGCGTTCCCCGTATCACCGACGTGGCCGACCATGGTGCCGGCGGACACGCGCGATCCGTTCGGCACCCCGGCATAGGCGGACATGTGAGCGTAGTAGGTGAAGTCGCCGTTGTCGGCGTACACCAGCGCACTGATGCCGCCGAGGTCGTTGTAGTTCTGCTGGAACCTCCCGTTTTGAGCGGCGTACACCGGCGTGCCCAGCGGCGCCACGATGTCGATGCCCTGGTGCCGTCTGCCTCCGGGCCTGGGATTGCCGAAGTCGTTCCCGAAGGCCCGGGGCTGGCCCGTCGGACACGCCAGGAGTGGTCCCCCGCGGACCTGCCTGGCCAGCGCCGCCGCCTCCGCGGCCCTCCGGGCCGCCTCAGCGGCTCGTTCGGCGGCAAGCCTGTCCGCGAGCCTGGCCTCCAAGGCTCTCTGCTCGGCGAAGAGCTCGCCCATGGCCGCCCGCTGGCGATCGAGCGTGGCGATCGTCGCCGCCTGCTGCTTGGACAGCCTGGCGAGATCCGCATCGAGGCGCCTGAGCTCCTCGCCATCAACCCGCGCCTGGATCAGCAGATCCGCGTCGGTCTTGGCGATCCTTCCCAGGTACTCCACCCGATCCGAGAACTCCGAGAAGCTCTCCGAACCGAGCAGCAGCTCGATCGTTCCGGCGCCCCCCGACTCGTAGGCATCCCGGGCCCGGGCGGCCAGGGCCGTCCGGATCCGCTTCATGCGTGCCCGGACCCGCTCCCTCCGGTCCTGGACCCGGGCGATCCGGTCTTCGGTCTGGTTGTGCCGGCCGACCGCGGCCGCGTATTGGGCGGCCAGGCGGTTGAGATCGGCCTGGATGACCCTCAGCCGGTCCCGAGCGGCCTCCAGCTCGCTCGCGGTGTCGGCGCGCACGGGGATGGAAGCGAGGGTCGCTAGGAGAAGGGAAGCGGTGACGCCTATAGCGATCCTGGCTCTGCTTGCGGTCAACCGCCCTCCTGACGCCGGCGAGTGGCCGGCCGTGGGTCGGGGCCGGGCAAAGTTCGCCAGGACCCTAGCAAGCGACCCTCAGGGAGTCAACCATGGAGGCTTTACCGAGGTGGGGGAGGATATCTCGGTGGCCGCCAATACCCACAGCGTCGGGATCGTTCGGGACGCGCTCATCGCGTTCGACGTCCGGGAGCACGGCCCCGACCGTGTCCGGTGGAGCCTCCCCGTCGTCGGTGAAACCTGGGACGGCGTCCTGAACGACGTGAACGGCCAGCATGTGAGGGCGGAACACGTTGGAAAGGGCCATCCGCGAGTCCTCGGGCGGCGAGGTGGCGGAGGGGAACGTAGGAGGCGGCACCGGGATGATCTGCCACGGCTTCAAGGGCGGAATCGGCACCGCTTCCCGGGTCCTCTCCTCCCCAGCGGGGGGGTACACGGTGGGAGTGCTGATTCAAGCCAACCACGGCCGGCGCGAGCGCCTGCGGGTGAACGGGACGGCTGTGGGCGAGGTCCTGCCGGCATCGGTCGTGCCGCTCCCAGGGGATCCGGCCATGGGCCAGGAAACGGGGTCCGTCATCTCGTGATTGCAACGGATGCTCCGCTGCTGCCGAACCAGTGCGCGCGGGTGGCCCAGCGAGCCGGGCTGGTCGGCCGCGATGGCCTCGTGGCCCACGCCCTGGACCCGGATCGCCTCGCCGAGATCCTTTCGCTCTAGCCGCGACCCGGGCCGCGAGAGCCCTGCTCAGTCGAAGACGAGTGGGATCAGGTAGAAGGCGAGGAAGGCCAGAATCGCCAGGACGATGACGACGATGGCCGTGTACTTGATCGCCGCGAAGCCGGTCATGCTACCCCGGTCGGGCTCCACAGGCTCGTGTGCGTGAGGCTCGTACGACATCCAGGCACCTCCCTGATTGTTCTGTTCGGTCGCCCTTTTTCTTCCCTCCGTGATGGGCGTCAAACCCTGAACGTTCGCCCCGTTTCTCCCTGATCTCGTCCCAGGACGAAAGGCCCAGAGCGCATTGGACAAAGCGAGGCTGCCCAGGTGGGGGCCGCGGCGGGCGTATCCTCGTGCCTCAATGGCCGGTGGCAGCAATGAGGACTTCCACAGGATCCGCTCTCCGTTCGAGGGACGACTGGTCCGGCTGCGCGCGGTCGAGCAGGACGACCTTCCTGGAATCAACGAGCTGTTCTGGGAGCCCGGGGTCACCCAGCAGCTCCTCGTGGTGTGGCCGGAGTCGGTCTCCGGGACCCGGGAGTGGTGGGAGAAGCGGCGCGCCGCCCGGGAGCCACACTTTGCCATCGAGACGCTCTCCGGAGAGCTGGTCGGCGCGTGCGACCTGGCCCGGGTGGAGGGCCGGGCCCGAACGGCGATCCTGGGCATCTGGATCGGCCGGCCGTTCTGGGACAAGGGCTACGGCACGGATGCGGTGCGGACGTTGTGCCGGTTCGGGTTCCGAGAGATGAACCTGCAGCGGATCGAGCTCGGCGTCCTGGAAACGAACCCGAGGGGCAGGCGAGCCTACGAGAAGGTCGGGTTCAAGGAGGAGGGCCGGCTGCGCCGAGCCCTCTTCGTCGGCGGCAGGCATGTGGACATGATCGTCATGGGCCTGCTGATTGAGGATCTGCTCGAGGACTGATCGATCGCCTAGAGGCTTGCCAGCCGCCGGAGTCCCGAGACGCTTCTCAGTACGTATCGGCGGCCGTCCCGCCTGACGAGCCCCCGTCTTTGGAACTCGGAGAGGATGCGGGTGACGTTCTCCCTGCTGCCCCCGCAGAGGCTGGCAAGGTCCGCGTGGGTCACGACGGCGGGAAGCACGGTCCCGTCGGGGGGCAGCTCGTCCAGGCTCGGGCTGACCAGCTGGAGCAGCCGCTTCGCCACCCGTCCCTTCAGATCCAGGAACAGCAGGTCCTCCACGAACGATTCGTGAGCCTGGATCTGGCGGGCCAGCCCACGGAGCAGCGCCCTGGTGGCCTCGAAGTGATCGCCGAGGAACCGGAGGAAGCGATCGCCTCCCACCACCCACACCATCGAGTCCTCCAGAGCCACGGCGGTGGCCGTCCGCCGCTGATCGCCAAGCACACCAAGCTCCCCGAAGAACTGAGGGTGGTCGAGGGTCGTGAGGAGCTGTCGGTGCCCCGTCACCGACAGTGAGCTGACCTCGATACGCCCCTTCCACAGGAAGAACACGTGGTCCGGGTCGTCCTCCTGATAGAAGAGATAGGTCCCCCGCCGATACTGCCGGATCGTCCCGGCCTCCGCCAGGTCGTGCACCGCGCTCCGGGGAATCTTCTCCAGGATCGGGGTGGCCGCCATGGCACGATCGAGGTCACTGCGAGAGATGCGGGCAGTCGCTCCAGCCATCGCGTCTGGAGCCTAACGAACCCGAAACGGCTGGACCAGGAGGAACCCGGGGCACATAATGTGAACGGGCCCGGGAGACCCCGAGCCCGTTCCCAAAAGGTGACGCCGGCCTTTCGCCTAGATGATTCGCTTGGCGGCCACTCGCTTGGCCAGCACTCGCTTGCCCAGCACTCGCTTGCCCAGCACTCGCTTGCCCATGACTCTCTTGCCGAGTGCCGTCTTCTTGGTAACCCTGGCCGCCGCCGACTTCCCGCTGGACTTCGCCGTTGGCTGCTTGGGAGACACCTTCTTCTTCTCAGGCATTCCTCGCTCACCCCCTCTCGATTCCGGGCCCAAGGGCGTGATCAATGTCATGCGTGCAGTCTCCTCGGGTCCGGTCGGGGTGTCTGTGACGGCCGTCACCCGCGGACGGGTGTCATCGGTCACCGAAGGCGCGGTAACGCCCGTCACCGTCTCCGGGTGACTGCTGTCACCATCACGAGGTGACGCCCGTCACACGCTCTGGTCAGGCGTCGAGCTCCGGAAGGTCGAGGGGGTCCGGACGAGGAGTGCACGCCCCGCAATGCAGGGCATCCTCCACCACGAGCACCCTGGTTACGTCCGTCGTCTTGAACAGCTCCAGGATGTACGGATGGGTCTGCACGTGGTCCTCGCAGATTCCCCGCCCGCAGAAGCGACAGGCGCCCACAGCCGTCCTCCGACAGTGCCAGCAGTCCATCCGCTACCGTCCTCGAGTCTCTACCGTCCGCTTGATGAGATGCGGCCTAATGCTTCCATGTTCGATCGACCACCACGTGAGGGCTCAACGTGCCCCGCTTGAACGCATCCGCGATCAGCCGGTCGAACCCCTCACGATCCAGCCGGTAGGCGCGCACCGGGGTTCGAGCAACCACCGTCGCGGTTCGAGGCATATCGAGCAGCAGGGCCACCTCCCCGAAGTATGACCCTGGTCCCAGGGTCCGGAGGTGCTCCCCGTCCTGATACACGTCCACCTGCCCCGACCGGAGGGCATAGAAGGCGTCGCCCACCTCCCCCTGCTCCACGATGGCCTCCCCAGGGGCGACGTTGATCCATTCTCCCCGCTCCAGGAGCTCCGACAGCTCATCGGGCTCCAGGGAGGAGAAGCAGCTCAGCTCGCGCAGCTCGGAGAGGCTCTGGAGGGTCGGGGCGAACTGCGGTACGTGCAGCATGCTTGCCAGGAGCCGGTCGAAGGTCCCCTTCTCGATCTCGAACAGCTCGGACTCTTCCAGCGCCCTCACCGTCGCCGACCGTGGAGCGGCCTCCGCCAGCCCCAACTCGCCGAACGACTCTCCCCGGCCGAGGGTCCTGAGCACTCGCTGGCTTCCGGAGCGCGGATCCTCCTCCACCACCTGGAGCGTGCCGCTGCGGACCACGTAGAACGCCGCTGCCCGCTCCCCCTGCCGGACGACCGGCTGCCCCAGAGCGAAGGACCTCAGTCGAACCCGCCCCGCCAGCTCGCTCAGCACGTCCTCGGGAACGTCGTCGAACAGCGCCAAGGCATCGATCAGCTCCGCTGCCTCGACGCGCCACTTCCTCTCCAGGCGAAAGCGGACCCGGTGCCACACCGCCCGAAGCCGCCGCCCTACCGACCGCAGCAGGTTGATGCCGGCCCGGATCAAGGGCCCCGTCACCACGACGATCAGGGCGACGAGGAGGATCCTGGTGACGGCTCCGCCTCGCCACAACCGTCCCACCAGGTCGCCGAAGACCTGTTGCCAGAAGAAGTAGGCCGCATAGAACGACAGAATCGTGAAGGCCACGCCGAGGAACCCGTAGAGGCCCAGCCCGATCTCCTGCTTCGAGAACCGTTCCCGCTTGAACAGCTTGTGCCAGAGATCGTGCCGGATGAAGGCGAGCGATCTGGGCCGCAGGTCCGGGACCTGGATGAGGTCGGAGAGGATCCAGTAACCGTCCAGCTCCAAGAGCGGCACGAGATTCATGAACACCGTCACGTAGCCGAGGACGGCGAACTTGTAGAGGGTCGGAGAGAGGATGGAATCGGGAGCGGCCCACGCGATCATCGCGGCGACCCCGGCCACAAGGGCCTCACCGTACGGACCCACGCCCGACTGAAGGATCCGCTGGCGGCGCTCCAGCATCAGCCCATCCGACGCTTCGATGAAGAAGGCCGGCGATCCGAAATAGATCATGAACCCTGCGCCCTTGACCCGCCGCCCGTAGTGCGTGAGGACTAGCGCGTGGCCCAGCTCGTGGATCGTGACGCTGAAGTAGTCCAGGGCCATGAGGACCAGGAACCCCAGGGCGAGCGACTCGCCGGTGAGAGAGAACCGGCCTGAGAGCACGAGGTCGACGAAGGCGACCATGCCCGCAACCACGACCGCGGCGAACACGATCTGCGTCCATCGATTGAAGGCGTGCTTCAGCCCGTGGTCGTAGAGCCAGCGCACGGCCCGTTCGGCACCCTTCCACTCGATGCTCAGCGATGTGGCGAACATGCGGGCCCGTTCGCGCATGGGCGACATGGGCTTCAGTGCCCTTTCCACCGCTCCCTCCACGTCCAGGAACCGCCGGTCGAGGAAGTTGCCGGCGTGGAGCTGGACCACAAGGTCGGCGATGCCGGAGAGCTCCAGGTCCCCCGACTCTCCCAAGCGCTCCACGACGATCTCCTTGAGCGTCCTGGTCCCATCCATCAGCCCGACGACCTCCACCTCGCCGGGCTCCAGGCGATAGTGCAGCAGGTCCCGCGGGTTAAAGATGATGGCGTAGTCGTTACCCCACTTGAGCTTGAACTCCTTGATCTCGATGTCGTCGGCCAGCTTCGGCCGGAACTCGGCCGGGTCCACCAGATACGCCAGGCGATCCCAGATCCCCTGCCCGTCTTCGCCCGCCTCAGGCGATGTCCGGATCTTCTGGTCGAGACGCTTCCACAGGCCGGAAGGCCCGACCGAGGAGCTCATCGCCCCTCTCCATCGCCGGCCGCCACCCTAGGGGGCCTGGCCCGGTCCTGCTCCAGACGGCGCTCCAGGATCTGGTAGATCGATGGCTTCGGTTGAACCCGCCGGTGGGAAGCGAACGTGTTCCCGACGAACCCTCCGAGGAACAGCGCCGCGGCCACTGCCAGGACGAGCGCGCCCCATCCGAACCCGCGGGCTTCCTCCTGGGGCACGTTGATCCTTCGGACGATCGAGCTCCGGTTCCCAGAGTCGTCGATGGCCGTGAGCCTGAACTCGGTTCCGTCGGGGATGTTCTGCCTGACCTCGGCACGATACGTCAGCGTGAACACGTCACCGCCGGTCGACGTGGTGACGTCCAGCCCGCTGATCTGGAAGAAGCTCCCCTGGAGCACTTGGGGGGTGCCGATGCGCACCAGCTGGCTGCCCCTGACCGAGATCGCGTCGAGCTCCTCGGTATACGTGGTCTCCCCCTGAAGGATCCCGTGCAAGACCATGCTCACCCTGAGCTGATGGAGGTTCCGCCAGCCTCCGGGCACGGTCGCCCGGAGCGTGAACACGGCCCGCCCGCCGCGCTGGAGATCCCCGGTCACCGACCCGTTCAGGGCCAGCCCGGTCTCGGCCGTCTGGGCGTGGGCCCATCCATCCGCCAGCCAGAGGAAGGCGAAGGCGAGCGCGACCGCTTGCCAGCTCCACGCTCGACACCGAACAGGATGCGAGCGATCTCTTCTCTCTATGAGCCGGAATCCTCGGGCATGGACTCCCTGGAGGCAAGGGTCGAGGGTGATCCCGCGCCTATCGCGTGCGCTGGGCCATGGCCTCGATGAGGATCTCTGCCACCTCGGGGCGGGAGAACTCTTTGGGAGGCTTCTTCCCCGCCCGGAGCATCTCCCGGACCTTGGTGCCGGAAAGGATCACCCGATCCTCGTCACCGTGGGGACAGGTCTTCGGCGAGGCCATCTGGTCGCAGCGCTTGCAGAAGAACGAATGCTCGAAGAACAGCGGGGTGATCCCGAGCTCGTCGGGCTCGAATTCCTCGAAGATCCGCTGGGCGTCGTACGTCCCGTAGTACGTGCCCACCCCGGCGTGGTCACGGCCTACGATGAAGTGCGTGCAGCCGTAGTTCTTGCGGCAGATGGCGTGCCAGATGGCCTCCTTCGGCCCCGCGTAGCGCATGGCAGCCGGAAAGACGCTCATCATGGCCCGGTCCTTCGGGTAGTAGCTCTCGAACAGGATCTCGTAGCAGCGCATCCGGACGTCCGCCGGGACGTCGTCCTCCTTGGTCTCGCCGACCAGCGGGTGCAGCAGCAGGCCATCCACGATTTCCAGGGCGCACTTCTGCAGGTATTCGTGCGCCCGATGGACCGGGTTGCGGGTCTGGAACCCGACCACGGTCCTCCATCCTCTCTCGGCAAAGGCTCGGCGCGTCTCGGCCGGCGTCAGCCGGTACTTCTGGAACGTGCTGTGACTCGGAAGCCGCACCGCGTGGACCGGGCCGGCCACCACGTACTCGCCCGCGGCGTACAGAGCCTTCACCCCAGGGTGAGCCGAGTCGGTAGTTTGGAACACCGACCTCGCCTCGACCTCCCGATCGCGGCGGTACACCTGCTCGACGTCGAGGATGGCGACGGCATGATCCCCGGACGTCAGCGCCACGCGGGATGCGCCTCCGATGCGCTTGGCATCCGAATCCTCAAGCGACAGCGTCACGGGGATCGTCCAGGGGAGGCCGTTCGGGAGGTGCATGGTCTCCAGGACCGAGCGGTAGTCCTTCTCACCCATGAACCCGGTGAGCGGCGAAAGCGCTCCGGAAGCCATCATCTCGAGGTCGGACAGCTCCCTGCGCCCGATGGACACCTTGGGCAGGTGCTCGGACTCCGCGGCGGCCCGCTGGGCCTCGTGCTGCGGGAGCACCAGGTCCACCAGCTCTCCTCCGTGCGGGGGGATCGTTTCGTTCACGGCCACGGAAGGATAGCGCCCAACGTCCCCGACTCGGCCGGAGGCCTGGTCCCCAGCTTGACCTCAGGCGGCCGCGGGTATAGTTACTTGCTTTCTTACCGTCCCCACCCCCCTGAGGAGACCGATGCCGCCACCATTGGCCGAGGGCCTCGTCCCTAAGCTCAACCTCCAGTTCGAGGACAAGAAACCGCAGGAGATCGTGAGGTGGGCCCTCCAGGACTCGGGCCTGGAACGAATGGCCATGGCCTCTGCTTTCCAGGCCGAGGGAACGGCCATCATCCACATGGCCGTGAGCATCCGGCCGGATCTCCCCATCCTGTTCCTCGAGACGGGGTTTCACTTCGCCGAGACCCTCGCCTTCAAACAACGCCTCACCGAGCGACTCGGACTGAACGTTGTCGACCTGATCGGTGACCACACCGTGGAGAGCCAGGAAGAGGAGTACGGTCCGCAACTGTACGAGCGGAACCCGGAGCTGTGCTGCGAGCTCAACAAGGTGATCCCGTTCAATCGGGCGCTGCAAAGGCTCGATGGGTGGATCACGGGCATGCGCCGGGACTCGGCGTGGACGCGCAAGAGCACGCCGATCATCGACCAGTACGAGCTCGAGCCGGGGAAATGGTTGGTCAAGGTCAACCCCATCGCCAACTGGACCCGGCGCGAGGCGTGGGCCTATCTCAAGGAGCACGACCTCCCCCACAACCCGTTGTACGAGCTGGGGTATGCGTCGATCGGATGTGCTCCCTGCACCCGCGCGCTCTCCCCCGGAGAGGACGAGCGGGCCGGGCGGTGGTCGGGAGTCGGGAAGACCGAATGCGGAATCCACCTCGTCGACGTGCCGAGCGAGGATGCCGAAGCCAGGGAGGAAGAGGCCCTCCTGCCCTAGCGCTTCTCCTACAGCAGGGCCTCCGCCAGAAGATCGACCTGCTCGATCTCGGCGATCGTGGGATCGAAGATGAACTGGTCTACCCCGAGGTCCTGGAAGCTGGCAAGGGTCCCACGGACGGCCTCGGGCGACTTCGGCACTCCCTGAGCGATCTGGTCGGCCCACTGTCCGAGGAACGCGTAGTAGTCCTTGATGTAGGCGGTGGCCCCCTCCTCTGCCCGGTCCCCCAGGGCGAAGTAGCCGAGGGCCACGATCCGGGGCTGGCCGTCGCGGCCGGACTCCTTCCAGGCGGCACGGACCTTCTCCGCGAAGGGCGCCACCTGCTCCGCGGGAGCGCCGCCGGCAGTCCAGCCGATCCCCCATCTGATCGTTCTCTCGATGGCCTTGTCGGACATGCCGCCGATCAGGATGGGCACGCCTCCCTCCCGGGTCGGCCGGGGTCCCACGGGGTTTGAGCCGGGAACGAGCGGCTCTCCTTTCCATATCCGATGCATCAGCTCCAGGGCCTCGTCCCAGCGCTTGCCCCGGTCCTCGAAGGACTGCTCCGCGGCTTCGAAGTCGTCCTTCCTGCCGCCGACCCCCAGGCCCAGCGTCAGCCGCCCTCCCGAGAGCCGGTCCACGCTCGCGGCCTCTTTGGCCAGCAGGACCGGATTGCGGGTCGGACCCAGCAGGACGTTGGTGAGCAGCCCGATCCGGGTCGTGACCGCGCCCGCCGCGGCCAGCGAGATCAGGGACTCGTAGCTTGGGTAGGCGATCCGATCGATCGTGGCCAGGCTGGAGAAGCCGCGCCCCTCCGCCCTTCTCGCCCATTCGACCAGCGTGCTTCCCGGGGTGCCCGGGATGGGGTTGGGAAGTCCGATCCCGATGTCCATCAGTTCCTCCTCCTATCGATCGACGCCGCCGATTCAGCCGCCCGAGACCGGAGGGAGCAGCGCCACCTCGTCGGTCGGCAGGAGCTCCCGACCTCTGCCCACGGTCTCTCCGTTCACAACCACGCTCCCGGCCGACATGATCCGGGTGAACTCCGGTCCGAGCCGTGAAGAGAGCCCATCCAGGAGGGCCCCGACGTCGGGCGCGTCGACCTCCACGTGGGAGGCACCGGCCAGCTCGCGGAGCGCCGCGAACAGCCTCACCTGCATGAGAGGAACATTTCCCGGGCTGCCTCCGTAAGCCCGCGACTGAACACATCCCTAGCCTACCCGGGGGCATCCGTCTGCTACGCTCGGACGCGGTGTGGGACGAGTCGCGTTCCTGACCGATCGCTCCCCCGCAGAGGTCCTTCCCGCCGTCCAGTCCCTCGGACTCGACGTCAAGACAGAGCCTCTTGCGGCCGACTCACTCGCCCACCTCGGGGAACTCGCTCCTTCGGCCATCTTCGTCGACGCCGAGGCGAATCCCGAACAGGCCTACAGCGTGGTAACGACACTTGCGGGTGCGCACCTGCGGGCCCCGGTCGTCGTGGTGGTGGCTCGAAGGGACCTGGGGGCATTCCCCTGGGCGAACGTCGCCGACGATGTCGTCTACTCTGCCGCTCCGAGCGAGGAGCTGGAAGTTCGGCTGGGGATCCTGTCCCGCCGGACCGGAGGGGCCGGGGAGTCCACCCTTCGGTTGGGATCCCTTTCCATGGACATCGAGACCTACCAGGTCGCCGTGGGCGGCCGCCTCCTGGACCTCACGTACAAGGAGTTCGAGCTGCTCCGGTTCCTGGCAGAGCGACCCGGAAGGGTCTTCACCCGAAGCCAGCTGCTGGCCGAGGTGTGGGGATACAACTTCTACGGTGGCACCCGAACGGTCGACGTGCACGTCCGCAGGCTGCGGGCGAAGCTCGGCCCCGAGCACGAGGGCTTGATCCAGACCATTCGCGGCGTCGGCTACCGGGCCGCGGAGCCCGATGACACCGAGAGCGGCGCGGAAGTAACACAGAATTAACGGCGAGGCGGCCCGGACGTCCGGGCGACCGGCTACCCTCCGACGGACCGCGGTGACGCGGAAGGAGGGTGGGGAATGGCCGAAGGTACCGCCACACCGAACGACGTTCTGGGCCTGGCCAAGGACGCGGACGCGCAGATCGTCGATCTTCGCTTCTGCGACCTGCCGGGTCTCATGCAGCACTTCTCCATCCCCATCTCCCAGTTCAACGAAGCCGGCTTCGAGGACGGGTACGGCTTCGACGGGTCGTCCATCCGCGGATTCCAGGAGATCCAGGAGTCGGACATGCTCCTGGTCCCCGACCCCAACGGGGCGTTCATCGACCCGTTCCTGAAGGTCCCCACGCTGGTGATCAATTGCTTCGTCAAGGACCCCGTGACCGGCGAGATGTACTCGCGCGACCCACGGTGGATCGCCCGCAAGGCGGAGCTGCACCTCGAGCAGACCGGGATCGCCGACACGAGCTACTGGGGCCCGGAATGCGAGTTCTACATCTTTGATTCGATCCGGTTCGACCAGAACCAGCACGAGGGCTACTACCACATCGGGGCCATCGAGGGGGCCTGGAACTCGGGCGCCGAGGAGGGGGGCCACAACCTCGGCTACAAGCCCCGGTACAAGGAGGCCTACTTCCCGGTGCCCCCCATGGACCACTACCAGGACCTGCGCACAGACATGGTCCTGAACCTCCAGAAGGTGGGGGTGGAGGTGGAGGTGCACCACCACGAGGTGGGCACGGCCGGGCAGGCCGAGATCGACATGCGCTACGACACCCTGCTGACCATGGCCGACAAGGTCATGAAGTACAAGTACGTGGTCAAGAACACCGCCCGCCTGGCCGGCAAGACGGTCACCTTCATGCCGAAGCCGATCTTCCAGGACAACGGCTCGGGCATGCACACGCACCAGAGCCTGTGGGTGGAGGGTGAGAACCTGTTCTGGGACGAGATGGGGTACGCCCAGATCTCGGATATGGCTCGCTACTACATCGGAGGCCTGCTCACGCACGCCCCGGCGCTCCTGGCGTTCTGCGCGCCGACCACCAACTCGTACCGGCGGCTCGTGCCCGGCTACGAGGCTCCCATCAACCTGGTGTATTCGCAGCGCAATCGCAGCGCGTGCGCCCGGATCCCCGTCTACTACAAGACGCCGGAAGCGAAGCGCGTGGAGTTCCGCTCGCCCGATCCATCGTGTAACCCGTACCTGGCGTTCTCTGCCATGCTCATGGCCGGCCTCGACGGCGTGAAGAACAAGATCGAGCCTCCCGACCCGATCGACAAGGACCTGTACGACCTGCCCCCGGAGGAAAGCGCTCAGGTCAAGCAGGTTCCCGGGTCGCTCGAGGAGGTCCTGGATGCCCTGGAGGGCGACCACGGGTTCCTCCTGGAGGGCGGGGTCTTCACCCAGGACGTGATCGAGACGTGGCTGGAGTACAAGCGGACCAGGGAGCTCGACCAGGTGAGGCTCCGGCCCCACCCGTGGGAATTTTTCCTTTATTACGACGTCTGACGGCGCGGCTAACGCCTGAACTCGAGCAACGGCACGAGCTGTTCGTCGGCGGCCATGGAGCCGTGGTGCCCGATCAGCGTGAACTGAAGCGGGTCGACCTCCTTCTGGAAGATTCCGACGCGGGCGCGGGCCACGGCCACGACGTCGCCGATGCGGGGCCTCACTCGATCGACGACTCGGGGTCCGAACCACCCGGAGGCGATCGCCTCCTCCCTGGGCGCGACCCACATCCGGTCACTTAGGCTCTCCCGCCACGCCGCCAGGACGTCCTCCTCGGCGCCCGGCTCCACGTGAACGTGCCGTGCGCGAGCTTCGCCCGCCAGGAAGCGGACGCCCTTCCCCAGACCCGACAGCTCGTCCACGTCGATCCGCTCGTCGGGCCCCAGGTTGACCATGCCATGGTCGCCCGTGATCACCAGGGCCCACCCCGGCGGCAGGCGCCCGGCCAGGGCCGCTGCGGCCTCATCGACCTTGCCCAGGTACTCGAGCCAGTCGGACGAGCCCACCCCCATGAGGTGGCCGATGGTGTCGAGGAACGGGTGATAGGCGTACACGGCTGCGCGCGGGGCAGCGACGAAATGGGCCATCGTGGCGGACACGACCTCCCCAAGGGTGTGCGCCCCCTCGTACCTTCCGCCTCGGAGGATGGCCCGCGTCAGCGGAGACCTCGCATGGTCGGGGGGCCCGATGACGATGACCGGCAGGCCGGCCGCCTCCGACCGCTCCAGAAGCGTGGGCAGGGGCTGGAACTCCTCGGGAACGATCTCCTCTCGCAGGTCGACCTTCGGCCCGACCCCGTACAGCTCCCACAGCAGCGAGTTCAGCGGCCGCTCGTACCCGGGGATGGCGAACGTGTAGCCCACCAGGCCGTGCTCGCCGGGGGGAAGGCCGGTCCCGAGAGAAGCGAGGCTCGCGGAGGTCGTCGAGGGGAACCCCGCCGTCAGGGCGCGGCCTTCCTCCGCCGCAGCCGCCATGAAAGGGGCCGCGTCCGCATGCTCCCGCAGCTGAACCCACCCGAGCCCATCGAAGACCACCACGCACACTCCGGAGAGCGGTTCCAGGCCGAGCGGGTTGGCGAACCCGGGGAGGTCCAGCGCGCTCAGCACCGAAGGGATGAGCTCGGCGAGCGACGCCTCTCCATAGCGCGGTGTGGGAGGAGGAGGCGCGCCCGTCACCGATCTCTTCCCTCTCCGTAGAAGATCTCCTCCATGGCCCGGCGCGCCTTCCGGGTCACCCGCCGGTAGTCCTGGAGGAATCGGCGGCGAGCATGCTCTCCGTAACCCAGCCGCCGGGCCAGGGCCGCCTGGGCCTCAGGGGTGGGAGGCAGAGCCTCGGCGGGGACTCGCCGCTCGATCTCCAGCCAGCCCTTGACGTTCATCAAGAAGACGTACGCCTCCCGAAGGGAGGCTCCGACGCTCCCCTCGATCAGCTCGAAGGCTACGAGTTGCTCCAGCGCTTCGAGGGTGTTCGTCCGGCGAACCTGGGGGTTGCCGAACCCGTGCAACATGAGGGAGAGCTCCACGGCGAACTGAACGTCCGCCAGGCTTCCGTATCCCAGCTTGAAGTGGAAGCGGCGGGCCTCCGGCGATCGGACCCGCTCCTCCTCCATTCGCACGCGCATCCGCCGGATGGCCGCGATCTGCTCGAAGTTCAGTGCCTCCGGATAGGCGAAGTCCGACGCGTTCGACAGGAACCGCGTTCCCAGGGATGCGTCGCCGGCGACGAGCCTCGCGCGCAGGAGTGCCTGGAACTCCCAGGTCCGTGCCCAGCGCTGCCAGTACTCCAGGTACGAGCCCATCGACCTGGCCAGGGGTCCGCTCCGCCCCTCCGGCCGCAGGTCGGCGTCCGCTCGCCAGCCGGCGTCCCGGACGTGGCCGAGGACCCGCTCTGCGGCGTCACTTGCCGCTTCGAAATCGGCGGGGCCCTCGCCCTCGTAGACGAACATCACGTCCAGGTCGGAGGCGAAGCTCAGCTCTTCCCCGCCCAGCTTGCCCATTCCGATGACCGCCAGCGGCACCGCCGGCGGGTCGAGCGACAGGACTTCGGCGAAGATCCCGTCGGCGACGGCTGCGAGGCTGTACCCGGACGTCGGAACGCCTCCCTCGCCGGACGCGAACGCGCCTGCCACGCGGACCAGCTCGGCCTGGGCGTCGCCGGGGAACAAGGGGCGTTCGGGCCCTGGTGTCCGGGCCAGGCTCCTCACCAGCTCGGGCCGAGCCACCAGGGCGTCGGCGAACGCCGAGCTCACGGCCACCAGGGCGGCCAGCCTCCTGGCGCCGTCGGGACGGTCGGCGAGCATGTCGGAGAGGTCTTGGTGCTGCCCCATCCGGGTGGCAACGCGCTCGAACCGCACCAGGGCCGCGTCCGGCATGGCCGCGAACGAGAGGACCGGAGCGATCACGGGGAACAGCGTGCCCAGGACCTTCCCGAGCCTTGTCGCCGGGTCGACGATGCGCGCGAACGCCTCGTAGGCGGATGCCGGATCGGCGAACCCGAGGCCGGACAGCAGCTCCTCGGTCGCCCTTCGATCGATCCCCGGCGCCGGCGCGGCAGGCGCCGCGAAGGCCTCCAGGAGCGGCCGGTAGAACAGTCGTTCGTGAAGGCTCCAAACGGTGGCGGTATGCCGGCCGTGCTCGGCCTCGAGCTGGCCGGCATCACGGAGGCCCATGGCCCGCGCCAGCGGCCCGAGGGCCCGGCGATCGTGGGGGAGCTCGTGGGTCTGAAGGTCGCGGACCATCTGGAGCCTGTGCTCCAGCCGCCGAAGGAACCGATAGGAGTCGGCCAGGGCCTCGGCATCTGACCGGCTGACGAACCCTTCCTCGGCGAGCGCGGCCAGAGCCTCCAGGGTGCCCGGCCGGCGGAGGGACTCGTACCGTCGGCCGTGGACCAGCTGAAGGAGTTGGACGGCGAACTCGACGTCCCGGATTCCGCCGCGACCCCGCTTCAGCTCCACCCGCTCCTTGCCCAGGGCCCGAACGTGCTCCTCGATCCGTGCCTTGGAGGCTCGAACCTCGTCGATCGCGGAGGCGGGCAGGATCGCCTCGAAGACGAGGGCGGAGACGGCCTCCACGAACTGCTCCCCGAGACCCTGGTCGCCGGCAACCGGACGGGCTTTCAACAGCGCCTGGCGCTCCCAGGTAGCGGCATGCCGCGCGTAGTACTCGACCATCGAGTCGAGGGATCGAGAGAGGGGCCCCGACCTGCCCTCCGGGCGGAGGTTCGCGTCGACTCGCAGCGCGACACCCTCGCTGGTCGGCTCGGAGAGAAGGGCGACGACCGAGGCGGCCGCGCTGGACATCCCGGCTTGCGCCTCCCCACCCGTCGACCGGTGGACGAAGAGAACGTCCACGTCGGAGGCATAGTTCAGCTCGCGGCCTCCGAGTTTTCCCATCGCTATGACCGCGAGCTCGTCGCCGACCCCGAGCGTGCGCACGGCTGCTCGGAGGCTGGCCTCGGCCACCGCAGTGAGCTCGGCGACGACCTCCTCGAGGCTCGCTCCAGCGAGATCCCGGGCCGCCACCCGGTACCCGGCTCGGCGCCGGAACCGCCGGAGCCCGTCTTGTGCTCCCAGAGCGGCCACGTCGGCGGCCGCCTCCTCCTCCAGCTCCTCGAGGGTTCGGAGGTCGATGTCCGCCAGAGCCTCCAGCTCCGCCGGATGGGCCACGAAGAAGTCGGCGGCGGCCGTGGAGAACCCGAGGAGCATTGAGGCCGTCGGCAGGATGTCCGGTCGGAACAGGAGCTCGCGCGCCTCCGGCTGCTCACCCAGCCGCGAGAAGGCGATCCGAGCCTGCTCCGGGCTCGGTGCTTCGGCGAGCGTCCTTCCCAAGACCTCCGGGGTGATCACCCGTCGAATGGTACGTACTCAGCACACCCCGGCGGTCTGTGTCCCCCGATCCGACGGGCTCCGCTCCCAGAGCCCGCCCAGGTCAGTCGAAGATGCTGACTCCGCCCGGTCCTATAAGCAGCCCCAGGATGATCAGCACGATCCCCACGACGACGCCTCCCCGGATCAGCGTCACGATCCCGTAGATCACCAGGACCGCTGCGATGATCCAGAGAAGCGTGGCCGCTCCTCCTGATATGGCGATCAAGCTGAGCATTCGCTCACTCCTTTCATCCTCGAACGCATGGCCTCTCGTTCCCGTCCCGGAGGTCCGTACCCCGGCCCGGGGACACCAAACGGAGGAGGACCGCTGGTAGGTACGACTCGAGAATTTACATCGAGGTAACCGCGGGGCGCAGACCGGCGCCTACCCTGTCTGCCAACCAAGGAGGCGGGCATGTCACTTTCGAACGAAGCCGAGTTCGTTCTCCGGACCGTCGAGGACCGCGGCATCAGATTCATCCGCCTGTGGTTCACCGACGTCCTGGGGTTCCTGAAGTCCTTCGCCATCACCCCGCAGGAGCTGGAGGGGGCGTTGGCCGAGGGGATGGGGTTCGACGGATCATCCATCGAGGGCTTCAGCCGCATCCAGGAATCGGACATGGTGGCGATCCCCGACCCCTCGACGTTCCAGATCATTCCGTGGAAGTCCGAGGCCGAGGTGGCGCGGATGTTTTGCGACATCTACGACCCGGACGGGACGCCGTTCGACGGCGATCCTCGGTTCGTGCTGAAGAGACAGCTGGAGAAGGCGGCCGAGCTCGGCTTCACCTTCTACGTCGGCCCGGAGCTGGAGTACTTCTACTTCCGGAGTCCCAACGAGACCGAGTTCCTGGATCGCGGCGGGTACTTCGACCTGACGCCGCTGGACGTGGCCACCGACTATCGCAAGCGCACGGTGTTCTACCTGGAGTCCATGGGCATCCCCGTTGAGTACGTGCACCACGAGGTTGCTCCGTCCCAGCACGAGATCGACCTCCGGTACACGGACGCGCTCTCCATGGCGGACAACGTCATGACGTACAGGTTGACGGTGAAGGAGGCCGCACAGGAGTTCGGCGTCTACGCGACCTTCATGCCGAAGCCCGTGGCCGGGGTCAACGGCAGCGGCATGCATACCCACCAATCTCTCTTCGAGGGCGACCGCAACGCCTTCTTCGACGCCACCGACGAGCATCACCTGTCCAAGACCGGAAAGGCCTACATCGCAGGGATCCTCGAGCACGCCCGCGAGATCACCCTGGTGACCAACCAGTGGGTCAACTCGTACAAGAGGCTCATTCCCGGGTACGAGGCGCCCGTGTACATCTGCTGGGCCAGGCGGAACCGGAGCGCCCTGGTTCGGGTCCCCATGTACAAGCCGGGGAAGGAGGCCGCCACCCGCATCGAGTTCCGCTCGCCCGATCCGGCGTGCAATCCCTACCTGGCGTTCGCATGCATGCTCTCCGCCGGGCTGGCGGGCGTCGAGAACGAATACGAGCTGCCGCCCGAGGCCTCCAACAACATCTACGAGATGAGCGAGGAGGAGCGGCGGGCGGCGGGGATCGAGTCGCTGCCCGAGGACCTCTACGAGGCGATCAGCGTGGCCGAGGAGTCCGAGCTGGTCCGCGAGACGCTCGGCGACCACGTCACCGAGTACCTGATCAGGAACAAGCGCGAGGAGTGGGACGCGTTCAAGGCCTACGTCTCGCCCTACGAGCTGGAGCGCTACCTGCCCCTGTTGTAGACGTCTTCCGTCGGTCCGCGGCGCTACGCTCTTGAGAGATGAGCGTTCGGATCGGGCTTGGACAGATCAACACGACCGTCGGTGACCACACCGGCAACGTCACGAAGATGGCCGAATGGGCCGCCCGGGCCACCGAGGGCGGCGCCGACCTGGTCTGCTTCCCGGAGCTGGCCGTCACCGGATACCCGCCGGAGGACCTGGTGCTGCGGCCGGAGTTCGTCCGGGACAACCTGGAGGCGCTGGACGAGCTGGCCCGCCTGACGGCCGGAGCCTGCGCGGTCCTGACCGGGTTCGTGGACCGTTCCGAACGTGGGCTGCACAACGCGGCGGCCCTCCTGGCCGAAGGTCGGGTCGTGGCCCGATATCACAAGGTGAAGCTGCCCAACTACGGCGTGTTCGACGAGCAGCGCTACTTCGTGCCGGGCACCGCAGCCTGCCCCATCCGCGTGGCCTCCTCGGCCCTCGGCATCTCGGTGTGCGAGGACGCCTGGAGTCCCGGCCGGCCGTGGGACCAGTACGCGCGGGACCGCGTGTCGGTGATCCCGAACATCAACGCCTCGCCCTATCACCGCCGAAAGATCCAAGAGCGCTTGACGGTGTGCCGGGCCCGAGCCGCGGAGACCGGAGCTTGGATCGTGTACGTGAACGCCGTGGGCGGTCAGGACGAGCTGGTGTTCGACGGCGGCTCGATGGTCGTCTCGCCGCACGGCGACCTGGCCTGGCGCGGAGCGATGTTCGACGAGGACCTCCTGATCGTGGAGATCGATGTCCCGGAGGCTCCACCGGGCTTCGAAGGCGCGGCGGTCGAGGACACAGACGGCCCGCACGTGGCTGCCAGGGCCGTTCCGCTCCCCGAGCCTCCCCAGCGGTCCTGGCCCGAAGGACCCGAGGAGGTCTACCGGGCACTCGTGCTGGGCCTCGGCGACTATGTCCGCAAGAACGGATTCAGGGAGGTGGTCATCGGACTCTCCGGGGGGATCGACTCGGCGCTCACCTCGACGCTCGCCGTGGACGCACTGGGGCCTGGCGCCGTCAGGACGGTGGCCATGCCCTCGCCATACACTTCGGCCGAGAGCCTTCAGGATGCGTCCGAGACCGCCGGCCGTCTGGGCGTACGTCTGGATGAGATCCGCATCGACGACGTGTTCAAGTCCTATCTGTCCACGCTCGACGAGGTGTTCGCCGGCACCGAGGAGAACGTGGCGGAGGAGAACCTCCAAGCCCGGATCCGCGGCAACATCCTGATGGCCATGTCGAACAAGTTCGGCTCGCTGGTCCTGGCCACCGGGAACAAGAGCGAGATGGCGACGGGCTATTCCACGCTGTACGGAGACATGGCCGGCGGGTTCGCACCCATCAAGGACGTGCCGAAGACCCTCGTGTACGAGCTGGCCGGGTGGCGAAACGCGCAGTCGGATCCGCCTCCGATCCCGGATCGCGTCCTGACCAAGGCGCCCACCGCGGAACTGCGGGTCGGTCAGAGGGACAGCGATACGTTGCCACCGTACGATCAGCTCGATCCGGTCCTGGAGGACTACGTCGAAGAGGACCGCTCACCCGAGGAGATGATCGCCGCCGGCATGGACCCGGACCTGGTCTCCCGGGTGGTGGCGCTGGTGGACCGGGCCGAGTACAAGCGCCGGCAGGCCCCTCCAGGGGTCAAGATCACCCCCAAGGCTTTCGGCAGGGACCGGCGGCTCCCGATCACCAACCACTACCGCCGGACTCGTCCACCCGAGGGCCCCGGAGGCCCGGTCTCGACCCGAGCGCCGGAGTGACGAGAGGCCGGCGGGGCGATCGCCCCGCCGGCCTCTTCCCTTCTCTCAGGGTGCGCTGCCGCTACGGCGAGCCCTAGCGGGCGATGCGCAGCCACCAGGCGACCAGGAGATCGCTTCCCACGCAGTCGATCTCCACGTCCCCGTCGTAGTCGCCGGAGCCGGTCTCCTCCTTCTTGCCGGCGTCCAGGATCAAGGTCACCGTCGTGCTCTCCCCCGCCGCCAGGTTGATTGCATCTGTGGAGGCCGTGACGATCGGGGGCCCTGTGACCGAGACCGAGCAGGACTGGGCAGCTCCGCTCACGGTCAGGACGGTCACGTCCAGGCGTCCCGAGACATCCCTGTTGCCTCTCCAGAAGCCGA
>JBOGVA010000025.1:0-21032 GCA_050692195.1 Actinomycetota bacterium | reverse complement strand
TCGTGGCCAGCGAGTCGAAGATGCTGCTCTGCGGGTTGCCCTTGAAGTCGGACGAGACGAGCGGCTCGTCGCAGTAGCCGAGGTAGCCGCGGAGGGACTCGGAGGAGGCGTCGCGGAACGTCTCGTTCACCTCCTGGACGCTCGTCGGCCTCTCGACGGTGGCGACGAAGTCGCAGACGGAGACAGTGGCGGTGGGGACACGGAAGGCCATGCCGTCCAGCCGTCCTTTGAGCTCGGGCATGACGAGCGTGACGGCCTTCGCGGCGCCTGTGGTGGTGGGGATGATGTTGATGGCGGCGGAGCGTGCGCGGCGGAGGTCCTCGTGGACGGTGTCGAGGATGACCTGGTCGTTGGTGTAGGAGTGGATGGTGGTCATGAAGCCCTGGTTCACGCCGAACGCTTCGTGCATGACCTTGACGACTGGGGCGATGCAGTTGGTGGTGCAGGAGGCGTTTGAGATTACATGGTGCTGGGCGGGGTCGTACATCTGGTCGTTGACGCCGAGAACGATGGTCAGGTCCTCGCCCTTGGCGGGGGCGCTGATGATGACCTTCTGGGCTCCGGCCTCGGCGTGCTTCTGGGCCTTCTCCCGATCCGTGAACAGGCCCGTCGACTCCACCACGATCTCCGCGCCCAGCTCCTTCCACGGCAGGTTGGCCGGGTCGCGTTCGGAGAGGACCTTGAGCCGGTCGCCGTCGATCACCAGCCCCTCGTCGTCGGCCCGAACCTCCCCCTGGAACCGACCGAGCACCGAGTCGTACTTGAGCAGGTGAGCCAGCGTCTTGGGGTCGGTGATGTCGTTCACCGCCACGAAGTCGAAGTCTGCCCGGCTCTGCCTGGCGGCCCGGAAGAAGTTCCGCCCGATCCGACCGAACCCGTTGATCCCGACCTTCACAGCCATATCGACCTCCTGATGACGAGTGATGCAGGGCCCCGGCTAAAGAGGCGTCTTCAATCCTAGGTACCCAGGGCTCAGGCGACTACTCAGGCCGGACCGAGCGCGACCTTACTCTCGGAGAAGGTCCCGGTGGTCCACGGCCACGGAATGGCCGCGCTTGCGGAAATACTGAGCCAGCTCGTCGGCCACCACCACCGACCGGTGGCGACCCCCGGTGCAGCCAATCGCCAGCGTGAGATAGGACTTCCCCTCCGCCACGTATCCGGGCACGGTCGTGTTGAAGAGCGACCGGAGCTTGCGCATGAACTCTCCGTACCCGCGCTGGCCGATGACGTAGGACCGGACGCGCGGATCCGTACCGGGCAGGGGCCTCAGCCTTTCCATCCAGTGTGGGTTCGGCAGGAAACGCACGTCGAGGACCAGGTCGGCGTCTCTGGGCAGCCCGTACTTGTAGCCGAAGGAGATGATGGAGACCTGCACCCTGGCCTCGGGCGGGGCCTTGGCGAAGACGTCCCGTACCCGGTCTCGCAGGTCGTGCGGCGACATCCCGGACGTGTCGATGATGAGATCGGCCTCTTCCTTCAGCGTCTCCATCATCAGCCGCTCCTTGCGGATCCCCTCCACCACTCGGTCGGCTGCGGCCAGCGGGTGTCGCCGGCGGGTTGCCTCGAACCGTCGCAACAGGTCCTCGTCCGAGGCCTCCAAGAACAGGATGCGGTACGGGATCTTCAGCTCCTTCAGGTCCTGGAAGCCCCTGGACAGCTCCGAGAAGAACACCCCTCCTCGTACGTCGGCCACCAGGGCGACGCGGGTTGGATTACCGGAGGCGGCCGCCAGCTCCGCCATCTTGCCGATGAGCGCCGGGGGAAGGTTGTCCACCACGAAATAGCCGAGGTCCTCGAAGCATTTGGCCGCCTCGGAGCGGCCGGCTCCGGAGAGCCCAGTGATGATCGTGAAATCGAGAGCTTCCTCGGACTCCTGTGCGGCGACCTTCCGGCGCGCGGGGAAGGCCATCTTCAGCCCGCCCTCCTCTCGCTCTCCGGTGGCTCGGCTCCGTCACCGTCCGCGGGCGACAGGCCGTGGAGGATCTCGTGGATGCTACGGGCCAGGGCCGGCCCCACGCCCGGGGTGCGCTCGATCTCCTCCGGCGAGGCGGTTCGGAGGCGGGACAGCGACCCGAATCGCTTCAGGAGAGCCTTCTTGCGAGCCTCGCCCACGCCCGGGATGTCGTCGAGCACGGAGTGCATGCTCCTCTTCGACCGCTTGGCCCGGTGGTACGTGATGGCGAACCGGTGGGCTTCGTCCCTTATGTGCTGGAGGACGAAGAGCGCTTCGGAGCCACGGGCGATGGCCAGGGGCTCCGGCTGTCCCGGTAGATAGACCTCCTCCAGTCTCTTGGCCAGCCCGACGGCCGGGATGCGCAGGCTGAAGTCGGCGAGCACGCGTTCGGCCACGGAGAGCTGTCCCCTTCCTCCGTCCACCACGATCAGCGATGGCGGATAGGCGAACCGTCCGGGCCGGCTCTTCCTCTGACCGCCTTCGGAGGAGCGACCCTCCGCGTCGAGCCGGGCGAATCGCCGGCGCAGGATCTCCTCCATGCTGGCGAAGTCGTCCTGTCCGGGCACTCCCTTGATCTGGAACCGCCGGTAGCCGCTCCGCTTTGGCAGCCCGTCCTCGAAGACCACCATCGAGCCCACCTTGTCCGTCGGCCCGAGGTTCGAGATGTCGTACGCCTCGATCCGGAGTGGCGCAACGGGCAGGCCCAGGACGTCGCCGAGATCGGCCAGCGCTCGGGAGCGGGCCGCGAAGTCCGTGGCCCGCTTCAGCTTGTGCCGGACGAAGGCCTCCCTGGCGTTGTGGTTCACCAACTGGAGCAGCCTGCGGCCGTCGCCCCGGGCGGGAACGGAGATGCGGACCCTGCCCTGTCGCAGCCCGCTCAGCCACTGTTCGAGCAGGGATCGGTCCGATGGCCAAGCCGGCACCAGGACCCGCGGTGGCACCTCCTGTCGATCCATGTAGAGCTCGCGGACGAAGGAGGAGACCAACCGGGACTGGTCGATGTCCTCCACCTTGTCCACGACCCACCCCGCCCGGCCCATCACCCGTCCTCCTCGGACGAAGAAGACCTGGAAGGCCGCCTCGAGATCGTCCTCCTCCACGCCGACGACGTCGAGGTCGTCCCTTCGGGCCAACACCATCTCCTGGCTCTCGATCGCCTTACGGGCCGCCGCCAGCTGGTCCCGAAGCTTGGCCGCGCGCTCGAACTCGAGGACCTCCGCCGCCCGCCGCATCTCCGTCGACAGCCGCGCCAGGACCGGCTTGTGGTCTCCGGCCAGGAACGAGGAAAGGGACTCGACGAGCTCCCGGTACCCCTCCTCCGTCACTCCGGTTAGAGAGGGGACACAAGGCCCGGCGCATCGCCCGATGTCGTAGTAGAGGCAGGGGCGGCCGGCCCGGGCTCGCTGGTCGAAAAATGCGTTCGAGCACGTACGTACGGGGAAGACACGGGTCAGGGCGTCCAGGGTCTCCCGGATGGCGTACGCATGGCCGTACGGGCCGAAGTAGCGAACCCCCTTTCGCTTCGGACCTCGCAGGACCCGGGCCCGGGGCCACCGCTCCCCCACCGTGAGAGCGAGGTACGGGTAGGACTTGTCATCCCGGTAGCGGATGTTGAAGCGCGGCCGGTGGGACTTGATGAGGTTGTATTCGAGCATCAGCGCGTCGACTTCGGTCGAGGCGACGATCCACTCCACGACCTCGGCGTGAGCCAGCATCGCCTCGGTCCGCGGGTGGAGGGGCCTTCCCCAGTACGACGGGACTCGCTTCCTCAGGGAGAGGGCCTTGCCCGCATAGATGACTCGGCCGTCGGCGTCTCGGAACAGATAAGCGCCGGGAGCGTCGGGGATCGAGGAGGGCTCGGGCCGATGGACGCTCATACGCTCACCACACTCATCTTAGAGCCCCGCTTCTACCTTCCCGGTGAAGAACGACCCCGGACAGGCGCGACGCGGTCCGCCTGGATGTCGGAAAGAGACTGAGCGCCCCTACTCCTCTGGGACGACGAAGCTGCCCGTCATGGTCACCGGGTGGAAGTCGCAGCGGAAGAAGTAGGTCCCGGGATCTTGCGGGTCCAACTCGTACGTGACTGTCTGTCCACCCTGGACGGGATCCTGAACCCCCTCGGATCCGCCGAGGCGCTCGGAGGCCGACGGGTCCGTATACAGCGTCCAGTTGTGGAGGATGGCCCCGTCGTTGTTGGCGAACTCCACCGTCGAAGCGATGCCCGCCTCGACGGCTAGGCAGTCCTTGTCGAAGCCCGACACGCTCGCCCCTGCGGGGGCGGCGATCTGGAGGTCAGTCCCTTCCTCCGGCTCGCATTCGGCTACAGGCGGTGGCACCTCCGTGGGTGCCCCCGGGCGCTCGGTCGGGTGAGCCAGCGCCAGGTCGCCGGAGATGTTCTCCGCCACCTCCAGGTTCGCGTTGGCAGCGTCGAACCAGGCCAGGAGCATGATCTCGCCGTCGCCCGAGACGGCGATCGCCGGGTTCGTTCCCTCCTCGCCGCTGTTGACGGCCTCGGGAACGAACTCGCCTTGCGAGCTCGTGGCGACCTGCACGCGGTTCTCGGAGGTATCGGCCCATGTCAGGTAGTCGTTCCCCTCGTCATCGACGGCGATGCCGGTCCCCCACCGGCCGTCGCTCTCGCCCTCGGCGGGCGGCCCCACCCCGTCGATGTCGGTCACTTCCCATTGCGCGTCCCCGGTGGAGTGGGCCTGCCGCACGTTGCCCTGCCCGTCGTAATAGGCGACGTGCGGGTTCCCGTCCTGGTCCAGGTCCATCGAGACGCCGTAGCCCCCCTCGCCCGGGATCGTCTCCTGTGCCCATTCCCCTGCTTCCCCATCGCCCGGAGCGCCCGCCCGCCGGGCCAAGACCGTCCTCCCCTGGTCCCCGAACGCCACGACGGGCTCGCCGTCGGGACCCACCGCGATCGCAGAGCGAGTGGCCGGGACCGCCGCCGGACCGGCGTTCCGAAGCACCTCGTCCACCTGCCACTCCCGGCCCGACCGGGCGGCGACCCTGAGGGACCCTCCCGAATAGAAGGAGACGAGGGCTGCTCCTCCCTGCCCGATGGCGATCGAGCCTCCGAACGCGGGCCCGGACACGATCCGCTCGGACTCCTCGAAGCTTCCTCCGGCATCGGTCGAGTAGAAGAGACCCTCGGGGGTGCTCCACAGGACGTGATGGTTCCCCTGCCCGTCGATGGCGAGGCTCGTGGTGACGCCGGGGACAGCGTGGCCCTCTTCGTCTGCGATCTCCGTGGCGGTGCCCACCGCCTCCTCTCCCAGACCGGGCTGGGGCGTCACCGACTGTCGAGTCCAGAAGCCACCGGCCTGGGTGGCGAGCATCACCGAAGGGGGCTGAGGCTGGCCGGCCACGACCGGAGGAGGGATCTCCCCCTCTTCGAGTACCGGGGACAGCAGGAGGTAGGAGACGGCGGGCTCGCCCTCCGGGCCGATGGCTACGGACACCCCACGGCCGGCGTCGTGGAGGGAATCGACGACCTGGACGAGCGGACCCTCCTGCCGCGCGACCGGGATCCCGGGGGGCTCGGTGACCGGGTCGCACGCCGCAGCCAGGGCCGCCAGGGCCGTGATGGCGGCGGCGCGGGTCAGGGGCCGGGTCCTCGACGTTCCAGGCAAGGCGGCGCCCATTCTAACCAGCGCCCGGTACCGGCTTTCCCGTCAAGCTCGGGCCCCGACCGGCTCCCGCTCTTCCCTTCCGATGCCGAGGGTGGCGCCTAGGAACGCCCCCGTGAAGGAGGCGGGATGACGGGCCACGTCCTCGGGCGAGCCCGCAGCGACCAGGTGACCTCCGGCGTCTCCCCCCTCCGGGCCAAGGTCGATGATCCAGTCGGCGGTCTTGATGACGTCGAGGTTGTGCTCGATGACAAGGACCGTATTGCCCGCAGCGACCAGCCGCTCCAACACCGACAGCAGCTTGCGGATGTCGTCGAAGTGGAGCCCCGTGGTCGGCTCGTCCAGGATATAGACGGTCCGACCGGTGGACCTCTTCGAGAGCTCCGCTGCAAGCTTCACCCGCTGGGCCTCGCCTCCGGAGAGCGTCGGGGCGGGCTGGCCCAGCCGGATATAGCCCAGGCCGACGTCGAAGATCGTCTGGAGGTGCCGGGCGATCACCGGGATGTTCCGGAAGAACTGGAGAGCCTCGTCCACGCTCATGGCAAGCACGTCGGCGATCGAGCGCCCCTTGTACTTCACCTCCAGCGTCTCCCTGTTGTACCGCTTTCCCTTGCACACCTCGCACGTCACGTAGACATCGGGGAGGAAGTGCATCTCGATCTTGATCTGCCCGTCCCCCGCGCATGCCTCGCACCGGCCGCCCCTCACGTTGAACGAGAACCGGCCGGGCCTGTACCCGCGGACGCGAGCCTCAGGCACCTGCGAGTACAACGCGCGGATGTGGTCGAACACGCCGATGTAAGTGGCCGGGTTGGAGCGAGGCGTGCGACCGATGGGCGACTGATCCACGTTGATGACCTTGTCGACGGCCTCCCACCCCACTAGCCGCCGGTGCTTGCCCGGAACCACCCGCGACCGATTCACCTTGACCTGAAGCGCCCGGTGAAGGACTTCCTCGACCAGCGTGGACTTGCCCGAACCGCTCACGCCCGTGATGCATACCAGGGTCCCCAGGGGGATGGCCACGTCGATCGACTTCAAGTTGTGCTCCCGCGCGCCCTCGATCCGGAGCCACCTTCCCGAGGGCTTCCGGCGGACCTGGGGGGTGGGGATCGAGCGCTGCCTGGCCAGGTACGCGCCGGTGAGCGAGGATTCCTCTCTCAGGAGTCCCTCCAGGTCTCCCGTGTACACGATCTCCCCTCCCAGCTCGCCCGCTCCCGGCCCGATGTCCACCACATGGTCGGCCGCATGGATCGTGGCCTCGTCGTGCTCCACGACGATCAGCGTGTTGCCCAGGTCCCGCAAGCGCAGCAACGTGTCGATGAGCCGCCGGTTGTCCCGCTGGTGAAGACCGATCGATGGCTCGTCCAGGATGTACAGGACGCCCACAAGCCCCGAGCCGATCTGGGTGGCCAGCCGGATGCGCTGGGCTTCGCCCCCCGCCAGGGTCGCCGACGCCCTATCGAGAGTGAGGTAATCGAGGCCCACGTCGAGGAGGAACTGAAGCCGCGCTCGGATCTCCTTGAGGATCCGTTCGGCGATCATGTGCTCCCGCTCGCTGAGCTGGAGGCCATCCAGGAACGCGATCTCGTCACGGACCGACCTCCGTGTGAGCTCCCAGATGTTGATCCCGCCGAGCGTGACCGCCAGCGTCTCCGACCGAAGACGGGCGCCCTTGCAGGCCCGGCAGGCCACCTCTCGCATGTACTGCTCGAGGCGCTGCCGCTGGCTCTCCGAGTCCGTCTCCCTGTACCTCCGCTCCAGGTTGGGGATGACGCCTTCGAACGTGGTCTTGTACGAGCGGAGCCTGCCGAACCGGTTGCGATAGCTGACCCGGACCTCCTCGTCCGACCCGTAGAGGATGGCCTCCTTGGCGTCCTTCGGAAGCCGCCTCCACGGTGCCGCGGTCGAAACTCCTTGGGCCTCCGCCACCGCCTCCAGGAGGCGCTGCCAGTATCCGAACCGGTGCCCGGACCACGGCCCGATCGCGCCTTCCTCGATGGAGAGGTCCGGGTCGGAGGCGACCAGCTCCGGATCGACCTCCAGCCTGGTGCCCAGGCCGTCGCAGGTCGTGCAGGCGCCGTACGGCGAGTTGAACGAGAAGTTCCTGGGAGCGAGTTCGTCGAAAGAGATGCCGTCGTAGGTGCAGGCGAGCTTCTGGCTGAAGGAGACGACTTCCTCCCGACCGTCCACCTGGACCGCCATCGACGCCAGGCCCTCCGCCAGCTCGAGTGCGGTCTCGATCGAGTCGGCGACCCTGCGACGGATGTCGGGCCGCGCCACCAGGCGATCCACCACCACCTCGATCGTGTGCTTGTAGTACCGGTCCAGCCGGATCTTCTCCGACAGGTCCCGCACCTGACCATCGATCCGGGCCCGCGCGAACCCCTTCCGCCCGAGCTCCGCCAGGAGGCGCTCGTACTCCCCCTTCCTCCCTCGGACGATCGGCGCGAGGATCTGGAACCGGGTGCCCTCGGGAAGCTGCATCACCTGGTCGACGATCTGGTCAGGCGTCTGCCGGCCGATAGGTCGCCCGCACTTGTGGCAGTGGGGCTGGCCCACTCTCGCGAAGAGTACCCGGAGGTAGTCGTAGATCTCGGTGATCGTTCCAACGGTGGACCGTGGGTTGCGGGACGTGGACTTCTGGTCGATGGAGATGGCCGGGGAGAGACCCTCGATGAAGTCCACGTCGGGCTTCTCCATCTGGCCCAAGAACTGTCGGGCATAGGCTGACAGGGACTCCACGTAGCGTCGCTGGCCTTCTGCGTAGATGGTGTCGAAGGCCAGCGAGCTCTTGCCGGAGCCCGAGAGGCCCGTGAACACGATGAGCTTTCCCCTGGGAAGGTCGAGGGTGATGTTCTTCAGGTTGTGCTCACGGGCGCCGTGAATTACAAGCCTGTCAGTCCCCACGGGGCCATTCTAACCATGGCCGCCAAGCCCGAGTCTCCGCAGGCCGGCCAGAGTCGTGCTTGCCGATCTGGGGACGCAGCGGCGAAGATGGCCGGGTGGACCTTTCCGGCTATCGAGACGAGTTCCCGGTGCTCGAGCGGAAGGCCTACCTGATCAGCGCCTCTCTGGGGCCGGTGTCGCGCCGGGCCCAGGCCTACCTCCGGGAGTACATGGACGCCTGGGCCACGGAGGGTGCCCCCGACCCCGTGTGGGTCGACCACGTGTTCCCGCGAATGGGCGGCCTCAAGGGGACGTTCGGACGCCTGGTCGGAGCCGATCCCGATGAGCTCGCCATCACGGTGAACGTCTCCCTGGCCCTGTCGGCGGTGGCCTCCTGCATCGATTTCACCAAACGGCGGAAGATCGTCCTGTCGGAGCTGGACTTCCCCACCGACGGCCACGTCGCCCTGGCCCAGCGAGCCCGTGGGGCGGAGGTCGTCTTCCTGGAGTCACCGGACGGGCTGACCGTCCCGGTCGAGTCCTTCCTGGACGCGATCGACGAACACACGGCGCTGGTGATCGTCAACAGGGTCCTGTATCGATCCAGCGCCCTGGTCGACGCCGGGGAGATCTGCCGGGCCGCCCGGGAAGCCGGGGCATGGACGATCGTGGACGACTTTCACGGCGCCGGGATCATCCCGGTCGACGTGCACCAGATGGGGTGCGACTTCTACACCGCGGGCGTGCTGAAGTGGCTGTGCGGAGGCCCTGGTCTCACGTTCCTGTACGCCCGTCGGGAACTGCTCCCCGAGCTCGAGTCCCTCGTGACCGGCTGGTTCGCCACCCGAGAGCCGTTCTCCTTCGATCTGAAGAACCTGGACTATCACCCCAGCGCCCGGAGGCTGGAGCACGGCACGCCTCCCGCTCCCGTCTTCTTCATCGCCCAGGGTGGGCTGGACGTCATCTCCGAGGTCGGCCCCCAGAGCATCCGGTCGCGGCAACAGGGACTGGTCGACTACGTGATCGCCCGCGCGGATGAGGCGGGCTTGCCGGTGCGGACGCCGCGCGACCGGAACGCCCGCGGCGGGATGGTGAACCTGGGTGTGGGGACCGAAGCGGAGAAGGTCTGCCACGCCCTCCTGGAGCGCGACGTTTGCACGGACTACCGAGGGGACGGCATCCGCGTTTCGCCGCACTTCTTCAACTCGGAAGAAGACATCGATCGACTGTTCGCGGCGCTCCGAGAGGTGCTCTAAGCCCGACTCAGCGAACCCCAGCCAGGCGGTCCTTCAGGCTGTCGGCCAGCTCCTCGGCGGTGCCGAACACCAGTCGGACCGGGCTGACGCGCTCGAGCACACGTCCGAGTTGTGGGAGCACGCTGTCGAATGCGTCCGGGCCGATGAAGACGGACGAGAGGCTGGCGGCCACCGCCCGGGCTCGCGTGAGCTCGGCCTCCGGCTCAGCTGACTCCCACAGCGTCCAGGCCCGGAGCGGATAGCGTCCGGGCTTGACCCGCGGCAACTCCGAACGGCTGGGCTTGGGCTCCTCGACGGCCGCCAGCGCGAGCTCGTCGAGTTGTACCCGAGGTTCTGGGACGACCAGTTCGAGAAGCTCGGGGTCGATGCTCGCGTATGGCTCGTCGACGAGCCGCACGCCCAGTCTGGTCAGCCGGGGCTGCATTTCCTCGAGCCACTGGAGAACGACGCTGGGCAGGAGTACGGCGGCATCGCCGACCAGAGCACCCACGTTCGCCGAGCGGAGCAAGCCTTCCTCCGGCTCGAGCACGCTGGACATTTGGCTGGCCAGCGCCAGCAACACCCGCCGGGCCGACCGGCTACGGACGATCGTGGTGTTTCCGCGCAGGAGCAGGTTGAGGCCGCGGGCGCCACCCTTGCTGCGCTCGCTGAGCACGATCGAGTAGTTCTCAGGCGCCTCGGTACCCGCCGGCAGCCGGTGGGCGGCGAAGATGCGTCCGATCAGCTCGTCGGTGGCAACGGAGTCGGCCCGGACGCCGATGTGGTACTCCCCCACAGCGTAGGCAGAGGTGGCCGCCCACTCCCGAGGCTTCTTCGACGAGGACGTCCCTGGGTTGCACACCCCGCCGCCGGCCGGTAGGTACTTCGGTCCATCGGCCGGCGCTGGCGCCGCGTCATCGGCGTGGTCGTGATCGTCGTGGTCATGGCCACGGGCCGTCTCCGGCTCGAGGTCCGGCTCGAGCATCCCGGCCGCCCGGCGAGCCAGCTGCGGAACCTCACCCGATCCGAAGGCCAGCGGCGCCGCGACACGGCCCTCGGCATCGAGGAGGTAGGCGACCGGGGTGCCCATGCTGGGGAACGGATCCTCGAATTCTTCGTCGGCGTCCTGCTTCAGAAGGGCCGTCGCGGCGAGTCCATGGGTCTCCAGTAGCTCTCGGTTCGCGTCCGCCTCGCCGGCGGTCAGCAGCACGAGCGCCCCGCCCTGGTCGGCGAAGGCCGCCTGGACCTCGGCCAACTCGGGGGCGATCCTGGCGCAGTAGCCGCAAGCGGGACTCCAGTTCACCAGCAGGACCTCCTGGCCCCGCAGACCGGCCAGGTCGACGTTGCTGCCGTCGAGGTCGGGCAGGGTGAACGGCGTCATCTCCTCGCCCACCTCCAGCCCAGCCGGCTGAGACGGGTTCTCGAGTCGGTGGGGCGAGACGCCCACCAGCAGTCCGGCCCCGCCGACATTCCGGGTCATCTCGAGCACGTCACTTCGCACGGTCTCGACGGGTGCGCCGAACTCTTTGGCGAGGGCCTGGGCCAGGTCGTCGAGGTCGCCCGCACCGTCGAAGCAACTCCAGACGATCGAACCGATGGGATCCAACAGGTTGAGTCGACCGGTGTCGCGGTCGACGAGCAGCAGCTCCCCGTCGAACTCCACCGCCATGACCGAGTCTCGCGGCTGGGGGACGAAGTCGAGGCCGATCTCGTCGGCTTCGATCTCCTGTGACTCCGCGATCTCCACTTCCTGTGCCATGCCTACCTCCTCTGAATGCGTTATCAGTGGCCGTTGCCGTGGCGCGACGAAGCTCACTGTCGGTAACTCGAATTGCCTCGCCTGCCGCAGACGTGAGGCGCGAGGCTACACCACGCAGCGTGGCAGTGTAAAGAGTCTCTATGTGGATTGGCCATACCGCCCGGTCGCGGAGCTCAGCGGAACCGGTGCCCTGCCCGGATGACGAAGATGACGTCGCCCAGCGCGTCCGAGTCCTCCAGGGGATTGGTTCCCAGTCCCACCAGGTCCGCAGGCGCGCCCGGGGAGATCGGATGGAACGTCATCGCCCGAAGGACCTGTTCGCCGGTGAGGCCTGCCTGCCGGAGGAGCCAGGCCTCCCGGGTGTGGATGCCGGCAGGGATGGGTCCGTTGCCCAGGTCGGTCCCGTAGACCACGCGGCCTCCAGCCGCCAGGAACCGGCTGAGGTTCTCGGTGGCAGTCCGGAGCTCGGGAGTATCCCGGCCGTGGGAGTGGATGTCGAGAGTGGATACGATTCGGACGCGCTCGGCGATCGCCTGGATCAGATCGTCGCTCAGCCGCTCGGTCCAGGGGCAGTGCGCGAGCTCGTCCACCCCCGCCCCCAGCGCTCTGGCGGCCTGTCCTTTCCCCTGCACGTGGCAGGTCACCCTGGCCCCGGCCCGGTGGGCGGCGTCGCACACGGCCAGTAGCTCTTCGTCGGAAACGGTGGGGCCGGCCTCGGCATTCAGGGCCACCTTGATCGCGACTGCTCCCTGATCCAGCACGTCCGCCGCCGCCGCCGCCGCCTCCTCCGCACCCACGACCTCCCGGCCAGTTCCATCCGGGGCCCACGAGGACCTCGTCGGGTAGCCGCCCGGGCAGGTGATCATGGGCCCGACGGCCGAGATCAGTGGACCGTTGAAGGACGGGCTCTCGGAGGCGCCGGCCAGCGACAGGATGTCCCGGGGGGGCCAGCCCATGTCCCGAACGGCGGTGACCCCACCGGTCACCACGGCCCCCGGGTCCGAGAGCCCGATGTGCACGTGCCGGTCGACCACACCCGGCATCAGGAAGCCATCGAGGTGGATCTCCTCATCCGCCTCCGGAGGCGAGGGATCCCCGGCCAGTGTCTCCACCCAAGCCGCTCCCGAGGCGGCCACTGCGAGATCCCGGGCCGGTCCGGCGAAGGTCACTCGTCCGCCCTCCAGGATCACCATCACGTCCTCGACCAGCCTGCCCGGACCGAGCCATGCGAGGGGCGCGCGGACGGCCAGACCGCTCATCCGGGGTTCGGTGTAGTTGTTATCCCACGCCTGCTTCCTTCATGGCGGTGAGTTCCCGGCGCATGTCCTGGACCTCGTCCCGGAGGCGGGCGGCGTACTCGAATCGGAGGTCCTTGGCGGCCTCGTGCATCTCCTCCTCCAGCGACTGAATCAGGCGTTCCAGTTCCTCCCTGGGCATCTCCGGGCGCTCGCGCCGGCGGCGTCGCCGGTCGGGGGTCAGCGCGGCGCGGCGCGGGTCGCCCTGAAGGGCCAGAAGGATGTCGGACACCTTCTTCCGGATGGTCTGGGGATCGATGCCGTGCTCGCGGTTGTACTCGATCTGGATCTTGCGGCGGCGGTTCGTCTCCGAGATAGCCCGCTTCATGGAGTCGGTCACCGTGTCCGCGTACATGAGTACCTTGCCTTCCACGTTCCTGGCGGCCCGGCCGATGGTCTGGATCAGCGACGTCTCGCTCCGCAGGAATCCCTCCTTGTCGGCGTCGAGGATGGCCACCAGCGACACCTCCGGGAGGTCGAGGCCCTCTCTCAACAGGTTGATCCCGACCAGGACGTCGAACTCACCCAGCCGGAGGTCGCGGAGGATCTCGATCCGCTGGATGGTGTCGATCTCCGAATGCAGGTAGCGGACGCGCAGCCCCATCTCGATGAGGTACTCGGTGAGGTCCTCGGCCATCTTCTTGGTCAACGTGGTCACCAGGATCCGGTCGGAGCGCTCCGTGCGCCTACGGATCTCCTCGATGAGGTCGTCCACCTGGCCCTTGGTCGGCCTGACCTCGACCTCCGGGTCGGCCAGACCGGTCGGACGGACGATCTGCTCAACCACCTGATCGCTCACGCGGAGCTCGTACGGGCCCGGCGTCGCCGACATGAACACGACCTGCTGCACCCGTTCGGTGAACTCGTCGAACATGAGCGGCCGGTTGTCCATGGCCGAGGGCAGGCGGAAGCCGTACTCGACGAGAGTCCGCTTCCTGGACATGTCGCCCTCGTACATCCCGTGAAGCTGGGGCACCGTAACGTGGCTCTCGTCGATGACGCAGAGCCAGTCCTCCGGGAAGTAGTCGAGCAAGGTGTAGGGAGCGGTGCCGGGAGCTCGTCCGTCGATGTGTCGCGAGTAATTCTCGATGCCCGAGCAGAATCCCACCTCTCGGAGCATCTCCAGGTCGTAGTTGGTCCGCATGCGCAGGCGCTGAGCCTCCAGGAGCTTGTTCTCCGACTCGAGCTTCGACAGCCGCTCCGTGAGCTCCGTCTCGATGGTGGTGATGGCCCGGCGCATCCGGTCACCGGACGCCACGTAGTGGGTGGCCGGGTAGATCCACACCTCCCCCATCTCCCCCAGGATCTCCCCGGTCACCGGGTCCAGCCGGAGGATCCGCTCCACCGTCTCTCCCCACAGCTCGATGCGGGCCACGGTCTCCTCGTAGGCGGGGAAGACCTCGATGGTGTCGCCGCGGACTCGGAACTTGCCCCGGGTCAGGTTCACGTTCGTGCGCTGGTACTGGATGTCCACCAGGCGCTGCACGGCGAAGTCCCGGTCCACGGGGACGCCCGCGTGCACGCGGAGCACCTGCCCCAGGTACTCCTCGGGGGTCCCCAGGCCGTAGATGCATGAGACCGAGGCCACGATGATCACGTCGCGTCGGCTGAGCAAGGCGGACGTCGCCGAGTGCCTCAGCCGGTCGATCTCGTCGTTGATCGAGGAGTCCTTCTCGATGTAGGTGTCGGTCTGCGGGACGTATGCCTCCGGCTGGTAGTAGTCGTAGTAGGAGACGAAGTATTCGACCGAGTTGTGCGGGAAGAACTCCCTGAACTCGTTGGCGAGCTGGGCTCCCAGCGACTTGTTGGGGGCGATGACCAGGGTCGGCTTCTGGACGCGCTCGATCACCCCGGCCATGGCGAAGGTCTTGCCGGTCCCCGTCACCCCCAGGAGGGTCTGGTACCGGTCGCCTCGCAGCACGCCCTCGGCCAGCTTCTCGATGGCCGCAGGCTGGTCGCCGGCGGGGTCGAACTCCGAGACCACCTTGAACTCAGGCACGGCAGCGATTGTAGGCGGGCCCGGGGACAGCTTCGGGGGGAGGCTAGACCGGGGAGACCTCGCTATGGCCTAGAGGCGCCCGGCCTCGATGATGCGCTGGAGGAACGCTCTGGTCCGGGGGTTCTGGGGCGTGGAGAAGATCTCCTCCGGCGGCCCCTGCTCCAGGATGGATCCGCCGTCCAGGAAGCACACTCGGTTGGCGATGTCGCGGGCGAACCCCATCTCGTGGGTGGCGATCAGCATGGTCATCCCGATCTCGGCCAGGCCCCGGATGACGTTCAGGACCTCGGCCACGAGCTCGGGGTCGAGCGCGCTGGTGATCTCGTCGAGCAACATGATGTCGGGGTTCATGGCCAGCGCCCGGACGATGGCCGCGCGTTGCTGCTGCCCCCCCGAAAGGCGGTCCGGGTACTCGTCCTTCTTGTCCAGGAGGCCGAATCGCGTGAGGAGGTCGCATGCTTGAACGTCGGCCTCCTTCTGGGACAGGCCCAGGACCTTGATGGGCGCGATGGTGATGTTCCGAAGGACCGTCATGTGCGGGAACAGGTTGAACGCCTGGAACACGATCCCGATGTGCCGGCGGATCCGGTTGACGTCCACACCCTCTGCGGTGATCTCCTCACCCTCCACGAAGATCCGCCCGGCGTCGATGGGCTCGAGGAGGTTCACGCACTTCAGGAGGGTCGACTTCCCCGATCCCGACGCGCCGATAAGGCAGATCACGTCGTGGTCGGCAACCGACAGATCGATCCCCTTCAGGACTTCCAGGTGGTCGTAGGACTTGTGCACGCCTTCAACGAGAAGCGCATCGTTCTCAGCCGTCACCGCACGCCTCCCGCAGCTCTCATGCGCCGCTGGTCCCGGGCGATCAGATAGTCGGTGAACCGCGCGAGCGGGATCGTGAGCAGGATGAAGAGGGTGGCCGCCACGGTGAGGGCCGAGAAGTTGAAGTGCGTCGTGTTGTAGGCCTGGGCCGTCCGGACCACCTCGACCAGACCGATGGCGGCGACCAGGGCCGTGTCCTTCTGGAGCCCGATGAAGTCGTTGAGCAGCGGCGGCAGAACCCGCCGAATGGCCTGCGGTAGCACCACGTACCGCATGGCTTGGGTCCGAGACAGCCCCAGGGAACGAGCCGCTGAGGTCTGGCTCTGATGCACGGAGTCGATGCCCGCCCGGTACACCTCGGCAACGTAGGCCGAGTACACCAACACCAGCGAGATCACTCCGTAGGTGAACAGGGACTGCCGCGAGATGGGGCCGAGCTCCAAGCCCGGGAAGCCGAACCCCACGATGAACATCACCAGGAGCAGCGGAATGCCCCGGAAGAAGTCGATGTACGCGATGGCGAGGATCCTGAACGGGAAGAAGACTGCGCCGGGCAGGCTCCGGAGCACCGCCAGTAGCAGCCCGAACACCAGGACCAGCACCTCGGATATCAGGAACATCCGCACGGTCACCCGGAAGAAGGCCGCGGGCACCGACGCGGTCCTCTCGGTTCCCAACGTGGCGCCCTTCAAGTGCTCCGCGGAGAAGAACGAGCGGGCCACGTTGTCCGATCCCGGGGCGCTCAATACAAGCAACGCGATGACCGCCAGGACGACGGCGGTGCTGATCGCGGAGATCCAGGCGGCGCGCTTCTCGCCCCTGAGCATCCGGGACCGGCGCGCCGGAACGGTCACCGGGGGTGCAGGCGCGGAAGGCGGCTGCATCAGCGACGCTCGCCCAGGGCCGGGCTCGGTCCTTCCGGGCTACGGCTCGAAGACCGGAAGGTCCGTGCTCCCGGGGAACCAGGTGCTCTGGGCATCCTCGATGAACCCGTCCTCCGTCATTGCCGTGATGGCTTCGTCCACACACCCCTTCAGCGCGCTGCCCTCCTGGAAGGTCAGTCCGTAGTTCTCGTTGGTGATGAACTGGCCGATGACCTCCAGCTCGACGTCCTCGGACCCGTCCCGGATCCCGATGGCGATGGGCACGTCGATGACTTGAATGTCGATGTTGCCCACCTTGAGGGCCTGTGCCGCCACGTCGGTGGTGTCGAACTGAGCGACCTCCTGCGTGGGCTGGACGTTCTGCTCGACGTAGTCGAGCCCCGTGGTACCAGCCTCCGCGCCGAACTTGGCGTCCTTTATTTCGGCGACGCTGGTCGCGCCGGCGTACTCGCTGTCGGCGCGAACGAGGATCCCTTGGTTGGCGGTGAAGTACGGCTCACTGAAGTCGACGGCCGCGTCTCTCTCCTCCGTGATCGTGATCTCGCTGACGCCGAGGTCCCAGTTCTTCGTGCCGGGGGCGTACAGCTGATCGAAGGCGATGTTGGTCCACGTGACCTCAGCGATGCCGAGGCGCTCGGCGATCTCGTTGATGACCTCAGCCTCGAATCCGGTCGGGTTGGCCTGCTCGCCGATGAGGAAGGGCTCGTAGTACGGGTGCTCGGCGGCCACGTTCAGCGTGTCCGCCTGCTTCAGCGGCGGCGGGTCGCACCCCTCTCCGGTGACCGTTGTCTGCTCCTCGGCGCACGCCGCGGCTAGCAGGCTGAACACTATGAGGACCATGCTGAGTCGTCGCATTTCCCCCTCCTCTTGCTCTCGCGTCCGGCGCCTTGTCACGGCGGGAGCGGGTGGCGCCGACGGCGCGAGCCTAGCACGCGGCGCCGGTGCGGGAGCGAAGGCCGAGCGCCTTCTAGCGGCGCGGCTCCCAGGAGAAGAACCGGATGGCGAGCAGGAGCCCCGCCAGCCCCCAGACGGCCATGATGAGGAGGTCGCCTGGGCGGAAGCTCGACTCTCCCGGAAGCGGGAAGAAGGAAGCCAGCATCCCCTCAACGAAGTGCTTCACGGGGAAGAGATCGGCCAGGAAGGAGAGCCACTTGGGCGCGTCCTCCCTGAGCGGTATGAACACATCTGAGATGAACAGGAGCGGCAGGATCGAGGCATTGACGATGGCCGGTGAGGCGTCCGCGTTCGGGATCACCGCGGTGAGGGCCAGCCCGAGCGCGCAGAAGGAAGCCGCGCCTATCACCAGCGTGACGAGGAAGGCGGGAAGCGTCGTGGTGGGCACCGTCACGTCGTAGAAGAGTGCCCCGAACGTCACGCAGATCACGACCAGCAGCAACGACACCAGGACCGAGTGCAGGATCCGCGCGGCCAGGTACGTCCACCCTGGTTGCGGCGTCCCCCGGGTCCGCTTCAGCACCCCCTGATCCCTCAGGAAGGACACGCCGATGGCCAGGTTCGTGTAGCAGGCGGTAATGACGGAGAAGGCCGTGATGCTGGCCACGTAGAAGGTGGAGGTGTTCACGGTCTGGCCGGGAGAGAGATCGATCGTGTCGTTCCCGAACAGCACCGTGAAGATCACCAGGAACATCAGGGGGAAGGCGAAGGTGAAGAAGGCGGTCGCGGGATTCCGCCAGAAGGCCTTGTTCGTGTATCGGAGCTGGTTGAGCGTCAGCCAGACGTCGCTCCGTGGTCGCGCGTGAACTTCGGCGTCACTCATCGGCCGCCCCCGCGCCCTCCACGCTGCCGGTGATCTCCAGGTAGACGTCTTCCAGCGAGGGACGGCTCACGCTTAGCGCCTCCAGCCGGATGTCCCGCTCCAGGGCCCATGCCGTGACGTCGTGGAGAGCCCGAGTGGGGTCCGTGGTCCGTACCTCGATCATCCCGTCGGCCTCGATGGCTTGCTCCCTCAGCGGCCCCGGAAGTCCCGGAACGCCTTCGGGAAGTCGGAATCGAACGACGGTAGCCGCCGTGTCCCGGCCGGCGAGGGTGCTGGGCTGCCCCAGGGCCACGATCTTCCCGGAGGCGATGATCGCTACCTGCTTTGCCAGGTACTGCGCCTCATCCATGTAGTGGGTCGTCAGGAAGATGGTCTTCCCGAGACCGGCCAGGTTCTTCACGATCTGCCAGGCGTTCCGTCGGGCCGAGGGATCGAATCCAGTGGTGGGCTCGTCCAGGAACAGCAGCTCGGGGTCCCCGGCCAGTGCGATGGCAACATCGAGCCGCCGTTGCTGCCCGCCGGAAAGCTTCAGCACGCGGGTGTCCCGTTTGTGGGCCAGCCCCACCAGCTCGATGATCTCGTCTCGCGGCCGAGGGGCCGGGTACGCCGCCCTGTACAGGTCGATGGTTTCGGCCACCGTCAGGTAGGGGTCGATCCCCGTCGCCTGCAACACGATCCCGATCCGGGAGTGGAACCCTCGCTCGTTCCGGGAAGGATCGAAACCCAGGACCGATACCTCACCGTCGTTGCGCCGCCGGTAGCCCTCCAGGATCTCTACGGTGGTGGTCTTGCCGGCGCCGTTCGGCCCCAGCAACGCGAAGACCTCACCGGTCCGGACGGTGAGGTCGATCCCACGAACAGCCTCGACGTCGCCGTAAGACTTGCGGAGGCCGCGCACCTCGATCGCCGCATCGTTCACAGGCGCGGATTGTCTCCCTGTGGAAGCCCTCCCGGCAAGGCACAGTCTGCGCTAGAGGGGGCGCCTCCCGGCAAATCCGGTCTCCGGACCGTGCCAGTAGCCGACGCGGACCTCTCCTAGTCGCCAGCACAGGAACACCTGTCTCCCCTCCCGCCTGGCCGGGAAGTCAAGCAGGCCCTCCTCGGCGTCCCGGAGGACGATCCCCTGCTCGCTGAGGCTCTCCACTTCGCGCCGGAGCGTGGAAAGAGCATCCCAGTACTCCTTGCCCTGGCTTCCGCCTCCGTCCCAGCGGGCGGAGCGGCGGATACGCTCGCCCCCATGCAGCACGGCCTGCCTGGCCTCCTTGATCTGGGTGAGCGAGCGAGAGAGCGCAGGCAACAGCGAGTTCGCTTCCTCCACGGTGAACTCCCTTTCGGCCATCACGCCGCCGAGCGGGGCAGGCCGATCGCGTCGGGCAGGTCCTGAAGGGTGGTTATGCGCGTGCCCGGGTGATCGGGAAACCGCCCTCGCCGGTCGAGGAGCACGGCGAACATGCCGACCTCCTCGGCCGGCTCGATGTCGAACATGGGGTTGTCCCCCACATACACGGACTCCTCCGGGGAAACGCCGGTTCGCTCCAGGGCCAGCCAAAAGATGCGAGGATCCGGCTTCTCCATCCCCTCCACGCCCGAGATGACCCGCACGTCGAAGAAGCGGGCTACCTGAAGGGATTCCAGGAGCCGCTCCAGCCACTCCTCGAAGTTCGAGATCACGCCCAGCTTGAGCCCAGCGTCCCGCAGGAGGATCAGCGTCAGCTCCACGTCGGGGAAGAGACGGTAGTTGGAGAGGTCGGTGAAGGTCCGGTACAGGCGCTCCGCCAGACCGTCGCCGAACTCGAGCCCCATCTCGGCCAGGAGCTCTCCGTATACGGACGCCCAGAAGAGCTTGGATCGCTCGGGAGACGTGGACCACAGCTCGCCCTCCCTGGCGCTCCGCGCGAAGCGGTCGGAAACCACGTAGAGCTTCTCGCGGATGAGGACCGGGTCCACCTCCAGACCCTCCTCCCGGAGCGTCAGCGTGAGCAGCTCCGGGAAGGAAGGGTGGGGGTGGACCAGCGTCTCTCCGGCATCGAAGAACACCGCTCGATAGGCCACCCCCCCGGATCTTAGCGACGGCTTCGACGCGCGCGAGACTTCAGCTCGTCCCGCAGGCGATCGACCTTGGCCTCCAGGTCCTGGAGGCTTCCGTCGTTGCGGATCACGAAGTCGGCGACGCGTTCCTTGTCCTCGTCCGGGGCCTGGACGGCACCCCGAGCCCTGGCATCCTCCTCGGTCATACGCCCGGAGGACCCGATCCTGGCGAGGCGAACGTCGGCCGGCGCCGTGACGACGACCAGAACGTCGAACGCCGCCTGGAAGCCGGCCTCCACGATGAGTGGTGCGTCGAAGACGACGACCCGATCTGTCTCCCGATGGGGAGTCAGCTCCTCCGCAAGCAGCCTGAACACCTCGGGGTGGACTATCGTCTCCAGATCGCGCCGGGCCCGCTCGTCCTCGAAGACCCGTCGGGCGAGCGCCTGGCGGTCGATGCTGCCGTCGGCAGCGCGGAGCTCTGGGCCGAACCGCTCGACGACCTTCGCGTTCGCTGGCGTGCCCGGATCGATCGCTCGGTGGGCCAGCTCGTCCGCGTCGAAGACTATTGCCCCACGATCTCCCAGCAGGCGAGCAACCGTGGTCTTGCCCGAGCCGATGGCACCTGTCAGGCCTACCAGCAGCATGGAAACGTGTGATTGGGCCTAGGAGCGACCCTCGCGTCGCTTGAGCTCCTCGACGATCGACTCCAGGGAGACGTCCTCTTCAGCTTCCGCCGAGGTCTCTTC
>JBOGVA010000024.1:0-26236 GCA_050692195.1 Actinomycetota bacterium | reverse complement strand
TTGGCACCTCGATGTCGGCTCATCGCATCCTGGGGCTGGAGCAGGTCCCAAGGGTCGGGCTGTTCGCCCGTTAAAGCGGTACGCGAGCTGGGTTTAGAACGTCGTGAGACAGTTCGGTCCCTATCCGTCGTGGGCGCAGGAGACTTGAGGGGAGCTGTCCCTAGTACGAGAGGACCGGGACGGACGCACCTCTGGTGTGCCAGTTGTCGCGCCAGCGGCACTGCTGGTTAGCCACGTGCGGCAGAGATAAGCGCTGAAAGCATCTAAGCGCGAAGCTCGCCCCAAGATGAGGTCTCCCACCGGGTTAACCGGGTAAGGCCCCTCGTAGACGACGAGGTTGATAGGCCGGAGGTGTACGCACCGCAAGGTGTTCAGCCGACCGGTACTAATTGGCCGAGGGCTTGGCTCGCTCGCGCTCGCTATGGGGTTCCGGGGTGCGCTCCGGGGCTCGCCCCCTCAACCTTTCGCGCTTCGGCGCGGAAAGCGTTTCGGTGGCTATAGCGGAGGGGAAACACCCGGTCCCATTCCGAACCCGGAAGTTAAGCCCTCCAGCGCCGATGGTACTGCCCCGGAGACGGGGTGGGAGAGTAGGTCGCCGCCGAGACACTCCAAAGAGAAGGGCCCCCCTCGAGGGGGCCCTTCTTGTCTTCCGTGTAAGGTTCGCGGGTGCCTCCATCCCGTTTCGACCGGAACTCGCGCGGCGCAGGGAGTCGCCGAAGAGGGAACGTCGGGAGAGGGGAGCCACGCCCCCGCCCATCCGACTCGGCTCGCGCCCAGGGTCGGCCCACAGCCCCCCGCAAGAGTGATGGGGGACGGGGTCGGCCGGCCCGCGGGACCCAGCGTTCCGCCCGCTGGCCGTCAACCCCCAACGCCATTCTGGAGGAGATCCGATCGACGGCGCGAACAGGACAGGCGGATCGCGCGGTCAAGGCCTTCGAGGAAGCGGTCGGCTTGCTGGAGAGAGGACGCGACGCCGCGGCCGCGCGGGCCGCTCGAACGGCGAAGGATCTCGCCCCTCGCTCGGGGGCGGTGCGTGAGATCCTCGGGATCGCGCTCTACCGTCAGGGACTCTTCCGGGAGGCCCTTCGGGAGCTTCAGGCCTATCGGCGGATGACCGGCCGGATGGACCAGAACCATCTCATCGCCGACTGCCATCGGGCACTGGGCTCTCCGGACAAAGCCGTGGAAGCGGCCAGGGCGGCCCTGCGGGCTCCCATGTCTGCCGAGGCTCGGGTGGAGGCAGCGATCGTCGGTGCCGCTGCCCTGGCCGATCTTGGCCGGTTCGAGGAGGCGCTCGGACTGCTGCGAGCATTTCCCGCTCGCGACCGCCTGGCTCGGTCGTTCGAGCTTCGGCTGTGGTACGTGACCGGAGACATCCTCGAGCGGGCCGGGCGACGCCGTGAGGCGGCAGAGGAGTTTCGGCGCGTGGTACGTCACGACCCCGGCGCTTTTGATGCGGCGGAGCGGCTGGCCCGCCTCGGCTGAGGTCCCTCACCTCGGTCAGCCCGATAGAGCCTCATCCTCCGGTGCGCGCTGCTCTTCTTCCCGCTCGGCGCGCTTTCGCCAGTATCGGACCAGACCGGCCGCGTTCATCTCCATGCTGGAGAGCACCTCGTAGCGCTCGAGGTCGACATCCGCCTGCACCGTTTCATGCAACTCGGGCGCGGTTCGCTCCCGGAGGATCTGGGCGATGCGGTCGAGCTCCTCCGTTTCTTCCATGGCCTCCCGCACGATGCGAGCCCACTTCGTCAGGCGGGACACCGCGAGGTCACAGAGCTCATCCACCTCTCTCACCGGCCCGAAGTGGCTGAACATGAGGAGGGATGGTCTCCGAGCCTTCATCTTCTCGATGCTCTCGACCGCCAGCTCCACGTCGATGTCGGGCGGCGGGGTGGCTGGGCGGAGCACCCTGACATCCGGAAGGTGGATGCCGAGCGCATCGCCGGTGAAGAGGGAGCCGGTCTCGGAGTCCACGAGCGCGATGTGATGAGAGGCGTGGCCCGGGGTGTAGATCACCTCGATGGTCCGGCCGCCAAGCGACACAGCGTCCCCGTCGGATAACGGATGCAACCGGTCCTGTGGCACCGGATCGACGGGTCCGAACCATTCTCGAAGGCGCTCCTCGCCGTAGAGCCGCGTTGCGCTGTTGACGAGCCTGGTGGGATCGGCGAGGTGGGGGGCGCCTCGCTCATGGACCCATACCCGGGCTTGGGGGAAGTTGGCGCTCAGCCTGCCCACCCCTCCCGCGTGGTCCAGGTGGATGTGCGTTACCACGATGTGGGCCAGGTCGTTCGCCCCAAGCCCCAGTTGCTTCAGGCCTTGCAGCACGGCCTGGACGGACGTCGTGGGACCGGTTTCCACGAGGGCCGGCTCCGCAGCCTTGATGAGGTACGCCGAGGTCACCGTGTCGCGGCCGGTCATCATGGTGTCGACGGCTGTGATGCCGGAAGCGGCTTCGAAGGTCCGGGTCAACGGGATCCAGTCTAGACAGCGTCCGAGCCGGGGATGTCACACCCCCTCGCTATGCTCCACACGGGGAAAGGAGGGGCCATGGTGACTGTCAACGTGGTGGTCTTGGCCGGCCGGCTGTCGGACTCGCCCGAAGTCAGGTCCATGCCGTCCGGCGACCAGGTGACCAGGTTCCGCCTATACGTCCCCGAGGCCGGCAAGCGCGTGCTCCCCCTCCCGGTTTCGGCCTGGGACAAGTTGGCCCGCAAGGGCTGTCAGAGCCTCGTGAAGGGCGATGCGGTCCTTGTTCGCGGCCATCTGGTCAGGCGCTTCTTCCGGGACGGAGGCGGCGGTCGATCGGTGACCGAGGTAGTAGCGACGGAGGTGAGGAAGCTGGAGACACCCGAACCGGAGTAGGCCGCAAACAGAAGAATGAGGCACGTGCTCAAGGTTCGTCGAAAGCCGCGCGAGCGGCTGAGTGGTCTGATCTCCTCGGTAGGAGACTGCCCGCGTATACTTTTCCGACGAGTCGTCGTCGCCCGGTTCTTCCCCACCCAGATCAGCCTGACCACGTTGAAAGGGATGGCGCGGCAGTGACGATCTTGGTCTGCGGGCGAGATGACGTCGTAGGGTGGGGTCGTGACGGCCTCGAGCCGGCCGGCCACCGCCGGATCGTACAGAAGGCCGGCGAAGGGGCGGATCTCAGGGCACGGATCCGCCCGTAGGGGCTAACGAGATGGGTGTGACGGAGCGAAGGGATGAGAGAGGCGCCTACGACCTGCTCGAGCGAGCGCGTGAGTTCTTGAAGACCGGCCACCCTCACCAGGCCGCGATGCTACTGGGTCGAGCGAAGCTCATCGAGCCGGACAAGGGCTCCATCAGAGAAGCGCTCGGGCGGGCCCTGTATCTCTCGGGGCGCGCGGCCCGAGCCCGCAGGGAGTTCGCCAAGGCCGTTCAGATCGATCCGGTCAACGACTACGCGCACTTTGGCCTCGCGCTCTCGTGTGCCCAGACTGGCCAGCGGATTCGCGCCATCGCCCACCTGAAGCTCGCCATCGCCATGCGCCCGGGGGCAGAGGTATATCGAGCGGCCCTGGCCCGTATCGCCGGCTGACGCCGCCCGGACCACTCCGCATGGGAACGATCGCCGAACGGTACGACGCTCTCTTCTTCGACCTCGACGGCGTGGTGTACCGGGGGGATCAGGTTATCCCAAACGCCCCCCGTGCCCTGAACGGTGTCCGTGACCTCCGAGTGAACGTCCTGTTCCTCACCAACAATTCGAGCAAGACTCCGGAAGAGGTCGCGAGAAATCTCGGAAGGTTGGGTGTTCGAGCCATCCCCGAGGAGGTTCTGACCTCCGGGCTGGCGACGGCATCGATGCTGTGGCAGGAGGGAGCGGAGGGCCGGACTGCGTTCGTCATCGGCGAGCGGGGGGTGAAAGAAGCGCTGGCCGCGGCTGGGATTCGCATCCTCGATGGGGAGCCCGAGCGCTCCGATCTCGTCGTCGTGGGGTGGGATCGCTCTGTCGACTACCGCAAGTTGCGGGTCGCTTCCCTCCTGATCGAGCGCGGCGCGAAGCTGGTGGCGACGAACGCCGACGCCGCGTACCCAGCACCCGACGGGCTGTGGCCGGGGGCGGGGGCAATCCTCGCGGCGGTCACCACGACCACCGAAGCCGTCCCCACCGTGGTGGGGAAGCCCGGCCGGCCTCTGTTCGAGGCAGCCGCACGGCTCACCGGAGCCAAGAATCCGCTGGTCATCGGGGACCGCCTGGAAAGCGACATCGTCGGCGCGCGTGGAATGGGCTGGGACTCGCTGCTCGTGTTCACGGGGACGGCTCGCCCCCCGGATCTACTTCGGGGTTTTCCGCTGCCCACGTATCTGGGGGCCGACCTGAGCGCGCTGCTCGAAGACACCCCGCGGGGCGAGTTCAGGCGCGCCGCGCAGCGGGACGTGGGTGCCCTCCGAGCCCTCCTGGGCGCCGCGGCGCTCACTGCTGAAGGGGTCGAAGGCCGACTCCCCTTTACCCTTGTCTCCGAGGATTCCGGCGGCGGCGAGATCGTGTCGACCGCCTGCGTGGAGCAGGTGAGTGGGGTCGGCCTGCTCCGCTCGGTGGCCGTTCGAGAGCCTCATCGGGGCAGGGGCTTGGGGATGCTCGCCGTGGCGGCCGCGATCTCGGACGCCAGGGCCCGCGGCCTTGCTCACGTATCGTTGTTCACAGAGACCGCGGCTGCTTTCTTCGAACGTATGGGCTTTCGTCCCGTACAGCGGTCGGACCTTCCGGAGCCGGTCCGCGCGAGTCCCCAGGCTGCCATGGAGTGCTCGGCTTCGGCGATCGGGATGGCCATGGATCTCGACAGACCGCGACCGTAAAGGGAGATCAGAAGGGAGGCCAGCCCTCCTCGTCGGGTGGTCGCCGCCGACCCCAGCTCCGCCTCCAGCCTCGACGACCGAGCAGATCGGGTCGAGGCGGGGCCGGACGGGCGCCCAATCGCTCCTTCGGGAAGAACAGGAAGGCAATGATCGCGCCGAACGCGAATCCTCCGATGTGTGCCCAGAAGGCGATCCCCCCGCCGACGTTCACATCTTGCGCCAGGGACCCCACGCCGCTGAACAGCTGGAGGACGAACCACGCCCCCAGGACGAGATAGGCGGGAAGATGCACGAAGGTGATGAAGTAGAACATCACCAACGTCAGCACTCGTCGTCGCGGGAACATGACGATGTACGCGCCCAGGACTCCGGCGACGGCACCAGAGGCACCGAGGTTCGGGATCACCGAATCCAGGTCCGTCAGGAGCTGAGCACCGGCAGCGGCCAGGCCGGAGGCCAGGTAGAAGAGCGTGTAGCGTACCTGGCCGATCTTGTCCTCGACGTTGTTTCCGAAGATCCACAGGAACAGCATGTTGCTTCCGATGTGCAACCAGCTCCCATGCAAAAACATCGCGACGAAGATCGACTGCCACCACGACTTCTCCCCGCATTCCCGCTCGTATGCGGCCTGGAACTCGTCTCCATCCCTCCTGAGCTGTTCTTCGATCGCCCTGCGCGCCTCGGCTCCGCCGTCGCCCAGGTCCTCCTGGTGGCTCACCTCCCAGGGGATCTCGGCATTACAGAAGAAGAAGGTCTGCTGCTCGGCCGCGGTACCGAAGGTCGGCTGCCAGAACAGGAAAGCGGCGACGTTCAGGGCGATGAAGGCGAGCGTGACGAAGGGGAGGTGGTGGGTGGGGTTGTCATCCCGCAGCGGCAGCATCGCGTCTTCCTCACTCCTGCGCCGTAGCGGCGAATTATACTCACCCGGCATCCTTCTCCGGGGTTATCCTTTCCCGAATGCTGAAGCAGGCGCGCGGCGAGCATGATTCTCCGATGGAGCCGCACTCGGGATTCGTCGGCCAGAGCCATCGTACGGATCTGCCCTCTGCCGGGCCGTGTTTCCGCTGAGGTGCGCCGGAGGCTCGACGTCGAGATGGTGCGACGGGGCCTGGCTACCAGTCGCTCGGAGGCGGCCCTCGCCATCCGGTCGGGGAGCGTGTCTGTGCAAGGACGCCCGGCGGTCAAGGCGAGCACTCTGGTGCTTCCCCACGAGTCCATCACCATCTCGGGACCCGTCCGGCCGTTCGTGTCCCGCGGCGGCGAAAAGCTGGAGGCCGCCCTCGATCGGTTTCGCATCGACGTGTCAGATCGGAGCGCCCTCGATGCCGGTGCTTCCAGCGGGGGGTTCACGGACTGCCTCCTTTCCCGCGGCGCGGCCCTGGTGATCGCGGTCGATGTGGGATACGGCCAGCTCGACTGGAGGTTGCGCAACGATGAGAGGGTCATCGTCCTGGAGAGGACGAATGCTCGGGACCTGGCCCCCGATGCGCTACCTTTTGCTCCCGAAGTCGTCACGGGCGACCTCTCGTTCATCTCTCTTCGCCTGGCCATTCCTGCGCTCGTGCGATGCTCGTCTCCCAGGGCGGAGTTCGTGCTGCTGGTCAAGCCACAATTCGAAGCTCGGGCCAAGGAGGTCGAGGCCGGAGGGGTGGTCTCGGACCTTTCGGTGTGGCGCCGGGTCCTGAGTGAAGTGGCCACCGCGCTGACCGCGGAGGGAGTCGGCGCCGTTGGAGTCATGGCCTCACCCCTCCTGGGCCCGGCCGGGAATGCCGAATTCTTCCTGTATGGGAGGCGACCAGGCGAACTCGGAAGCAGTCCCGCTGAGAGGAACGGCTCCCTCGACGTCGCTGTTGAATCAGCGGTGGACGAAGCAAGCAGGCTCATCCACCGCCGATGAGTAACGGGACGCCGGCCGTGGAGAGGGTGGGCCTGGTCGTTCATGGCGGGCGGGAAGGAGCCCTGGACGCCGCGCACTCGATCATGAGCTGGCTGCGAGAGCATGGCGTCATCACCCGATGCCTCGAGGGCGAGGCCATCGGCGCCGATGAGAAGTCTCCCCCCGAAGCGTTCGCGGATGGGCTCGACCTCATCCTCTCCGTTGGTGGAGATGGGACACTCCTCCGGGCCGCGCAGCTCGCGAGCGCGCGCGGCGTTCCGTTGCTCGGAATCAAGGTCGGACGGTTGGGGTTTCTCACCGAGGTCGAGCCCGCGGAGGCTCAGGGGCTGCTGAGCCGGATCCTCGAGGGAAAGACGCTGCTGGAAGAGCGGATGGCTCTGGTGGCGCGGCCGGTCGACGCTCCCTGGGACGATCCCCAGTGGGCGCTCAACGAGGTCATCGTGGAGAAGCGAGCCCGACACCGCCTGATCACGCTCCGAGTTCGGGTGGGAGGCGAGGACATCACCACGTTCTCCGCCGACGGCGTCATAGTGGCCACCCCGACCGGCTCGACCGCTTACTCGTTCTCGGCTCGCGGGCCGATCGTCTCGCCGAAAGTCTCTTGCCTGCTCGTCACCCCGGTCTCTCCCCACATGGTGTTCGACCGGTCGATCGTGCTGGCCCCGGATGAGGGCGTGACGCTGGAGGTGTCGGGCGACGAACCGGGCCTGCTGTCGGCCGATGGCCGGCCCGGGCTGGAGCTTCCGGTCGGAGCGAGCGTGAGGATCGAGCAGGCCGAGCGTGGCGCTCGATTGGTGCGGCGGGAGGGGTCGCCCAGCTTCTTTTCCTTGCTCCGTGAGAAGTTCTCGCTGCCCGGAGAGGCGCCGCACGGCTCCTCGGGCCCGGGCCGGTCCCCCTCAGAACCCGACGGATAGGATGGCATGGTGGTGGCCGTCCGGCTGATCCGACCAGGTCGCCTGGTAGCGGCCGTGCTCTCCGTGATGGTCGCCGGCGGAAGCTTCCTGGCGTTGTCGCGGCTGAGCGATGACGCGGGAGCGCTGACGGGGCCTCCGGCTCGCGCGGAGAGGGGTACCGGCCTCGTCCAGTCGCTCGCGGGGCCGTCCTCGTCCGAAGCGCCAATCGCAGTGCCCGGTACCCCAGCCTTTGCGCGGGTTAGGGGGCTCACCCTGCACCTGCCGGCTCGCCGCCCTGGGGGGATCGCCTACCACGAAGCGTCCAGGACCCGGGCCGTGATGCTCACGCCCCTCGGGCGGTGCGTGAGGAACGAGAACCGCACCAAGTTCAAGATGCCCCCTCCGACGCCCGGACCCCGCTACGTGGTGATGTCGAGCCGAGGGCGCGGGCGGCCCGCCACCTCCGCGGTCGACGTGGCGATGATCACCGGAGCGAAGGTCCTCTCGCCGATCACCGGCACGGTGTCCAGAGTGAAGCGGTATCGGCTGTATGGGGTGTACCGTGATTTCCGGCTGTCGCTCAAGCCGGCGGGCCAGGCCGAGCTGCGAACGATCGTCCTGCACGTCAGCGACCTTCGTGTGAGGCCCGGGTCGGTGGTGGTGGCGGGGGTGACGGAGCTCGGCTCGGTCAGGAGTTTTCCCTTCAGGTCCCAGGTGAACGACTATTTCGGTCGTGGGATTCCGCACGTCCACGTCGAGGTACAGCGCGTTGGCGCTTAGGGTTTCCCGGCGCGCAACGCGGGTCGGCGCCCACCGGGCGAGGGTGGATCGAAGGACCAAGAATCTCCTACGCCGGGTTCAGCCGGGCGAGGTTGCGGTCATCGACCACGAGGATCTGGATCGGGTGGCCGCCGAGGGGCTGGTCGAGAGCGGCGTCTCCGCCGTGGTGAACGCGGCCCCCTCGATCAGTGGCCGCTATCCCAATCTGGGGCCGCTGATCCTCATGGAGCACGGAGTTCCGCTCGTCGACGGCGTCGGTCGGCTCCTCATGTCGAAGGTGAGGGAAGGGGATCCGATCCGACTCGATGACGATCGCATATACAGGGACGGGACCCTGGTGGCGGTGGGGGTCCGGCAGTCCAGGGAGTCGGTGATCGCCGCGATGGAAGTGGCCCGCCAGCGGCTGGGTGAACAGTTCGAGGGCTTCGCCCAGAACACGCTCGAGTTCATGGCCCGGGAGCGCGATCTGCTGTTCGGCGGAGCCGGCCTCCCGGAGCTCGATCAAGACCTGGCCGGCCGCCACGTCCTGGTGGTCGTCCGGGGCTACCACTACCGAGAGGATCTCGCGGCGCTCAAACCGTACATCCGGGAGGTCCGCCCCGTGCTGATCGGGGTGGACGGTGGGGCAGACGCCCTGCTGGAGGAAGGCTACAAGGCCCACCTGATCGTGGGAGACATGGATTCGGTATCCGAACGTGCTCTCATGTCGGGCGCCGAGATCCTGTTGCACGCCTATCCGAGCGGCTTCGCCCCGGGGATGGAACGGCTCACGGCGCTGGGCATCCCGTTCAAGACGATGCAGGCGTCGGGGACGAGCGAGGACGCGGCGTTCCTGCTCGCTCACGGGAAGGGCGCGGACCTGATCGTCGCGGTGGGAAGCCACGGGAACCTTCGTGAGTTCCTGGACAAGGGGAGGAGGGGCATGGCGAGCACGTTCCTCGTCCGGCTCCGGGTCGGGGAGATCCTGGTCGATGCGAAGGGCGTCTCGCGCATGTACCGGGGCCGCATCAGGGGTCGTGATGCGGCGCTCCTCGTGGCCGCTGCGTTTCTGGCGATCGGGGTGGTGATCGCGATCTCGCCGCCTCTTCGGCTGTTGGTCAAGCTGCTGTACGAATCGGTCCGCGACCTCGTGTTCCGTCTGACCCAGTGATCTCGTTTCGCTATCACCTCGTCTCGATCGTGGCGGTGTTCCTGGCGCTGGCGCTCGGGGTGCTCATCGGAACGACCGTGGTCAACCAGACGATCATCGCGGACCTCGACCGGAGGACCGAAGCGGCCTCGCAGAGCGCCGACGAACTGCGACGCGAGGTCAGCGACATGCGAACTGAGATCCAGCTCCAGGACCGGTTCGCCCAGGCTGCGCTGCCCCTGCTGATCGAGGACCAGCTCCTCGCCACCGAGGTCGTCCTGATGACGCTGGAGGGCGTGGACGCGTCCGATGTCGATGGGGTGGGTAGCGCGCTGCGGGACGCCGGAGCATCCGTAGTCGCCGAGATGGTCGTCACGGCCCGGATGGCGTTGGTCGACGATAGTGCACGGATCGAGCTGGCGGCCTTGCTGGAAATGTCCGACTCCGGTGTTCCCGCGGAACTCTCCCAGGCCGCCGGCCGGAGCCTGGGGAGCCGGCTGGCCCAAGGACCGGACCCGGTGGACGGGGATCTGCTCCAGGAGCTCGCCACCGCCGGGTTCCTCGACATTCAAAGCGGTCGGCCACTGGCAGAGATCGGTGGGGAAGGCCAGGCCGTGGTTCTTCTGGCGGGCGGGATCGGGGATCCGGTCGTGGACCCGGAGGCCTTCCTGGCACCCCTCGCCGAAGCGCTGGCCCAGGCCGTGCGCCCGGTGGTGGCCGCCGAGACCCTGGAGAGCGACTACCCCTTCGTGCAGGTCGTGCGGAGCAACGGGAGCATCGACGGCCGGTTGGTGACGGTGGACAACGCTGACCAGGTTCCCGGGCGCATCGCCATCGTCCTCGGCCTCCGCAACTTGCTGCAGTCGCCGGGCCAGGGTGGGGACTACGGCGTCAAGGAAGGTGCGTCGGGCCTGCTTCCGCAGCCATGAGCCCGCCGAACACGCCGCGGATCGTGGCGATCGTCGCCGCCCACAACGAGGAACCGACCATCGCCCGAGCGGTGAAGGCCCTCCTGGAACTGAGGGGGATGGCCGAGGTCATCGTCGCCGCCGACGGCTCGACCGACCGAACCGCCGAGGTGGCCCTGGAGGCGGGGGCAAGAGTCCTTGCGGCCCGGGTCCGGGCGGGCAAGGGGCACGCCGTCGAGGCCGCGATCGAACGTACCTCGCCGGCCGACGTATACCTCCTGGTGGACGGGGATGTCGGCGACACGGCGTCCGGGACGGAGGTCCTGCTCGACGAGGTCCTGGCCGGCCGGCTGGACCTGGCCATCGGCCGACTCCCTCCGATGAAGGGGGGCGGCTTCGGGCTGGTGAGGGGCGTGGCGAGGTGGCTCATACGTCTCCTCACGGGTTTCGAAGCGAAGGAGCCGCTCTCTGGCCAGAGGGCGGTGAGGCGGGATGTTCTTGAGGCCTGCCGCCCGCTGGCCGATGGATTTGGCATGGAGGTCGGTATGACCATCGATGCCGTGCGACTCTCGTTCCGGGTAGGGGAAGTGCCTGTCGACATGTCGCACCGGGTCACCGGACGGGACCTGGGCGGCTTCGCCCACCGGGCTCGCCAGGGGCTCGACATCCTCCGGGCCGCCCTGCCCCGTGCGATGAGGATGCGATGAGCAGGGAATCGCTGCTGCTCCTCGCGGCTCTCCTCTCGGCCGCGGTGGCCCTCGTCGTCACGCTCCGCGGGTCGAAGTTCCGGTGGCTCCCGACGGCCACGAACTACCGGGGACGACTACTGCGCGTCGTGCTCGGGATCGCCGTGACCGCAGGCGTGGTCGTGGGAAGCCTGGCGGTCCTGATGGGTGACCTGCGGCGAGCCCGGATCCTCCCAACCATCGAAGGCACCCTTCAGATCCTCGTGGCGATCGCCATGGTCTTCATCGCCGGCCTTTTCGACGACCGCCAGCCCCACCTCGTGCGCGGGGTGACGGCACACGTGCGGGCACTCGCTCGTGGCACCTTCACCTCCGGGATCCTCAAGATGGTGGCCATCCTCCTCGCCGCCACGGTGGTGGTGGATGCGACCCGAGGACTCTCGCTCGGCGTTCTGGTCGGGATCCCGTTCATCGCGGGGACGGCGAACGTGTGGAACCTGCTGGACGTCGCTCCCGGCCGGTCCATCAAGTTCTTCCTCCTGGCCACCATCGGCATCCTCGCCGCCACCGTCCTTCTCGGCCTGTGTGTGACCTGCGGCTTCTCCGTGTTCCTGATCATGGGTCTGGCCGCCGCCCTGGTCGCCCTGCCCTTCGACCTCAGGGAATCGGCCATGCTCGGGGACGGAGGATCCAACGTCCTCGGCTTCCTGGTGGGCGCCGGGCTGTTCCTGCGGCTTTCCACCACTTGGCTCTGGATCGGCCTCGGGGCGGTGCTGGCCCTCACGCTCCTGGCGGAGACGTTCACCCTGTCGAGGATCATCAGGGCGGCGCCCCTCCGCTGGTTCGACGACCTCGGGCGGGTCCGCCCGGGCGCGCCGGTGAGCTCCCCGAGCGAGAAAGCTCACCCCGCAGACGGCTGAACCCTTCCCGTGGGGGGATCGCTCTGATACCATGAAATCCCGTAGTGCCTGAGCGAGCGAAGTTCGTTTTCGTTACCGGAGGAGTGGCCTCGGGCCTCGGGAAGGGCATCACCTCAGCCTCCCTGGCCCGTCTGCTGAAGTCTCGCGGCCTTCGGGTCTCCCTTCAGAAGCTCGATCCCTACATCAACGTCGATCCCGGCACCCTGAACCCGTTCGAGCACGGAGAGGTCTTCGTGCTGGATGACGGGGCGGAGACGGACCTCGACCTGGGTCACTACGAGCGGTTCATCGACGAGAGCCTCCGCAAGGAATCGAACGTCACCACCGGTGCGATCTACCAAGCCGTGATCCAGAAGGAGCGCCGGGGCGAGTTCCTGGGCAAGACCGTGCAGGTCATCCCGCACATCACCAACGAGATCAAGGCTCGTGTCTACAGGTTGGCGGAAGCCACCGACGCGAACGTCATCCTGGTCGAGGTGGGGGGGACGGTGGGGGACATCGAGAGCCTTCCCTTCCTCGAGGCCATCCGCCAGCTTCGAAACGAGGTGGGGCGGGACAACGTGGCATTCGTGCACGTCTCCCTGATGCCCTTCATCGGGCCCACCGGCGAGCTCAAGACCAAGCCCACCCAGCACTCCGTCAAGGAGCTTCGCTCCATCGGTATCCAGCCCGATGTGATCGTGTGCCGGTCGGACCGGCCGATCACCAGGCACCTGAAGGAGAAGATCTCCCTGCTGTGCGACGTGGAGACGGCGGCGGTCATCTCGGCGGTGGATGCCGATTCGATCTACGAGGTGCCGCTGGACCTGCATAGAGAGAACCTGGACGGCTATCTGGCGCACCTGCTTCGGCTGCCGGAGGTCGAGCCTGACCTCTCCGAGTGGAACGCGCTGGTGGGCCGGGTCCACAAGGCCACCGAGCCGGTGAACATCTCGATCGTCGGCAAGTACGTCACGCTGAAGGACGCCTACCTCTCGGTCATCGAGGCCCTGAAGCACGCCGGGTTCCACCACGGTGCCAAGGTGAACCTGACCTGGCTTGCCTCCGACGAGCTCATCGCGGGGAGCGTCGGCGAGGTCCTGGCAGGAGCCGACGGCATCCTGGTACCCGGCGGGTTCGGCATCAGGGGCGTCGAAGGAAAGATGGAGGCCATCCGCTTCGCCCGGGAGAACAGGGTGCCGTACCTGGGACTGTGCCTGGGGCTCCAGTGCGCGGTGATCGAGTTCGCGCGCAACGTCTGCGGGCTCCAGGGAGCCAATTCGTCCGAGTTCGATTCGGGCACCCCTCACCCGGTCATCGATCTGCTGCCAGAGCAGAAGGGAGTGGTCGACATGGGCGGGTCCATGCGGTTGGGTGCTTACCCGTGCAGGCTGCGAGCAGGGAGCCGAGCGAAGGCCATCTACGGTGAAGAGCTGGTGCACGAGCGGCACCGCCATCGCTACGAGGTCAACCCTGAGTATCACGGCGTCCTCCAGGAGCACGGCCTGGTGTTCTCGGGAACCTCCCCGGACGGCCGGCTGGTCGAGATCATCGAGCTGCCCGACCACCCGTACTTCGTCGCCGGGCAGTTCCACCCCGAGCTGAAGTCCCGCCCCACCCGTCCCCACCCCCTGTTCCGGGACTTCATCGGCGCCGCCCTGGCCCGGCGGCAGGGCAGGCTCGAGGAGCCGGTGGCCGTCTCCGGCTAGCGGCGGCCGGCTTACCGACCGAACGGTGGAGCCAGACTCCGTCACCCGGGTCTTCCGGGGAAAGCTCATCACGGTCGAGGTGCAATCGTGGCCCGCAGGAGACCGAGAGGTGGTTCGGCATCCGGGGGCGTGCGCCGTGGTCGGGCTCACGGCCGCCGGCGAGGTGCTGCTCGTCCGCCAGATGCGCGAAGCGGTGGGGGAGATCCTCCTGGAGATCCCCGCCGGGATCTTCGACCAACCGGGCGAGGATGCGGCCCGCTGCGCCGCCCGAGAGCTCCTGGAGGAGACGGGCCATCGGGCCGAGGAGGTGGAGCCGCTCGGCTCGATCTACACCTCGCCGGGCTTCACCGACGAGCGGATCGAGCTGTTCGTGGCTCGGGCGATCCACGACCGCGAGCCCGAGGACGGCATCGAGCTCGCGCCGCTTGGATTCGAGCAGGCCCTTGCCGCCGTGCGGGAGGGCCGCATCAAGGACGCCAAGACGATAACGGGGCTCATGTTGGCTCGAGACACCGGTCGTATGTGTTGAATGCTGCCGTCATCCGAAAGTGATCACGAGCTGCGGATGGTCGGAAATGTCTTCCCGGCTGGAGAATGTCTGCGTAGAGGGCAGCACGTCGTCTTCCACCGAATCCTTCACGATGAAGCCGTAGTTCGAACTCGAGTACATGTCCTGGACCTGGGTGGTGACGATCCATTCCCTCCATCCCGTGCCCGACGGAGTCGCCGCGGGACTCCCCGTTGTCGGTGGTTGGTTGTTCCACGTGACGCCAGTCTCCGTCCAGGCCGCGGCCGCTTGGTAGGCATGCAGGATGCGGGTTCCCTCGGCGCTCTTCCCGTACAGGCGAAGCGTCGCGAGGGTCACCGAGCAATGCGCGGGCACCGGGGGCAGCGGGAACGAGACGAGCGTCCGCCGGTTCTCGAGGAGTCCCGACCGGACGAAGAGGCTCGAGTCCGTCCCGTGGTTGACCAGTGGCAGCAATTGATCGACCCAGGCGTCCGCGTTCGCGTCGACTGTCTGGCTGCCGGGATCCGTGCAGAACGACGGGGCCGCCTCGAAGGAGTTGGCCGAATTCGACGTCGTCGCCGAGAAGGCGCCCATGGTGCCCCCGATCAGGCGTGACCCGAGGACGACGAGAACCAAAGAGGCCATCAGCACCGTTCCCCGGCGCAAGGCGCCTCCTCTCAGCGAAACCAGATCCGGCGGACGGCCACCCCGGCGAGGATCAGGATGGCCCCACCGACCAGCGTGATCCGGATGTGGGGAGCCGTCACCCACCAAAGCCCATATCCGATGTTGGGGACCCTGAGCACAAGTCTCCCGACGGTCCCATCGGCCTCGACGGACCATCGCTCGATGGCATGGTTGACATCCCCTCGGGTGGTGAAGAAGTATCGGGCCCCCGTCAAGTCTCTCCTCACGACTCGGTGAGTGACCAGCGTCTGCGACCGCGATGGGTCTCGGAAGGTGATGACTTCTCCCACGGCGACGGACGCCGGTCGGACCAGCTTGGTGATGGCCAAGTCCCCAACCTCGATCGACGGAGCCATGCTCCCGCTGTGAACGATCAGGGGACGGAACCCGGTTCCCCAGAGCACGATCAGGGTCAGGAGGCACAGCGTGATGGAGGCGAGCAGGACGTGTACGGCCATGGACAGTCCGCGGCCAAAGCGTCCGGAAGCGGTGGGAACCGCTATCGTGGCCACGTTAGATGTTCCGGGCCTCCCAGGTGAACGTCTGGGTCGCGTTCAGGCCCTGGGCGCCTCCGTCGTCCTGCACGGTGACCGTGAACTTGTACGAGTGGGTCTCGGGGTTGGTCCACGTCTCCGGAGATCCGGCCGTCGGATCGACGATCCCCCCCGCGTAGCTGTCCGGGTATCCCTGCAAGGTGCCCACGTAGATGACGCCGGCTCCCTGCCCGATGTAATCCGTTGGATCGGGCACGAAGTCCGCGCAGGAGTCGAACCCGGAGACCTTCGTGCCCCGCGTGACCGTCAGGTCCAGGTATTGGTCCAGGCCCGTTCCCGCCGTGGTTCCGTAGAGTCGCACGGTTGCGGGCAGAGACCCGGTGTAGGTCACCATGATGCACGACGTGTCGGAATCGCCGGGCTTGGCGTTGGTCAAGGACAGCATCGCCGAGCCGGCGTCGTCGTCCGAGATGATCACGCTGCCGGCGTCGAACGCGTTGCCGGTGTTCTCCGTCGTTGCGCTGAAAGCGGACCATGTGCCGGCCCCGGCGAGGACTCCCAGGAGGGCGAGCAGCAATAGCGTGAGGCCGAGCTTCGTACTCAGGTTGTCTCGTCGGGCCCCCGCTGCCACGTGCCGCGGGACGTATGTCAGGTCGCCTACCTCTTCTCTCTCCGGACGAACGCATCGTGCCGGGCAGGGTTCCGATGTAGGGATCGGTCGTTGGACCAGGCGGGTTGAGACGGACCGCGGCGTGTCCGTGGTCATGGAGGACCTCCATTGGGGCTTCGCCGCCTGGCGGCCCGTTATGCTGAACGGGCTCAAACCGGACCAGGAGACCCCCGTGATCGTCGGCGTTCCGAAAGAGGTCAAGGACAGCGAGTACCGCGTGGCCCTCACCCCGGAGGGCGCCCGCGAGCTCACGCACGCCGGCCACCGCGTGTTGATCCAGAAAGACGCAGCTGCAGGATCTGGCCTGCCCGAGCAGCGATACGTGCGAGCCGGCGCGGAGGTCGTTGAGACGGCGAAGGAGGTGTTCCGCGAGTCCGAGATGATCCTCAAGGTCAAGGAGCCGATCCCGAGCGAGTACGACCTGCTCCAGGAGGGGCAGATCCTGTTCACGTACCTGCATCTCGCGGCGAGCAGGGAGCTCACCGAGCTATTGGCAGATCGAAAGGTCTCCGCGGTGGCCTACGAGACCGTGCAGCTTCCCGACGGGCGGTTGCCGCTCCTGGCTCCGATGAGCGAGGTGGCCGGCCGCATGGCGCCCCACGTCGGCGCGCGGCTCCTTGAGAAGGAATACGGGGGGCGCGGGATATTGATGGGCGGCGTCTCGGGAGTCCGCCCGGCCAAGGTGCTCGTGCTGGGAGCGGGGATGGCCGGATCGAACGCGGCCTGGATCGCAGCCGGTATGGAGGCCGAGGTCATCGTTCTGGACAAGAACCTGGACCGGCTGCGCTTCATCGACCAGATCCACAAGGGCCGCATCGTGACGCTCATGTCCGACCGACTGACGCTCGAGCAGCGAGTGCGCGAGGCCGACGTCGTCATCGGGACGGTGCTCATACCCGGCGCCAGGGCGCCCAAGCTAGTCACCGAGGAGATGGTGAGCACCATGCGGCCGGGTTCGGTGATCATCGATATCTCCATCGATCAGGGTGGGTGCGTGGAGACCTCCCGGATGACCACGCATTCCAACCCGACCTTCGTCGAGCGCGACGTCGTCCACTACTGCGTGGGCAACATGCCCGGAGCAGTCCCGAACACCTCGACGTATGCGCTCACCAACGTCACCATGCCCTATGCCCTCGCCATCGCCGAGCGGGGGCTGGAGGACGCCATTCGTGCCGATCCCGCCCTTGCCAAGGGCCTGAACGCCTACGGGGGCGCGCTCACGAACCAGCCGGTGGCCGAGGCGCACGACCTGGACTGGGTCCCCGTGTCTTCGGCCGTGCCCGGCGCGATTGGCTGACGCCACGCCACCCGTGGGAGATCCCCTCTTCGGTCAGATCTCGCGGTTCCTCGACTACCTCTCCGTCGAGCGCGGGCTGGCCCGCAACACGCTGGAGGCATACCGGCGGGACCTGAGCCGATACGCCGCGTATCTCGCGTCCCAGGGAGTGCCCGACGGCACCCGGGCGGAGGAGGCGCATGTTGCCGGGTTCGTGGCCTCTTTGTCAGGGACCGAGTTCTCCGAGGGGAGGAGGTACCGGGCTTCTTCCGTGGCCCGGGCCCTGGCGGCGGTGAGGACGTTCCACCTGTTCCTGGTGCGCGAGGGGGAGACCTCGAGCAACCCGGCGGACGGAGTGGCCCGTCCGAAGGTTCCCAGGACCCTCCCGCGTCCACTCAGTCTGCCCGAAGTGCAGTCCATCCTGGAGTTTCCGGACGGACTGGATGCCGCCGGGGTACGAGACCGCGCCATCCTCGAGACGCTGTATGGGGCGGGGATCCGGGTCTCGGAGCAGGTCGGGATGGACGTCGACGACGTCGATCTGGACGAGGGGAGCGTCCTGGTCAGGGGCAAGGGGAACAAGGAACGAGTCGTTCCCCTGGGCCGGTTCGCCACGGCGGCTCTCAGCGCGTACCTGACCCGGGCCCGGCCCACTCTCGCCGGAGCGCGGTCGGGCGGCGCCCTGTTCCTGAACCAGCGAGGCGGACGGCTCACGCGCCAGGGAGTGGCGAGGATCCTGAATTCGGCGGCCCGCAGGGCGGGACTCTCCAAGCCGGTCACACCTCACACGCTTCGCCATTCCTTCGCCACGCACCTCCTCGAAGGCGGTGCCGACATCCGGGTGGTGCAGGAGCTGCTCGGCCACGCCACGCTGTCGACCACACAGATCTACACCCTCGTGACGGGAGAGCGGCTCCGCGAAGAATACTTCGCGGCGCATCCTCGAGCCCGCTTCGCCGGACGCCGTCCCCCCGAGGACGCCGGCGAGGCGAAAGAGCCGGCCGCAAGGACGCCCGGGTAGGCGTAGAGAGGCGACGTGGACGCTCCGGTCGAACGCGTGCTGCTCCTCGTGTGCGACTCGTTCGGGGTCGGTGAGGCTCCCGACGCCGAGGCATACGGCGACTCCGGGTCCAACACCTTGGGACACGTGGCCGAGGCCGTGGGCGGGCTGGATGCACCGAACCTCGGGAGTTTGGGGATCGGCCACGTGACGCCGCTGGCGGGCGTCCCCCCGGCCGGCGACACCGGGACGGCGCACGGGAAGCTCACGGAGCGTTCGGCCGGAAAGGACACCATCACCGGCCACTGGGAGATCTGCGGCGTCATCCTGGATCGGCCGTTCCCGACCTATCCGAACGGGTTCCCTCCCGAGGTGATCGAGCCCTTCGAGCGAGCGATCGGCCGTGAGGTCCTGGGCAACGTGGCCGCCTCGGGGACCGAGATCATCGGGCAGCTCGGAGAAGAGCATCTCCGGACGGGGCGGCCCATCGTGTACACGAGCGCCGATTCCGTGTTCCAGGTGGGCTGTCACGTCGACGTGGTGCCCCTTCCCACCCTCTACCGATGGTGCGAGATCGCGCGGGAGATCCTTCAAGGAGAGCATCGGGTGGGGAGGGTGATCGCCCGGCCCTTCTCCGGCCAGCCGAGCAATTTCACTCGAACGCCGCACCGCCGGGACTTCTCCGTGCCCCCTCCGGGCCGGACCCTCCTCGACCGGGTGCGAGATGCCGGCATCTCCGTCTTCGGTGTCGGCAAGATCGGCGACATCTTCGCCGGCCGCGGGCTGACCGAGTTCCGATACTCGGGCTCCAACGACCATGGCATCGACCTGACGCTCGAATACCTGGGGCGACCCGATCCCAAACTGGTGATGACGAACCTCGTGGACTTCGACACCAAGTTCGGGCATCGAAACGACCCGGCGGGCTACGCGGACTGCATCGAACGGTTCGATCGGCGCCTCCCGGAGCTCAGGAATCAGGTGGGCGGAGGCCTGCTGTTCATCACTGGGGATCACGGATGTGATCCCACGATCACGACCTCGACCGATCACACGCGAGAGTACACGCCGGTTCTCGTGGCGGGAGGTAGAACGGACCGGCCGGTCGACCTCGGAGTCCGGGAGACGTTTGCCGACCTGGGGGCGACGGTGGCCGATGTCCTGGGGGTGAAGGTGGAGGACATGGCAGGAACGAGCTTCGCGGCCGCGCTCGGGGCTTAGCCGGTGCCATCCCGGTTCGGGTTCGACCCACGGGCTGTGGTGGCCCGTAAGCGGGATCGCGAGGAACTCTCCGCGGATGAGATCGGGTCTTTCGTGCTCGGATACGCCCGGGGCGAAGTGCCCGACTACCTCGCGGCTGCGTTCCTGATGGCCGCGTACCTGAACGGGCTGTCGGAAGCGGAGACGGCCGAGGTGACCAGAGCCATGGTGGAGTCCGGCACCACGCTTCCCCTCTCCGGAGTGACCGGCCCGAAGGTGGACAAGCACTCCACGGGGGGTGTGAGTGATGGCGTCACACTCGTGTTCGCCCCTCTCGCCGCGTCGCTGGGGCTGGCCGTGGCGAAGCTGTCCGGCCGAGGGTTGGGGCACACGGGTGGCACGTTGGACAAGCTGGAATCGATCCCGGGGCTGCGAACCGATCTGACGCCGGAGGAGCTGGAGACACAGGTGCGGGAGGTGGGCTGCGCCGTTGCGGGTCAGTCCAAGGACCTGGTGCCGGCGGACGGAGCTCTGTACGCGCTCCGGGACGCTACGGGCACGGTGGCGAGCATCCCTCTCATCGCGGCAAGCGTCATGTCGAAGAAGCTCGCCATAGGCTCCGACCTCATCCTGCTCGACGTGAAGGCGGGGAGCGGGGCCTTCATGAGAACGCCGGAGGAAGCGGGGCGCCTGGCCCGGGTCTGCGTGGGCCTGGCCGAGTACTGGAAGCGGGCCGCCCGCGCTGCCGTCACGGACATGAGCCAGCCACTGGGGACGGCGATCGGCAACGCCCTGGACGTGGCGGAGGCGGTCCGGGTCCTCAAGGGGGAGCAAGGTGGGCGGCTGCGCGAGCTGACGGTAGCCTTCGCAGGGGAGGCCTTGGCGGCCCTCAGGGGGAGGGACCGGGACTCGGCCCGCACGGAGGCAGAGGGGGCGCTCGATTCGGGCAGGGCGGCGGAGCGCTTTGCCCGCATGGTGGAGGCCCAGGGCGGCGATGCTCGAGTCGTGGACGATCCCTGGGCGGTCCTTCCCAAGGCAGATGTCCGGCTGGACGTGCGCGGTGGCGATGGCTTCGTTGCGGCCGTCGACTGCGAGGCCCTCGGCCGGGTCGCCGCCTCGCTGGGCGCCGGGAGGATGCGCAAGTCCGACCGGGTCGATCCGGCGGTGGGGATCGAGTTCTTCCCGAAGGTCGGAGACCGCATCGGCAACGACGTGCCCGTCGCGGTCGTCCACGCCCGAGACGAGCAGTCGGCGGCCGCCGCAGCCCAACGCGTCCGCGAGGCACTGTCGGTGAGCGAGGAACCGGTGGAGGCGCCGCCACTCATCTTCGGCTGGTACGGCGGCGACGAGCCGGCGAGGCCGGCATCCCGGGAGGCTCAGCGGTGAGCCTCGACACCATCCTCTCGGTCGTGTACCTGGCGGTCGGCCTGCTGATCGGGCTGGTTGCCCACGAGTACGCTCACGCATACGTGGCGACGCGGCTCGGCGATCTCACGCCGAAGCTATCAGGCCGCCTGACGCTGAACCCTAAACCTCACGTAGAGCCTTTTGGTTCCATCATCCTCCCCGCGATCCTTCTGCTGGTCGTGCTGTTCGGGGGGCCACCTTTCGTCTTCGCCTATGCCAAGCCTCAACCACTCAACCTCTGGGCTATGAGGAGGCCGGACCAGCACGTCACCCTCATCTCGCTGGCCGGCCCGGCCGCGAACGTGGCCCTGGCCTTTCTGTTCGGGGTGCTGTTTCGAATCGTGGGGGAAGGCGGAGAGCTGGGGAACTTCCTCTCCGCCTGCGTGGTCGTGAACGTGATCCTCGCGGCCATGAACGTCATGCCCATCCCGCCGCTGGACGCATCCCGTGTGGTGGCCCGGTACCTTCCCGCCCGGGCTCAGGAGGTCATGACCAACCTCGAGCAATATGGGGCCCTGTTCATGCTGCTGATCTTCTTCATCGTCTCCGGGCCGATCTTCGCCTTCGTGCGCGTCATCGGCAACGGCATCTGCGTTCTGGTTGCGGGAGGTAGCTGCATCCTCTAGAGGGCGTGCTCTCAGGCGCCTCGGCAGATGTTTGAAGGTGCCGCAGCCCGCCGATACCATGGCCCGCATAGACCGACCGTCCAGCGCCGAGTTCGTCGTCGAGCTGCCCCTGTATTCGGGGCCCTTTCGCCTGCTTGCGGAGCTCATCCTCGATCAGAAGATGGACGTCTGCGATGTGCCTGTAGCGCCGATCACCCTTCGATTCGTCCAGCGTGGTCTCCAAGCCATCGAGGAATGGTCCCTCGAGGAGGCGACTTGGTTCCTGGCGACCTGCGCGCTGCTCCTGGAGCTGAAGGTGGGGCGACTGCTCCCACGCCCCCCGGTGTCGGACGAGGAGGACCTGCTGGGTGGAGCTTCCCCGGACTTGTTGTACGCGAGGAGCCTGGAGCTGGCGGCCTTCCGGCGGATGTCGGAGGTGCTGGCCGAGCGGATGCGCTCGGCGGCGCTCATGGTGGCCCGATCGTTCGCCCCGCCCGACGAGTTCGTCCATCTCTATCCGGACCTGATGGAGAAGGTCACGACGGAGGACCTTGGGGCCACCGCGGCCCGCCTCTTCACCCCTTCGGGCGATCTCGACCTCTCGCACGTCACGCCCATCCGGGTCTCCCTGGCGGATGCCCTCCGCTCCGTCCAGGACCGGCTGGTGCTCAGTCGTGAAGCGCGGTTCAGAGACCTGTTGGACGACCGCCCGGAGCGCATCGAGGTCGTCATGAGGTTCCTCGCCCTCCTGGAGCTGTACCGTGAGGGCAAGGTTCTGCTCAGCCAGGCGGGAGTGTTCGGGGATATCGAGGTTCGCTGGCGGGGTGACAAGTGAGGGAGGATCCGTCGATGGAGACCCCGAGAGCGCTGGAGGCGATCCTCTTCCTCGCCGACGAGCCTCTGCCTGCTTCGGTCCTGGCCCAGGCGGTCGAAACGGGGCGTCGGGAGGTCGAGGTCATGCTGGGCGAGTTGGCCGCGGGCTACGCGAGCCGCGGGTCCGGCCTGGTCCTCAAGGAGGTGGCGGGCGGGTGGAGACTGATGACGCACCCGGAGGCGGCGCCTTTTGTCGAGCAGTTCATCGTGGCCGGCCGCCATGCTCGCCTGACCAAGGCCTCGCTCGAGACCCTGTCGATCGTGGCCTACAAGCAGCCCGTGACCAGGCATCAGGTCTCGAGCATCCGAGGTGTTGATTCCGACGGTGTCCTCCGCGCCCTGGTGGATCGGGGGCTGGTCGAGGAGGTGGGCCGAGCCGACGGGCCGGGCCGGGCCACGCTCTACGGGACCACCCCCGTGTTCCTGGAGCGGCTGGGACTTCCCTCCCTGGCGGACCTTCCGCCTCTTACCCCGCTGTTGAGTGAGGCCGGTGTCGAGCAGGGAACCGAGGCACCACCGGCCTGAGCCCGGACGGGCCATCGAGGGACCGGGTCCTCCCGAGGGTGCCGAGCGGTTGCAACGGACCCTGGCACGCGTCGGGTACGGATCGCGCCGGGGAGCGGAGGAGCTGATCGAGCAGGGCCGCGTACGGATCGAGGGAAGGATCGCCCAGCTTGGAGACAAGGTCGACCCTCGCGTCGACCAGATCACCGTCGACGGGGTGCTCATACCCGCGCACCCGGACCTCCGGTACTTCGCCTTCCACAAGCCGACGGGCGTCACGACGACGATTCGAGACCCCCATGCCAAACGGTCCCTGGCCGGCTTCCTGCCCCCCGGGCCTCGCGTCTTCCCCGTCGGGAGGCTGGACCGCGACTCCGAGGGGCTACTCTTGCTGACGAACGACGGCACGCTGGCCGAGCGCCTCCAGCATCCTCGTTTCGGCGTGGAGAAGGAGTACCTGGTCGAGGTGGAGGGCGTCCTGCCCGGAAGCGCCGCCAGAGCACTCACCCGGGGGATCGCTCTGGAGGACGGCATCGCCAGAGCCCTCCGCGTGGGCCCCGTCCAGCGGAGTAGGGACCGGTCGGCCGTGGCCATCGTGATGGGTGAAGGTCGGAAGCGGGAAGTTCGCCGGATGTTCGACGCGATCGGTTTTCCCGTTCGGCGTTTGATCCGGGTGCGGACCGGGCCGGTCCGGCTGGGCAACCTGGCCCCCGGCAAGATTCGACCGCTGAATTCCCGGGAGGTTGGCGAGCTGTACAGCGTAGCCGGGATCAGCCAGGCCTCGCCGCGCTGAACCGAAGCGCCTGGGGAACCTCCGACGCTAACGTACAGGTTGAGCCTTATGCCTGACGACCGGGGATTCCACGTGAAACCCTCGACTTCCTAGGGGCCACTCCAGAGGTCGTTCCAGAGCATGGGATGCTAGGCGTATCCATGCCCCGGCAACGACCCAACCGAGCACCGGTGATCGCCATCGATGGACCAGCCGGCGCGGGAAAGAGCACTCTCGCCCGAAGGCTGGCCACTCGGCTCGGGCTTGCGTACATCAACACGGGCCTCATGTACCGGGCGCTTGCGGCCACGGCGTTGGTTCGGGGGGTGGATCCGGATGACGAGGTCGGCCTCGAAGCCATGGCGCGGAGCCTCCGCTTCGACCTCGATCGCGATCATGCTCCTCGAGACCTCCTGATCAATGGGGGCAGGCCGGGGCGGATGCTCGCGTCGCCACGCGTGGAGGCGGTGGTCTCCACGGTGGCCAGGCACGGAGGGGTACGGTCGATCCTCCGGGCCAAGCAGCGCGCGCTGGGGGCGGCCGGAGGTGTGATCGAGGGAAGGGACATCGGGACGGTGGTCTTCCCGGACGCCGACCTGAAGGTCTTCCTGTCAGCGGTGTCGGACGTGCGGGCCGATCGTCGGAGGCGGGAGCGGGGGGGCGGGCCTGGCGTCCGGGAGGCAGTCGCCCGAAGGGACGAGCTCGACGCGAGGACGAACCCGTTGTCCCCCGCCCCCGATGCCCATGTGTTGGACACCACCACCCTCTCGCCGCAGGAGGTCCTGGCCGAGACCCTCCGGCTCGTCGGTCTGGCGCTGCCCGGGGTGGCCCCGTGACCTCTCCGGACGGACCGATCGTAGCCGTGGTGGGGCGGCCGAACGTGGGCAAGTCGACCCTGGTGAACCGCTTGGTCGGACGGCGTCGAGCGATCGCCCATGAGTCCCCCGGCGTGACCAGAGATCGCGTCGAGCTCCCTGCCGAGTGGGGGGGAAGGACCTTTCTCCTGGTGGACACCGGCGGGATTACCACCCGCCCGGTTGGAGTTCAGGCCCTGGTGGCCCAGCAGGCCGCCCGGGCTGCCGAAGCCTCGGACCTCGTCCTGCTCGTGGTCGATGCCGCCGCGGGGATCCTCGAGGAGGACGAAGCGTTGGCCCACCAGTTGCGACGGTCCCCAGTGCCGGTGCTGGTCGTGGCCAACAAGGTGGACTCGGAGGCAGGAGAGTCGCTGGCGGCGGAGTTCCGTGCGCTGGGCCTGGGTGAGCCTGTTCCCGTATCGGCCCTCCATGGGCGGGGTGCCGGCGACCTGCTCGATCGGGTCCTGGACCTGCTCCCGGAGGGAGATCTACCTCTACTCGAGGGTGAGCCTCGGTTCTGCCTCGTGGGAAGGCCGAACGTCGGAAAGTCCTCCCTGTTCAACCGGCTGGTGCGGATGGAGCGCGCGGTCGTGCACGAAGAGCCCGGCACGACCAGGGATGCCATCGACTCGGTGGTGCGGGTGGACGACCGGGATCTTCGCTTCATCGACACCGCCGGATTCCGGCGTCACGTCGAGGCCCGAGGAGTGAACTACTACGGCCTGGTCCGCTCCCTTCAGGCGATCGACTCGGCCCACGTGGCGCTTCTGGTGATCGATGCACGAGAGGGACTGACGCGCGAGGACAAGCGGGTGGCCGCTCGTGTGGTGGAGGCCGGCCGAGGCCTGGTGGCCGCCCTGAACAAGTGGGACCTGGTGCCGAGCGAGGACCGGGGCGAGCTGTTCGTGGACCTGAAGCGCGAGCTCGAGCTGTTTCCCGGGACGCCGGTGCTGCGAACTTCGGCGCTGACGGGTCTGGGGGTCGAAGGGATCCTCCCCGCGCTGCTCGGCGTCCACGAGTCCTGGTCGAGCCGGGCCCGGACGTCCGAGGTCAACCGGGTGCTGCAAGCCGCCGTCTCGGCTCATCCTCCACCCCGCAGGGCCGGGCGTATCCAATACGGGACGCAGGTCTCGACCGGGCCTCCGACATTCGTGCTCTTCGGCTCGGGCGATCCTGGCCCCTCTTACCGCAGGTACCTCGAAGGGGTTCTTCGCCGGGAGTTCGGCCTAGGGGGGGTGCCGGTGCGGCTTCTCTTCAGGGCCCGTCGAGGCAAGGGGAGGTCCCGGCCGGGGCGATCCCGTCGAGCAGACCGGAGAGCCCGCGCGGACAAGTAGAATCGAGCCATACGGGCCGTGGCGCAGCTTGGTTAGCGCGTCTGACTGGGGGTCAGAAGGTCGGCGGTTCAAATCCGCCCGGCCCGACAAGGAAAGCCGCAGGTCAACGCCCGTTTTCGCCGTTCCCGTCCGGTCCCGCGATCGGCCCCGTGCCGCCCTGTTGCTAACGAAATGCTAACGGGGGCCGTGAAGCAGTCCTGTCAGGCCCCGTAGATCAAGGCCGCGATCCGGTCCGCCGCGTCCTTCTGCAACGCCGGTACGGCGTGGCTGTAGACGTCCAGGGTGATCGAGATCGACGAATGCCCCAGGCGTTCGGACATGACC